>PLSV01000146.1 GCA_003165235.1 Syntrophobacteraceae bacterium
TGATGCCGCGTTCGCGCTCCTCGGGGGCCTTGTCGATCTGGTCAAACGGGACATACTGGGCCTTGCCCTTTTTTGCAAGTTGCTTTGTAATAGCTGCGGTAAGGGTCGTCTTCCCATGGTCAATGTGACCAATCGTGCCCACATTTACATGTGGCTTTGTCCGCTCGAATTTCTTCTTAGCCATTGCCCTTTCTCCTAAATGATTCCGATGATATAAGGAAAATGTTTGACAGGCTACGTTTCCAAGGGTCCGATGATATCACCGGCATACCCGCTCAAACCTACAAACCAAAGCCAAATGGAGCCCACGACCGGGTTCGAACCGGTGAACCTCTTCCTTACCAAGGAAGTGCTCTACCTGCTGAGCTACGTGGGCTTTCGAAGTTGCAGCCAAACAAGAGGATTGGAGAAGGTCCATAACGTGAAGGGAATGCGGGGCCATCTGGAGCTGAAAGGCGCCCCGGCCGGAATTTTCCTTGCATCCCGAACTCAGCGTATGTAGTCCCGACGACAATGACTCGCTTTATGGCTGCCACCATCTCCTACATGCCATAAGTGATGGTGAGGGGAGGATTCGAACCTCCGAAGGCTACGCCGGCAGATTTACAGTCTGCTCCCTTTGGCCGCTCGGGAACCTCACCCTAGAAAAGCTCGCTCTAAGAGCCATAAATTCCAAATAAGCTTTCCTAGATAGCATGCCGAATCAAAAAAGACAACTCTTTTTTAGTAAAATTCGCCCGATGCCCAGCGCCCATGCAAAATACAAACTAGCGCAGCTCATTCTGCGGCTTTTACCCTGGCTATCTGCTGGTCGATCAAAGCAGAAGGGGGATAATCACCGGGTGCCTGGGAGGCAAGCTGATACATCTCGGCGGCCCTCGCAAACTCCTTTTTACCTTCGAAGATCCTGCCCAGGTTCCAGTCGGCTTCCCGCTCCAAATCGGGTATGCCGCCTTGCTTCAGGCTGGTCCATTCATTGGCGGCCTCATCGGGCTTTCCGGCCGACTCATAGGCATAGCCAAGCTGATACAGGATGAGAGGTCCAAGGCTGTTACCCGCAGTCGCCAAATTGAGGGCTTCTTTGCCTGTTTTGATCGCATCCCCGTAGCGCTTCGCCTCAAAGAAAGCCTTCGCAAGCTCGATCCGGGCGTTTAGAGCAGGCGCTGTATCCCTGTGTTCGGAGATGAATCTCTGCAGATCGGGGATAACCATTTCCCAGTCCGCCGGACTCACCTTCCCTTCCGCAGGGAGTCTGGATAAAAGCGTCCCGTAAGCGGACTGCGCCCGAAGCTGTTTTGAACGATCGTATGCGCTGAAGCCCCACACCGCTATAACCGTAAGCACGATTGCGGCGCATGCGCCAAAGACGATCGCGTAATTCTTATCAGCCCATTTTTTAACTTGCTCAAAAGCTGTATCCGGCGGCAACGCCAGTTTTTTCTGCAATTTTCTTACAGGTTTTATTTTCTTTGCGCCCAAAGCGGACTCCTTCCCGGGATCTATTTTCGCCAAAATTTGACCGGCCCAATCAGGAAAACATACTCTTCTATTTCTTTGACGGAGAAATTGCAACCCCCTGAGCATCCATAGACGGGGTTAAAACCAGATTGTTTGCGACCTGGCCTGCAATTGCGATTACTCGATATTTTGCGCCTGCTCCTTTAGCTTTCCGATCTCCGTCTTCATCCGGACGACTGCCTGCACCGTATCCAGGTCTGAGGTCTTGGAGCCGATCGTGCTGGCCTCCCTGTGAAGTTCCTGGATAAGGAAATCGAGCCTCCGTCCGTCGGCCGGCTTTGCGCCGGCCAGAATAGACTCAACCTGTCCAAGGTGGCTTCCCAACCGAACGATCTCCTCGTTTATGTCCGCCCGGTCGATGATAAACGCTATCTCCTGAAGGAGCCTGTTCTCATCGGGCTCCGTCCCGCCCAGGAGTTGTTTAATCCGCTCCTGCAGCCTGGTCCTGTACTCTTCGATAACGGCCTCCCGGCGGCTTGCCACCGCCGAAAGATCATCCCTTAGCGCCGTCAGCCGGTCCATGAAGTCGCGAAGCAGCATTTCGCCCTCGAGAGCGCGCATCCCCAGCACCTGCTCCAGCGCCTCGGACATGGCGGATGAAATAAGTTCCCTGATTGCTTCGGAGTCAATAACCGCTTCCGGCGTCTCATAGATATGCGGGATCCTTAACAGGTGATCCAGCGAAGGTTCTTCTGAGCGCACGATCTCGCGGTGAATCTCCTGGAGCTGTGACCAGTAGTATTGGGCAAGCTCCAGGCTGATATGGGGCGCCTTTTGCCTGACATCGGTGCTCTCTATCTGAATGGAGGCATCGATCCGGCCTCTTCGGATCCTCTTTGCAATCAGCTTCCTGCACAAGTCTTCGAACTCGAAGAAGTTTTTTGGAATGCGAACGGAAATGTCGAGCTGCTTGGCGTTAAGAGCACGCATTTCAACGCTGACGGCGTAGCCCGCCCCTTCTTTGCGGCTGCGGCCAAATCCGGTCATACTGTGAATCACAGATTAACTCCTATGGATTTAAAAGATCAATACAACGGATCAGCGCGCGCATCTCGGAGTCCGCAAGCTGACCCGGCGCGCCGGCAGACCGGCCCTCGAACTGCGTATAAGTCCAGGGACTGCCCAGAAATATGCTTGCCAGCCTGCTCCATTTTCCAGCCTGTCCCATGCAGAACGCGATCAGATCGATGCCGAATTCTTTTCCGGCCAGCGGAATCAGTTCGAGCACCCTCAGGTTATCTTCGCCCGATTGGGCCATGGTCACTATTTTCAAAGCATCGGCCCCTGTCTTGTGCATGCTCGCCAGCTTTTCCCGCAAAACCCTCCTGGATGGGGTCTCGGCAGGACAGTGCCATGAAAGCAGGACCTTCGCTCCGGCCTGCCGAAACCGGGCGATATTGTCAACGTCTGTGTCGTGTTCGAGGTCTATCCATTCGGCGCCGGATTTTGCCGCCTCATCGAGCATGCTCAGCCGCAGGTCTTCCCGACCGGTAAAAACGCCCATTTCCCGAACCGGTCTGTTGGTGGCTATCACCGGAAGCCGCTGCTTTATAGACAGAGCGCTGAGAAAAGTCTTCATCTCCTCCATCGAGCGCCTGCCGGCGAATTTATCCATTCGCCACTCCACCAGATCGACTTCGGGGTGGTTCAGCCATTTCGGGAACTCTTCAAAGGAGCTTTCGACAAGACATCCGCAAATACCGGCCTTTCGAACCCCGGAAGAGCGTTTTCCCAATTCCGCGTTCGTATTGTGCGAACCGTACTGGACAAGCCGGGAAGCTGTAAATACCTCGCGGTAGATCGAACGCAGCGATTCCTCGGATAAAGGGCCGGGGTTCAGATTCGAGAGGCGCCGGGAAATTATCTGCTCGCGTTCCGGGTGAAAGAAGGGCAGGCCCTTTGAGGCTTTTATCCGGCCCACTTCGACGGCAAGCTCCATCCGCCTGTTAAGAAGCCGGAGCAGATCAGAATCTATACCGTCGATTTCCTGCCTTATATTATCAAGCTCTTCATTCACTCTCGTTCAACTCACTCCGGATCAAGCCAAAGAAACTCGTCGGAATCAACCGCCGATCGAAAACATTGGGCGAGAGATGCACTTGCGGAAAACAGGGCTGCTAAGTTGGTGCTTTTCCGGTTTTTTGTTTATGGCTGCGAGCAGTGCGGCGGCAATCTCTTCGTCCGGGGCACCCTGTCGCAACGGCCCCCGTAGATCGGTTTCATCACTGGAAAAGAGACAGGTCCGGAGTTTTCCGTCCGAGGTTATCCGGAGCCGGTTGCAACTCGGGCAAAAATGGCCGGATACCGGGCTGATGATTCCGATTTTCCCCAGAGCGCCCTGGAACCTGTAATAAAGGGCCGGGCCATTGCTCTCGTCCGCGCTCGAGGCCTCCAGAGGCGCAACACGCCTCAAGCGCTCCAGAATTTCAGAGGCCGGCATGAAAACTGACTCGTGATCGGACTGCCGGAAAGGCATGAGCTCGATAAAGCGGACGTGGAAAGGGAACCGGAAAGTCAGGCGCGCCAAATCTTCAATCTCATCGTCATTCACCCCGCACATGATTACCGCATTCAACTTCACAGGCGAAATGCCTGCCTCTTCAGCGGCCATGATCCCGGCCCACACCTGGTTGAAAAGGTCCTTCCTGGCGATCTTCGCAAACCTTTCAGGCTTCAGGGTGTCAAGGCTGACATTTATGCGCCTGACGCCCGCCTGGAGAAGTCCCACGGCAAAATCCGAGAGCAGAACGCCGTTTGTCGTAAGGCTCAGGCTACTTAGTCCCGGGACCCTGGAGATGCTCTCGCACAAACTGAGCACGTCCTTTCTGACCAGAGGCTCACCCCCCGTTATGCGGACCTTCGATATGCCCTTTGAGACCGCGATCCGCACAAGCCTTACTATTTCCTCGTAGCGCAGTATTTCCGTGTGGTCCAGCCTTGCAACGCCACTTTCAGGCATGCAGTACGTGCAGCGAAGATTGCACCTGTCCGTAATTGACAATCTCAGATAATCGATTTTCCTGTGGAAAGAATCGGTCGGCGGAGCGGGCATTCAAATTTCCCCGGTTAAATAGACTATTTGTTTCAAACCCATCAAAACTCTTTATTTCATAACATTTGGATAAGTTTTATAAAACATAAAAACTGCCATGGCGGCATTCCGATGAGATTCTCTCCAATACGCCGGGGGGTTTGAGACGAAAAACATTTCGATCAGGACCTCTTTTGCGTGTCACAGTAAATGATCGCCAAAACGCTCTTGACTTTGACATTTGGCTGTGGTTTATGACTGACCAGTCCGTATCAGGAGAAGGAGCCGCTTCGTTGCAGAAATGTCCGGACCAGCAAAATGTGTACGCCAACGTGAAGAAAATGGCCCTGGCCGGAAACAGGCAAGGGCTCATCGAGGCCATTTCCGAAGAGATTGCAGGCTCGACGCCCGAAAACCTCACCGAAGAGCTTTCGCGCTGTTTGCTCCAAATCCGGGGACCTTTGCGGACCGGACCGCTTCAAAACAAAATCGGCCTTTCAGCTCTGATCGAAGCCATCGGGGAGATCGCCCAAAAAAGAGGCATCCCGGCCTCGAGTTTTTACCCGAGCCTTTTGGAGAAAATCCTGACGGAGGAAACTGCCCCGCTCCTGCCCAGGCCGGGCGCAAAAGAAAGGATACTCGAGGCGGCCCTGGAGGTGTTTTCTCAGAAAGGCTTTCATCCGGCCACCATGGACGAGATCGCCGAGAAGGCCGGCGTTGGGAAAGGGACCCTTTACCGCTATTTCGAGACCAAGGAAAAGCTCTTTGCTGAGCTGGTGCGGCTCAGATTGGAAGAACTCGGAAGAACCGCCGGTTCGGTAATGGACGGCCAAGACGACGTGCTTACGATGATTTCCAAGTACATCCGGATGTATTTCGAGTTCTTCGACCGAAACCAGCGTCTCTACAGGCTAATCATCCAGGAACAACTCGACCTGGGCGAACACTCCCCGGACGAGTACTTCCGAAAAGTGATGCGGGCCATTCCCAATCTTAAGAGGAAAGTCTACGAAGGGACCCAGCGGGGGATTCTCAAGGACGTCGATTTTCAGACGGTTTTTTACGGCACTATGGGCTTTGCCCACGGAGTAATACAGAAATGGCTCGCCAGGGATTGTTCCTATCCACTTGTGGATGAGCTGCCGGGGGTGCTGGAAGTTTTATTCTATGGATTTGTCAAAGATGTCCGAACAATTGAATGCGAAACCTGAGACAAGGAGGATTAAATGAGCATTGCGGAGGAACAGACCAGAATCATCGATATTATTGCAAACCAGCTCGGAGTTGACAAAGATATGGTGACATCCGGCGCAAACATAGTTGACGACCTGGGGGCCGATTCTCTCGATGTCGTTGAACTGGTGATGGCGCTGGAGGAAGCCTTCGACACGGAAATCCCCGATGAAGACGCTGAAAAGATTCGCACTGTTCAGGATATTTTTGATTATATGAAAAAGAAGAGTGGGGCATAGTATAGAAGCAAGAACGGGAAGCAGGGAGTGAAAACCATGTCCGCTTCTTACTTCCCGCTTCCTGCTTCCTTCTTCACACCTGCTTCAGGATTTTCAATTGAGCGGCTTCCAGGTCCTTGCCTCGGTTGAGCGGGTGGTTGCTCGAAGCCGCCTGGTCACATTTCGCCCAGACCGGATCGGCCCGGCAATTTTAAAATGGGGGCATACGGTCAATCCGCTTTCATCTTGGGAACATCCCTGCCATTTCTTTGACGGGACTGAGGAGAGCGTTCGCTGGATTTTTGCTCTCGAAGTTTTGAACCACTGCTTCTGGCCCGGTCTGGATGAGCCGGTCTGGACGGTCATCTACAATGGCATGCCTTACTCGGGGTACTGGGGTCTTGCCGCGAGTCTAAAGCGGGCGCAAGAGCAGGGTTTCCCCATAACCGATCCTCATTTCCTGTCGAGCATCAGCGCAGGCGACCTTGCCGAAATCTTTTCCGGCGCTGGCAGGATTCCAATGTTTGAAGAGCGGCTGAAAAACCTCCGGGATGCAGGCTCGATAATTCTGTCCGAACTTGGCGGCGATCTCATGTCCCTGTTCGATGCAGCGTCAGGTTTGAGCGCCGTCGGGCTTGTCAGCAGGACTGTCTCCCTTTTTCCGAGCTTCCGCGATGAGGCCCTTTACAGAACAGAAAGAGTTGATTTCTGGAAGAGGGCCCAGATTTTCGCCTTTGACGTTTTCACCGCGTTCGGGGGAGACAAATGGGGGAAATTCGACGACATCGGGCTGCTTACCGCATTTGCGGACTACAAGCTTCCACAGGTGCTCCGAGAGCTTGGAATCATTTCATATCATTCGGGGCTCGCGACCAGGATTGACGCCATGCAGCCCCTCCAACCGGGCTCCGAAGAGGAAGTCGAGATTCGGGCAATGACCGTATGGGCCGTCGAGAAACTGAAGAATGGTTTCCATGAGCACGGGCTCAAGCTTACGAGCTCTCTGGTCGATAACTGGCTCTGGAGGTTGGGCCAGCTCGATGCATTTCGCAAACGTCCATACCACCGCTGCCAGACGCTTTTTTACTGAACGGCCTGTCGATCAGACTCGATGACAGACCACACAAAAGCCGGGAATTGTTATTGAAGGTTAAACAAGAAACTGCTCACCCGCGAAAGCCGTCTAACCAATATCCTAAAAAAACCAATGCTTCTCTTTATCAGGCGCCGGCGCACTTTCGGTTGCTGTTTAACCATTCCTTCCCGGCATGATTGGCAAACCGAAGAGCGGATACTTGTCTAACCCTTGCGCTCGATAGGCGGAAGTCGAGATTTTCTCATCGCTTTCCGAGAGTTATGAATTCGATATCGGTCGTTCGCCGAAATCGAATTACAAAATCGAGTTCCAGGGCCGATAACCACCCGTGGCTCTGGGACAAGGCCACTTAAGCCCTGTCACACATAAATCCTGGAGAGATTATGGCGGCGCAGGCGTGGGGACCGGCGGCCGCCTCGCCGAGCGTCGAAACCTTGACGTCTAATAGAACCAACCTGTTGAGATGTTAAAATAAAAGGGTTATACGACCTTCCCGCGCCGCTTGTAAATGGTGTTGTCCATTATTGAGTCGCTTATAAGAAGACCGTGATTTGACACGTTAAAATCCTCTTGTAAATTTTTGTATTAAGTGTGATTAAATAAAGGGTTCGCAAAGCGCTCACCCCTTGTCGTAAGGGTTTTGCACAGATTGAGACGGCCTGTAATTTGCATTATAGCTCTGATCCGGCGCGCCGGTGAGAGCGCTCAATTTTATGAACCAGTGAAATCGGGAGGAAACAATATGAAAGAGAGCAAATGTAGAGTTTTGATTTGCTCCCTGAGTTTGCTTCTGGCCTTTTCGGCCCCTGCACTCGGACAGCAAAAACAGGAAAAGTCGAAACAACCCGTAGCGACTCTGTCAGAAGATCAGATGAAGGCCCGGGCGGCTGCGGCCAGGCGCGAACTATTAAACCAGGAGTTATTCGCGGCCGTTGACTCGGAGGCCAGCGGGGCGGTGCGCAAGATGCTCACCAGGGGCGCTGATGTGAACGGCAGGGACCGTGATGGAATGACCCCCCTTATGCACGCCGCTCTCCAAGGCAGTTCGGAGTTGATCCAATTGCTGCTCGACAAGGGCGCTGTGGTTAACCTGACGGACACTTTCGGAGTGACTGCCCTCATGCAGGCAGCTTGGGCAGGCCACACGGAAGTGCTCGAGACGCTCATGACGCAAGGGGCGGATGTGAACCTCCAGAGCGTCCTGGAAGTCCCCAGGCTCAAGAAAGCGGGAGTCAACGCCCTTATGGGCGCCAGCATGAACGGCAACCTCGAAGTGGTGCGGCTCCTTCTTGCCGGTGACGCCCGATTAAACCAGCAGGACGCTCAAGGACAGACCGCTCTTATGCACGCTTCCCAGGCAGGCTTCTCTCAAATTGCCGACCTTTTGCTTTCCAAGGGCGCCAATACGGAAATAAAGGACCAGTTCGGCAGAACAGCCCTTACGGTTGCAACGATTTACGGCCACTACGATGTGGTTTGCCTTCTGGTCGCGGCGGGCGCAGACGTCTACACCAAAGACATTCACAATATGAAGCCCATTGTTTACGCGTCCGCGCTGGACCGTGGGGAAATCTACAAATACCTTCAGGCGGCAATGGCAAGGAGACCCTCATCCACCCAGGCGGCAGGCTTCAGGCGCTCTCCTTAGAAGGCATCACGCGAACGCCCGACGCGCCAACGACAGACACCTGAGGGGATGCCTTCCGGGCTATGCATCACCGGTCGCACAGGGTGGTTTATAAGTGTATCATACGAGGACATTTGCAAATGGCCGCTTGGAAGCCGGGTACTGACAGAAGACAAACGGAGCGATTCAAAGTCGCATGGGCCGGTACGCTCACCTGTCTTTGCCTGAACCATGAAGAAAATGTTGAGGTCACAGTTACGGAGGTCTCGACAAGAGGTGCGCGGCTGGAATTAAAAACTCTGAAAGTCGGCCCTTATCATATAGTGATTGGAAGCGAATCGAGCCGGTTTACTTTGAAGGTCAGCCTGCCCGAGGCCGCCCTATGGGCGCCGGTCAGAATAGTTTGGTACAGCACTGACCAGGAGAAGGATTCGTTTAATTTAGGTGTGATGTTTCTGCACGCATCCGAGGAGCACCGAGCGGCGATCCAAAGGCTACTGGCGGATGTGCGCCGGGAAACATCCCGCTCAGAGGAGAGGAAAACGGGATTGTATCGAGCTAAAGATTTTCGGGCCATAATTCTGGATGTTGACGGCACGCTGCTGGACACTCTGCAGGATGTGGCCGATTCAATGAACAGCACGCTTCGCCATTTCGGATTTCCCGTCCACGAATTAGAAAAGTACAAGTATTTCATCGGGGAAGGCATGGAGACCTTTGTTAGGCGCTCCCTTCCGGATTCGGCCAAAACAGACCCCCGGCTGATATCCCAATGCGTCGAAATGATGCGGCAGACCTATGAGCGCAACTGGAATGTGAAAAGCCGGCCCTATCCGGGGATTCCGGAGCTTCTTGACGCGTTGACCGCGCGCGGCTTGAAGATGGCCGTGCTTTCCAACAAGCCCCATGAGTTGACGCTGAGGACGATAGAGGGGCTTCTGCCCATCTGGCGCTTCGAGGTCGTCATGGGCGAGAGCCCGTCCGTCCCTCGCAAGCCCGACCCTTCCGCAGCACTGGAAATTGCCAACCGGCTCGGAGTTGAGCCCGCCGGCTTCCTCTACCTCGGCGATACGGCCACTGACATGAAAACCGCAAATGCCGCAGGGATGTACGCGGTCGGCGCGCTATGGGGATTTCGAAACGCCGAAGAGCTTATAGCAAGCGGCGCCAAAAAGCTCATCGCAAAGCCCGCCGAACTGCTCGAACTGCTTTGATGGAAATCAGAGCACATAAATCGGAGATCGGGTCAATGGGATTCGCTCGGGCTTCACATACCGCCATTGGTGCTTATTATTTTTTAGACTCGGTTGTTTCCGGTCTATATTACGAGCAACGAGCGTAGATTTCCCTTAATTGCAGGCTATCGCGCCCGATTGTCGCGCCGGCCCTGTTTTTGTGCTTGACGCGCGAGGATTTCGGTATCAAAAAGGACTTGATCTAAAATCCGAGAGTCTTTATTGTACGGCAACTGGTGCGAGACCGTTCAAAACTGCGGCATATTGGGGAAACAGCTTATGAGATTGAAAAGGGTTGCAGGGCTTTGGTTTTTTCTCATGTTCACCCTCCTGTTTTATTCTTTTGTCTTTGCTGAAGAAGATAAAGAAGAAGTATTCTCGGCAAGCGTTCAAAAATTCGAGTATCGCATCCCGGACCTGACCGTGGTAGGGTCTCCGAGGTGGTACAATATCAAACCCAAAGACACTCTGTTGGACATAGCGAGGCGAAACGGCCTGGGCTACAATTCCGTCGATCTCCTTTTTCCCAAAATGGATGCATGGATTCCGCCCAAGGGCAAACGGATTTTTATTCCGACCTTCTGGGTGCTTCCGCCCAGCCAGCATTATCAACTGGTAATAAATATCCCCGAGTTGAGGCTCTACTTTTTCGACCAGCGCAGTTCAACCGTTCAGACCTATCCGATCGGGATAGGCGACGAAGGATGGGAAAGTCCGCTTGGATCCTTTTTCGTAAATGAGAAGAGGCCAAATCCGTCCTGGTATGTTCCTGTTTCGCTCCAGGAAAAATATGGCATGGCTGTAATGCCGCCCGGCCCGGAGAACCCGCTTGGAGAATTCGTCATGAAGTTTTCGGCAGGCGCCTATGGAGTTCACGGGACAGCAATGCCCTGGGGGGTCGGTCGACTCGTAAGCCACGGCTGCATTCGTTGCTACCCCGAACACATACGCATCTTGTATCCTCAGGTGCCGATTGGAACAAAGCTCGAGATCATCTACGAACCGCTCAAATTCGGCCAAAAAAACGGGCGGATACTTGTACAGGCTTTTCCGGATGTTTATAAGAAAATTCCTGATTATGCTAGATATGCATTCGATAAACTGGCGCAATACCCCCTTGCAAAAGATGTGGATCAGAAGAAATTCATGGTGGCGATGAGTCTGCAAAATGGAGTCCCCACGGATGTGACGCGAAACGCTTACGAAGACGACTCGCTCAAAGTGGCTGAAATGACACAGTAACAGGTGCGGCCTGGCTCACTCAGCCGGGGGGACGGGGATAGGTCATCCGTGCGCTTCCTTTGGGGCAAGAAAAGGAGCATCAGATTTCCCGGCGCCTCCAGTGTATATGGGGTAATGGTTGGACAAAAAATTTCTTGATTTTACAAAACAGGTGTCGTAGCATCTAGTTGTTTTGTTCCATGAAAGCAGCGTAGGTGGTTTAATACACTTCAAAAAGATCTATTTTGCTAATTTTGGATTCGAGAGGAGGTGGGGATAGCACAGACAGTAAGGAGGATTTTGAAAGTCACATGGTAGTTAATCTGATCGGTTTCTAAGGAGGAAAGAGCATGAAGAGAATAGTAGCAGTTTTGTTTGTTGTTGCATTGGCTTTTACGATGATCTCCGGTTGCTGCGGCACGAAGAGCGCTACGACGGATACTTACTCGAACTGTATGGATAAGTGTCAGTCAATCGAACAGTCATGTACAGCCAGCGCCAGAGCAGCCGAGGCTGCCGCGATGAGGGCTGAGAACGCCGCTCGCAGAGCAGAAGCCGCTGCAGAGAAATGCGAAGCGATGTTCAAGAGACACATGAAGAAGTAACTACCGCATTTATCTTCATGGAATGAACGGCCGGGGGACTTTCACCGGCCATTCTTTTTTTCTGGGCGTCAGCGCTGCTTCGGCGCAGCCATTCTTTTCCTGAGCAGAATTTCATTCCAGCCCGGCTTTATCAGGTCCTCCAGGATCGCCATTTTCTCGAAACCTCTACTGCTGTAGAATTTTTGCGCCCTCAGGTTGAAAGAGGATACCGTAGCCCACAGGTTTGCCGGTTCATACCGGTCGCAGACCCAGTCGATGATCCGTCGCCCGGTTGCTTTGCCCCTAAATCCATCAAAGATGGCCATGAGTTCGATGAACGGTCCAAAAAGCCACGGAGACCTCACTGACACAACCCCGCAGACATCTCCGGAAATCATTACTGCATAACGGCTGAGCGCCGGGTCTGCGTGCAGCAGATAAAACTCGAAAGCCTCCGGCCTGTATTCCAGGGTGAGCCAGGGGTCCATCGAGCACAGTATCATGCTCATTGCGCCCACATATTCCGGTCTGAGAGGCGCAAGAGAAAACTGTTGTTCACCTTTGATCTCTTCCATGGAAACAGACTACCTGAAACTCAGGATATAGCCGGCAAGCGCTTCCTTGTCCTGGTCCGGCAGGGTCTTTATCTTTTCGAGCTGCCCGAGCATCATACCCCACTTTTCGCTCTCGATGAGCGGCTTCATCTGTCCTTCGAAAAATTTAACAAGCTTGGCCTTATCGGAATAGGTTTGGACTATCTCCGCCAGTGATATGGCAGCGGCCTTTTTGTCAGGTTTGTGGCACATGCCGCATTTAAGCTCCACGAATATCTGTGCGCCGTCCGCAGCCCAGGTTCCTCCGCCGGCCGACAACGCGGTCACCAGGACCAGTATGGATAATATCAGCCGCATTTACCTCTCCTCCGGGCATTTGATTGGCTTTTCGAATATATTAGTCCTAAAGAAACGAATCCAGCAGGAAGAAAGCGCTGGGGATTTGATCCTGTGATACCGGGCGCCGGGCGCATCGAGGAGCATAGAGTTTGAACCCCTGTGGTGTTTATCCGGTATCCGGAGACCAATGCCCGGAAAGTCACCTCTTGGGCAACTGATCCAGATACCAGTCCATCGGGTCAAGCAGCGTAAAACCCAGCTCACGCAGGTGGTTTTTCACTTTAGATATGTTGTTGGTGAGAAGATACGGGAAAACTGCCCTTTTGCCTTCTTCCCACACCCTGGACACCAGGATGCTCCCGAACGGAACGCCCTGTTCGGTTATGGCGTCGACAATTTTTTTCATCTGACCCTGTTTGTTTTCGACCACAATACCGAGGAGGGCGCCAGGCTCCTCCAGCCCGAGCACGTTAACAAACGCGCGTGTCAGGTCCCGCACGGATATTATTCCGTTGAGCTTTCCATCCGGACCGACGACCGGAAAGGCGCCTACTTTCAGGTTCTGCATCATCAGGAGCGCGTCTTCCAGCGTCTGGGTCGGGGAGACGGTCACAAGGTTGGTGGTCATAATGTCTTTGACCTTCATGGCCGCCAGCCGTCTTTCCTCGGTCGCTTTTTCAGCTTCGGAAAGAAGCGTCGAGGGCATGGCGCTTCTTATGTCCCGGTCGCTAACGATCCCAACCAGGATGTCATCTTCGACAACGACCGGCAGGTGCCTGATGCTGTTCTGGGCCATCAGGGTCTGCGCTGCAAGTATTCCCGTCTCCGGACTGACAGTTACAACATCCCTGGTCATCGATTTGTCAATGAACATATGGCCCCCCTTCAAACTGAGTGTTAGCGCTTATAGGCCAAGCAGTATTTCGACATGATTTCTGATGAGCTTCGGAAGCAGATCCAGCGAATATCCCCCTTCGAGCACGGAAATGAGACGACCGTCGGCATACTGGACCGCCATTCCAAAAACCTTTTTCATTATCCAGGAAAAACCCTCCGTCGAGAGTTTAATGTCAGACATGTCATCTGCGGCGTGCGCGTCAAAACCCGCAGATACAAGGATAACTTCGGGCATGAATTCATCGAACGCCGGAATCAGGTCCTGCATTATCTTGCGTCTGTATTCCGCATCGCCCTGTCCGGGAAGTATAGTAGAATTAAGAGTAGTTCCCAGTCCGGGGCCCGAACCCTTTTCGAATTCGCGGCCCGTGCCCGGATACGCGAATGAAGGGTGTTCGTGAATTGAATAGAAGAAAACGTTGGGGTCCTCGGCAAATGTGTGCTGCGTTCCGTTGCCGTGATGGACGTCGAAATCGACGATGCCGATTCGCCCGGCGTTCCACCGGATTTGCAGATAACGGGCCGCGATCGCTACATTGTTGAAGAAGCAGAAGCCAAGGGCCTCATTCATTTCAGCATGGTGACCCGGCGGACGCACAGCGCAGAAGGCGTTATCGATCTTCCCCTCCATGAGCATATCGACTGCGTTGAGAATGCCGCCCACAGCGAGCAGGGCCGTTTCGTAGGTTTGCTGGCAGATCAGGTTGTCGGCGCTGTCCAGTTCGCCAAGATCGAGCAGGCAGGCTTCCTCGAACCTGTGTATGTACTTGGGCGAATGGACCTTCTCTACCCACTTTATTGCGGCGGCAGTGGCTGGGATAGGGATGAGTTTGGTAAGAAGGTCCGCCTCCTTCAGGCCGCGCAGGATCGCTGTCAGCCTCTCGGGAGCTTCCGGGTGCCCCGGCCCGGTCTTGTGCAGCATGAATCTTTCGTCATAAAGCAACCCCGTTCTTCTCATCCTGTTTCCCTCATATCCAGTGTCCACCCGAAAACGCCGGATAAACGCAGGAGCATCTCACCTTTTGAACGCAGGAGAATTTCAACTTAACAGACACTGGAGGAAAGGAAAAAGATTCTTGCTCCCCGCACTGTGATATCAACTCACGGAACCCGCAATTTCTGTCCTGGTTGCAGGTCGTTTGATTTCAGCTTATTGGCGGATTTCAGCTCCTGCGTGCTTATTTGGTAGCGCTGGGCAATAGCCGAGAGGCTATCCCCCTTCTTGACCCGGTAAATCTTCTCCCTGGCTTTTTGTTTCGCTTTGGGTGAATCGGCCTTCGCCGATGGAATGGCCGCTGCGATCCGCGACGGAGAGGACGCAGAAGCCGGGGTCACGTCCGGTGCGCCGGGATCCGGGAATTCCGTCCCCTGTGCCGTAGAGTTTTCCGGGCTTACCGTCCGGGCAGGGACGTCATTTCCGGCTCTTAAGTTAAGCTCGAGAGTCTTGCCTGTCCCCAGCGGCAGATTGATTTCATGATTGCCTGCGGGGATATCGTCCGACCGGAAAATCGGGTTGAGACGCTTGATTTCGCGGTAGGTTGTGCCGGCTGCGTTGGCTATCGTCTGAATCGGCATGGGCCTGGACAATGATACGGTCACGCGGTCCAGTCTGAATTCCTGGTATCCCCACCCTTTGGGCAGGTCGTACCCGTACTGATTAGGATTACTCAGCACCGCCTTTACTGCGAGAATTCGAAAAACGTAGCGCTCGGTTTCCTGAGGAAGCCTCATATCGTAGTAGTCGCGAACGCCCTGAATGCGAGATTCGTCAAGGATGCGCTTGTCCCCGCAGTTATAGGCCGCAATGGCCAGAGACCAGCTATGATATTTTTTGTACAGGTCGCTCAATAAAAGAAAGGCGCTCTCCGTAGAGCGTTCAAAATCGTACCTCTTATCGACCGATCCTCTCCGCTCCAACCCGTAAGCCGCTCCAGTGCCTGGCATAAATTGCCACGGCCCGGCCGCCCCCTTGGGAGAGCACGCATTTGGAAGCAGGTCACTTTCCACAATGGCCACGTACTTCAAATCGTCAGGCAAATTATAGTGATGGAGCCGCTCTTCGATTGCCGGGAAATAACGCTCCATCCTCTTCAACCAGAGATAGACCTGAGCATGATTATAGACAACCAGCGTGAATTCCTTGTCGAAACGCTCATACACATCCTGCCTTTCCAGGGGGACAGGCTCGCCGCACAGGTCCATGCTGTTTGGCGGGGGGACGTAGGGAACGTTTATGGACGCGACAGCAACACCGGCCGGGGCAGGCGTCTTACGGCTTTCCATGACATGGACGGCGGCAGGTTGTTGCGCTGTATCCGCCGTTTGCAATGACGCGCAGCCGCAGACCCCAAGAATTAATCCCACAGCGGCCGCAGCAGCTCCCAATCTTACTGTTTGACGCCTGCCTTTCATCTGTAACCCTCTCCTTGCCTGTTTCTGATGCCTGCCTTCAGTGCTGGATTTCGAGATCGTTGAAGAAGAACTTTATTTCCTGAGCGGCCGTCTCAGGGCCGTCAGAACCATGGACAATGTTTTTTTCGACATCGCTCGCAAAATCGCGCCTGATCGTACCCGGTAAGGCTTCTTTGGGGTTGGTGGCCCCCATAAGCTCCCGGTTTCTCTGGATGACATTTTCTCCTTCGAGCACCATCGCAATGATCGGCCCCGACGTCATAAATTCCGTAAGCGAGCTGTAAAAAGGCCGCTCCCTGTGGACCGCGTAAAACATCCCGGCATGGTCCAGGGTGAGCCGCACCATCTTCATAGCGCAAATTTTGATACCGGCCTGCTCAAGACGCCTTATGACCTCTCCAGCCAGCCCCTTGCCGACTCCATCGGGCTTGATTATCGAAAGCGTCCTTTCCATCGAACCCCCTTCCTCGTATGATAGATTTATATAGCACCCAACCGAAAAAAATAACCCCTCTACGTCGTGCGAGCGCGTAGCGGGCAGGCCGACCGCGCGATACGTCTATCTGGCGCGTTAGGCGTTCGCGGGAGGCCTAGTATCGCGAGCAAAAATCATGAAAAACGGAAACCGAGGCGCCAGGAACGGGAAGCCTGAAGCTCATGAGCCAAAAGCGCGACCGATCTTTTGCTCCGTGCTTCCTGTTTCCATCCTTTGCCTCGCAATCTCCCCAATTGAACGTTACACGTTTACATCACAGAAGACACAGATGTCCAACCGAAATCTGAGGGGGCGGTTCAATGACGACGCCCTGTGTTGCTTATTTTGTCCTCTCCAACCAAAGATTGCTCAGGTCGATTTCTGTTTCCTGAAATGGTTCCGCACGCACTTTGTCGTCCTCGACAAAGGAACCCGCCACCATCCATCTGCCGGATTCGAGTCGGAATACGTCCAAAGTTCCAGCAATGGGATCGATGAGCCAGAAATGTTTCACTCCATTTTGGCCGTACAGCCGCATCTTTTTGATTTTGTCCAGGCGGAGGGCGCCGGGTGAGAGAACCTCGCACACCCAATCCGGATGGGCAGAAATCCAGTTGGTCTCTTCGGACGACGGAAAACGCTCCTTTTTCCATCCTGCCAGGTCAGGAACAAGGATATTTTCTCCCATCTTGATTTCAGGTCCAATGAGGATGATCCATCCGCCGGGCCCTCCACCCCGCCCGAATTGATAGGACGGCCCCAGCTCGCTTCCCAGTACGGAGGCAGCATACACGTGATGCCTGGATGGCCGCGGGGTGACGATCAGGTCGCCGTCGATGATTTGGCCGGTCATGTTTTCCGGGATATTATAAAGATCGTCATAATCAGCCTTCTTCTTTGCCTCTTCAGCCATTGGAGCCTCCTTTCAGCGGCATTTTTGCCGGGCGGCTTTGCGCCCGGTCATTATACTGCAACCATATCAATTGAACTATCGTCTTAACGAAAGATTAAAGCCGCTTGACACATTCTTGCACTTCCTTTGTCACCCTTAGGAGTTAATCCTTCGACTCCTCATGATATCCAATAATTTTTCGGAATTTTTCTAGCGAGAGCAGAAAAATAGCTTGACAAATGGGTATTTGAAGCATAGGAAATCAGCTAAGTGGTCAATTGTGGGCAAAAGGGGCAGGAAGTGGGAATCTTAGACTCACCCAACTTTAGAGGACGCTCAACCGCCAGGCTCGACAACAAAGGGCGCCTCCGCATACCCACAAAATTCAGGGAAGTCTTGCAGCACCATTACACCGACGCTCTCGTCATCTCCCGACGAGAGGAATGTCTCGTCGCGTATCCGCCCGAGAAGTGGGATGAGATGGAAGCCAAAGCATTGAAACATCTTTCCCTGGTTCATCCCGATCATCGCTCCTTCGTGCGGCTTGCAATTTCGGGGGCGGAGATATGCGAATTCGACAGCCAGGGACGAATACTGATACCTCCCCTTCTTCGTGAAGACGCCCAAATTGAGCAGGAGGTAATCATTGTCGGAATGCTCGGGAGTTTCGAAATCTGGGCCAAGGCTGCTTATGACCTCCAGGTTGTCCGCGACAAGCAGAACGAGCACAAGATAATGGAAGATATTGCGAATTCCGGTTTCTAGTATGGATGAAAGCCCAACTGAATGTCAACACATTCCGGTGATGCCTGGACCGGTGATTGAACTTCTTAATTGCAAACCAGGCGGAATTTACGTTGACGGGACGATCGGGGGAGGGGGATATGCCGGGTCCATTCTGGAAGAAAGCGCGGCGGACGGGGTCGTGCTCGGAATGGATTGGGATGGGGACGCGATAGCGCGTGTGCACGAAAGACTCGGCGGCTATGGAGAAAGACTCATTCTGGAGAAGGCTGACTTTGCCGATATACGCCGGGTCCTTCGCAAGCACGGCATCCAGGAGGTCGATGGAATCGTGCTCGATCTCGGCGTCTCGAGTTTGCAGCTAGAGGATGCGCGACGGGGATTTAGTTTTTTGAGGGAAGGGCCGCTCGACATGCGCATGAATCGCGATTTGCCTCAAACTGCGGCAGAGCTTGTCAATACTCTGCCGGAAAGGGACCTGGCCGGCTTGATCTACCAGTACGGCGAGGAGAGGCTGTCGAGAAAGATCGCGCGCGCGATTGTGGCGGCAAGGCGAAATGGCCGCATCGAGAACACGCGGGAACTTGCCGAACTGATACGGAAAACCGTCCCGCAGACGAGGGACTCTTTCCGGATTCACCCGGCCACCCGCACTTTTCAAGCCCTGCGGATAGCGGTCAACCGGGAGATCGATTCTTTGGAGCGTTTTCTGCCCGAAGGCCTGGACGTTCTCAAACCTGGAGGAAGGATCTGCGTGGTCGCCTTCCATTCATTAGAGGATAGGATGGTGAAAGAGGCGTTCAGGAACTGGGCACGGTCGTGTCGTTGTCCGCGCGAGCGCGCTGCGTGCGAGTGTGAAGGTAGACCGCTGGTTAGGCTGCTTACCAAAAAAGCTCTCCGGCCTTCGCTGGATGAAGTTGAGCACAACCCGCGCGCGCGCAGCGCAAAGCTCAGGGCGGTTGAGAAATTAGGCAGGCATCCACCGGGAACATCGGACTGAGCGTAGATTGTCCAAAGGGTTGCTTCGCAGGGCGCCACGGCCTTTTTCCTGCGGGTTTGAGGGGGCCCGCAGGAAGATCTGGCCGGATTCACCCCGAAAGGGGATAGTTAGTGGTTTTCCGGGGAAGGGGAGGGAAAGAGGGAAGCTTTTCCGGGCGGCCGCGGGGGTGACCGTCCGGAAAACTTCTTCCCGCGAGAAAAGGGACCAAAGCTTTGGAGGGGGGAACAAAAGATAAGCGAAGACGGCTCCGTTCAGATCGGAGGTTTAGAGAAATTCACCTGATAATTTAGCAGAAGGGGCGTAATTATGCAGGCTATCACCTCAAAGAAAAGGTTTTCAAGAAGCGGCTGCCCTTCGACTCATTTTCTTTTCAGGCGCGACCTTGCGGATTATTCCGAGCCTCAAGGTTCTAACCGGATGGCCGGGACGGGCATGTTCTGCAGGTCAACCGGGGGCAGCTTTGCACGGGACTCCCATTGCGCCGGTCCCGGTCACAGGGGGCCGGAATGGGATATTTGCTAGCGCTTTCTATCGGATTCGCGCTTGGCTGGCTTACGGCGGCCCTCCTTATGTCCAACTCGCGGGTGCAGCCGGGATCGCCGGAGACCGGATACGCTCGAGCCGGTATCTGCCCGATTTGTGAAAACTGCCAATTGACGGGCAACACATGAAGAGAGCTAAAGAAATCTCCCCAATTTTCAGCATGAAGCCGGCGAGCGATCCCGGTTTCCGGCAAAGGGATCCGGCGCCTGTGCGCATGAGGACCTGGCTTGCGTCGGCAATCCTTCTGGGCGTTGTTTTCGTCATCTGTGCGATTTTTTACGTATGGCTCTACGTTCAGCAAATTCAAAACGGATATCGGCTTTCAAAAACCTACGAACAAAGCGAGCTCCTCAGCACTGTTCATCGGAAGCTGACGATCGAGTGGTCTCGATTTCAAGACCCGCAGCGGCTGGAGGACATTGGCCGAAACCAGTTCAGTCTGGCGCCGCCCAGGCCCGATCAGAAAGTGTTGATGCGTTAGCAGTTTGACATGTAACCGGGCGCAGTTGAATTCGGGAGAGGAAAATGGAAAGGCGCGAGCAGCGGAAATCTATGAACTCCTGCTACCGGTCGTGCCGCGTGCTTTTCCAGATTGTGGTGATTGCCGGCTTGTGCGCCATCGTAGTCAAAGCCTTTCGTCTCCAGGTGATCGAACACTCGTTCTGGGTGGGCCGCGCCAATGCCTGTTTGAACACCAGGTTTACAGTCCCCGCATATAGAGGCACCATCTATGACAGGCAGGGGCGAGTGTTATCCTACTCGGTTCCGCAGCCTTCGCTTTATGCTTTTGGGGACCAAATCGAAAATCCGTCAAAAACTGCGGTCCTTCTCGGCCAAATCCTGGACGAACCGGCCAGGTCCATTGAAAAAAAGCTCACTTCTTCCGGCCATTTCGTCTGGATAAAGCGCCACCTCTCAGATCAGCAGGCCAGCGAAATAGAGAAGCTAAAAGCTCCTGGTCTTAACCTCACCGATGAATACAAACGGTTCTACCCCTACCGGGAGGTGGGCGGCCAGGTTGTGGGATTCGTCAATATTGACGGCGCCGGAATAGAGGGCATAGAAAAATCTTTCGATGATGTGCTGCGAGGCAAGCCGATCCCTGTATGTCAGTTGAGGGACGGCGGCCGCAAGCGGCTGTGGCTCAATTCATCGGCGCCCCCCGAGCCTGCAGAGAGTTTCGGCATAAAGCTCACGCTGGACGCCTTCATTGAGTACGTCGCCGAACGTGAACTGGAGAAGGCGGCGCAGCAATACAGGGCCAGAGAGGCGGAAGTGGTGGTCATGGACGTTGAGACTCGCCAGGTGCTGGCTATGACAAGTTGGCCCTTTTTCGATCCGAACATTATTCCGGAAAAGAAGGACTCCAAAGAAGGGTTTGGGCGCGACCACGTAATCTCCGACGCCTTTGAGCCAGGCTCGGCCTTTAAGGTGTTCCTTATGAGCGCCGCCCTGGATCAGAATGTGGTCCGGGAGCACGACACGATAAACTGCGAAGGCGGCAGGTGCATGCTGGAAGGCCATTCCATAAAGGACGACCACCCTCACGGCTGGCTCACTATGCAGGAGGTGATAAAATATTCGAGCAATATCGGGGCCGCCAAAATTGCGCTCCGTTTCGGCAGCGAAAGATACGCCCGCTACATTCACGAGTTTGGCTTCGGATCTTTGAGCGGGATCGACCTGCCGGGAGAATTCAAAGGGCTTGTGAGACCGCAAAAGAGTTGGAAACCGATTGACCTTGCCGTAACCGGCTTTGGACAAAGCATTGGAATCACCAGCCTGCAACTCACCAACGCCATTGCCGTTATAGCCTGCGGAGGGGAATACGGCCCGCCGATAATCGCGGACGCTGTTCTTGACGCGGAGGGAAGACCGGTCAGGCAATTCCAATCGATCAGGACGCGAAGAGTAATTCAAAAGAGGACAGCCGACCAGATTAGTGCGATGATGATTGGTGTAACTCAGAAAGGCGGGACAGGGGCCAATGCGGCGCCCGAGGGTTACACGGCGGCAGGCAAGACTGGAACTGCTCAGGTAATGGACACAAAGACGAAGCGTTACGCTTCGGACAAGTATACCGCAGTTTTTACCGGGTATGTCCCGGCTGAGCAGCCCAAACTGGTAATTACCGTAGTTGTCCACGAACCACGGGGGGCTATTTATGGGGGAATCGTAGCGGCGCCGGTATTCCGGGGTATTGCCGCAAAAGTCCTGCCCTACCTGGGTGTAATACCCTCTGCGCCGAATCCAACACCCAGTCCCGACATCCGCACTGCTAACGCCTCACCCATTCATGTCAAACAGGCCTCTGGCAGCAAAAAAACTGCGGGCGAAAAGCCCGGCCCCAAGTCTGCTCAGAAAACAGTTTCGAAAAAATCGGCTTCTATAAAAAGTTCAGGGGCCGTTCCGATTGTTGCGAAGAAGATTCAGCCGGCTCCGAAGCCCGAAGCGCCTGAAAAGTACTCGCTAAAGATCGATGAGCGGGAAGCTGGGGTTTATTAGTCGAGCTGTTTAAGGCCTCTCCTAAAAGCCGTCTTTATGTAAAAATGGTACTGGTTCTGAACGAAGTTTGTTACATAAATAAAAACCTGGCGATGCGAACCTGATGAAGACGCTCAAAGAGCTCATACACGGTCTGGAAGTTATTGGCGCAAGCGGCAAGCTGGACGTCCCCGTGTCCAGTGTGTGCTGTGACAGCAGGCATGCGGAAAAAGGCGGGCTGTTTGTCTGCGTTTCGGGAATGCGTGCGGATGGGCACGATTTCATTGACGACGCCCTGTCACACGGCGCCGTTGCGATTGTCGCCCAAACTGAGATGCCCGCTGGCTTTCCAATGGGTTTTGTGCGCGTCCGGGACTCCCGCGCGGCGCTTGCAGCAATATCTGCGAATTTCTACGGTCACCCGGCTTCAAGGCTCGATCTCATTGGAATAACGGGAACCAATGGAAAGACTACAACCTCACTGCTCATCGAGAGCATTCTCCAGAGCCACGGATCAAGTCCGGGAGTCCTCGGCACACTCGTCTACAGGTGGGCGGGAAAGCAAATTCCCGCTCCCCTGACCACGCCCGAATCCCTGGAGATCCAGAGACTCTTTTCCTGCATGCTCCAGGACGGGGTTTCACACGTCGTCATGGAAGTCTCATCTCACGCGCTCGCGCTTGGCAGAATTGCCGGGTGCGAGTTCCGGACGGGGGTTTTCACCAATCTGTCACAAGACCATCTTGATTTTCATTCGACCATGGAGGAGTATTTCTCAGCCAAAAGGCTTCTTTTCTCGTCCTATCTTGACCCACATCGTTCTGTGGCGGTAATCAATGAAGATGATGAATACGGCAGAAGAATAATTGAAAACGGGACCCGCGCGGCCAGAATCATCCGTTACTCCGGCGCAATTTCCCCAGGCCCCGGTTTGGAAAAGGGGGCAAATGACGTTTTCGTCAAAGAAGCCCGGTTCAGTCCCATGGGCATCACCGCGAAAGTCCATACAGCTCAAGGAGAAATCAGGGTTGATTCCCCACTCATGGGCAGGCTGAACCTGTATAACATTCTGGCCGCGATATCCGCGGCAGTGTCCCTGGATATTGCGCCAAACGCCATTGAAGAGGGCATCCGAAACCTTTCCCGCGTGGACGGGCGTCTGGAGCGCGTTGAGATACCTGACCGGTTCGGCTTTCAGGTAGTTGTTGATTACGCGCACACACCCGACGCAATGGAAAAGGCGCTTGCCTGTCTTCGCGAAATGACTGAAAACAGGCTTATCGCCGTATTCGGGTGCGGCGGGGACCGCGACAGGGGAAAGCGCCCGATCATGGGTAGAATCGCCGCAGAGCGTGCGGACCTCGTGGTCGTAACGAGCGACAATCCCCGGTCCGAGCCGCCCGATGATATCATCGATCAAATCGAGGCAGGAGTAAAACAGACGGGGATCCCGGCATTGGGACCCGCCGGAGGACTGTCAGCCGGGAAGGGCTACATACGGCAGGTTGACAGGCGAAAGGCCATCGAACTCGCGCTGGCGCTGGGTCGTCCCGGAGACACGATTTTTATCGGGGGCAAGGGGCACGAAACCTACCAAATCGTTGGGACCATCAAACATTCATTTGACGACAGGCTGGCAGTGAGGGAGTATTTTAACAGAACCTCGACCGGACAATAGAGAATATGTTCAGGACTGTAGCGACACTGGCTGAGGCTGCGGGAGGCGAGATACTTGCCGGGGACCCCGGAGCGCAAGTCCGGGCGATTTCCACAGACACTCGGGAGATTGCGCCGGGAGACTGCTTCATTGCCCTCCCCGGAGAAAACCACGACGGGAGCGCCTTCGTTTCCGACGCCATGAGTAAGGGCGCCGGCGCGGTAATCGTGTCGGAGCGCATCGTTTTATCCCAGGATACTTCCGCCGCCGTCATCAGAGTAGACGACACCCTTTACGCTCTCGGCGAACTGGCGCGGCGCCACCGCATGAAGTTCGACATCCCGGTAATCGCCGTTTCCGGCAGCAACGGCAAGACCAGCACCAAAGAGATGATCGCGGCCATTTTCAGCCGAACTCGGAAGGTGTTAAAGAACAAGGGCAATTTCAATAACCTGATTGGCCTTCCGCTCACGCTGCTCGGCCTGAGCGAAGAGCACAGAGTCGCTGTCGTGGAAATGGGAATAAACGTTCCCGGAGAAATGGAACGGTTGGCGCAGATCGGCGCTCCCACTGCCGCGATCATCACCAATATACAGCCGGCCCACCTCAAAGGACTTGAATCGATCGAGCGCATCATGGAAGAGAAGGGAAAGCTCTGGAAATCGCTGGGTTCGGACGGCGTCGCCGTGGTGAACCTGGATGACCCGATGCTTTCGCATTTCGCCGAACACATCAACTCCCGAAAAATCACCTGCTCTCTCAGAAATATCGCCGCCGATGTGTACGTGTGCTCGAAGATCGTAGTTACCGAAGGAAACACCTCATTTCGAATAAACGCAGGGGGCTTCGAGATACCAGTGTCGCTCCCCGTTATGGGCGTCCACCATGCCCAAAATGCCCTTGCCGCAACCGCCGCCGTTTTGAGTACGGGGGCTTCAGCCGAGGAGGTCGGCGCCGGACTCTCAGACTGCACGCTGCCGCCTCAGCGCATGAATTGCCTGAAGCTCCGCAACGGTGGGGTCCTGGTGGACGATACTTACAACGCCAACCCCTGCTCGATGATTGCCGCAGTGGAAGCGGTGCTTTCCGCAAGCTCGGGCAGTCCTTTTGTGGCGGTGCTTGCAGAGATGCGCGAGCTCGGTCCGGACAGCCCTGTTCTTCACTTCGAGGTAGGCCGAAGAGTAGGCGCTGCAAAACCGAACAGGTTGATCACGCTCGGGCCGCTGGGCGTCGAGATACTCAAGGGAGCGCAGGCCGCCGGACTCGATGAGTCCCTGTGTTTTCACGCGGGCGATCATGCCGAAGCAGCGGATTTCTTGCGGCGGGTTGCGCCCGAGGGAGCGTGGATCCTGGTCAAAGGCTCCCGCGGGATGACAATGGAAAAAGTCGTCGAGGCAATGGCCGGGGAGTTTGCGTGAGAGGCGAAGAAACCTGCGAAAAAACGCTCGTGGTTGGCCTTGGCGCGTCAGGCCGGGCCGTATGCGCTCTGCTCCGAAGCCGGGGGGCCAAAGTGACCGCGACAGACTTGCGCTCACGCTCTGAATTCAAGGACGCGCTGAACAGTATCGAGCAGGCGGGCTGTTCGTTGCGCCTGGGGTCCCACCTGATGGAAGATTTTCTCGATGCGGACCGGATAATCGTCAGCCCCGGTGTACCCCTGGATATCGGGCCGCTTAAAGAAGCCAGAAGCCGGGGGATAGAAATAGTAGGTGAACTCGAGTGGTCCTGGCGGCAGGTCAGCCTCCCTGTGATCGCGGTAACCGGAACCAATGGAAAAACGACCACAACCGCCCTGATCGGCCAAATGCTCAAGCAGGCCGGAAGGCATCCCTTCGTTGGCGGAAATATTGGAACACCCCTCAGCCAGTGGATACTTTCGGGTGAGCATGCCGACATTCTGGTGCTGGAGCTTAGCAGCTTCCAACTGGATACCGCTTCCACCTTCCGCCCGGACATAGGGGTGTTGCTGAACGTAACCGAAGATCACCTGGACCGCTACGAAAGCTTCAAAGCTTACACAGATTCCAAGCTCTCCATTTTTCGGCGGCAAAACAGCGCAAATTTCGCCATCATCAACGGCGAAGACCCGATTTGCAGCAAGCGCATCGAGGAGATTCCGGGCACGGTCCTGTCCTTTAGCAGGTCGGACTCAGCCGCAAACGCCATAGTGGAAGGCGGCGCCATCAAGGTGGCTGTCCCGGGCAAAGGGAAGTGTGAGATTAGCCTGGAAAAAATCAAGCTGCAGGGTTCGCATAACCGTGAAAACATAATGGCTGCGGCCCTGGCCGCCGTATGCATGGAAGTTCCCGCCGGAGCAATTCAAGCGGCGGTTGAGGGGTTCGGCGGTTTTGCCCACAGGGTAGAGTGGGTGCGCAACTGGAAGGGAATCGATTTCTACGACGACTCCAAGGGGACCAACGTCGGTGCGGTGGTCAAAGCTCTGGAGGGTTTTGACCGGCCCGTCCTGCTCCTGCTTGGCGGAAAGGATAAACTCGGTGCCTACGAACCATTGCTCGCGCCGCTCCTCGCCAGGGGCAAGGGGATTTTCGCCTTTGGGGAAGCCGGTCCGAGAATTTACGGCCAATTATGCGGGAAAGTCCCGGCCGGAATTTATCCGGATTTGGGATCAGCCTTCCGGGATGCGGTCAGACGCGCTTCGCCGGGAGACGTTGTGCTGCTCTCGCCCGCGTGCGCCTCTTTTGATCAGTATGAGAGCTACGCGCACAGAGGGGACCATTTCAAAAAGCTGGTGGCGGAGCTTGGGGATTAGACATTGAAGTGAGGTATTAATGAATCAACTTCCTCAATTCCCAAATTCCGCAATTCTGGAGAGGGAAATAGATTGCATAGAACGGCGATAGACGCACCCCCGGCCATAACAGCCGACTCGAAGGAAAAGCAGCGCCTCGCATGGAAGCCTCTCCCCCTGGAGGTCCAGCTCTGGGTCGAAGTGTCCCTGCTGATTGCCTTCGGATTGATAATGATCTACAGCGCCAGCTCCATTCCGGCCTTGACGAGATTTGCCGACCCGAATCATTACCTGAAGCGCCAGCTTTTCTACGTTGGGCTGGGGATACCGATCATTTGCATAGTGAGCCGCACTTCCTACCGCTCGTACAAAGATTATTCCGGCCTTATGCTGCTCGGTATGATTGCGCTGCTCGTTTTGGTCCTGATTCCGGGAGTTGGGGAGAAGTACAACAACGCCCGGCGCTGGTTTGGCTTCGGCAGCCTGCACCTCCAGCCGGCCGAGTACGCCAAAGTTGTCTGGGTTTTATTCCTCAGCAACGCTCTGGTCAAAAAGCAGGACCGCATCAAGGAATCGCGCGTAAGCTTCTGGCCCTTCATAGTCCTTTGCGCCATTTTCAGCGCCCTTCTGCTCAAAGAGCCCGACTTCGGCACTGCCTTTATGTTCGCGATCCTTATGCTCGTCATGCTGACGACTGCGGGGGTCCCGTGCCGTTATTTCATGCTCATGGCCCCTTTTGCCGCCTTTGGACTCTATAAGTTCGTTTTCCTCGTCCCGTACCGCCGCAGCCGGTGGGAGGCTTTCCTCAATCCATGGCTCGATCCCCTTTATTCGGGATATCAGCTCATTCAGGCATGGATAGCGGTAGGCTCGGGCGGTTTTTTCGGAAAGGGCCTGGGAGCGGGACAGCAAAAACTCCTCTATTTGCCCGAATCCTACACTGATTTCATCCTGGCCGTAATCGGAGAGGAACTGGGATTTGTCGGCATTGTGCTGACCTGTCTGCTTTTCTTTCTTCTTTTCCGCACCGGCCTTCAAATTTCCAGGGAAGCTCCCGACTTTCTCGGAAGCCTGCTTGCGCTCGGACTTACGATGCTGCTCTCCCTCCAGGCTTTGCTCAATATGGGAGTCGTACTGGGCCTGGTCCCGACAAAGGGCATGCCGCTTCCGTTTATCTCTTACGGGGGCAGCGCATATACCGCGAACTGCTTAATTGTCGGACTGCTGCTGAGCATAGCCAGGAGCTGTGAAAAAAGACCGGACAAATATTCCGGCTAAGCGGAATGAACAGATTATGTTTAAACGTTATCAACATATACATTTCATCGGGATCGGCGGGATAGGGATGAGCGGGATAGCCGAGCTTCTGCTCAACCTCGGCTACAAGGTGAGCGGCTCTGACCTGAAAGTCTCTGATTTGACGAAACACCTTGAGAAATTAGGCGCCGAGGTCTATTCAGGTCACGATCCCTGTAACCTCAGGGGTGCGGATGTCGTGGTGGCCTCATCGGCTATTTCCCAGGATAATCCCGAGTTCCAGGCGGCGCGAAAGCTCCACAAGGTCCCTCTGATCCGCCGGGCGGAGATGCTGGCCGAACTGATGCGCCTCAAATACTCCGTGCTGGTGGCGGGAGCGCACGGAAAAACCACAACCACCTCGATGGTTTCCACGGTGCTCGCCCGCGGCGGTCTTGACCCTACGGTGGTCATCGGTGGAAGGCTAAATGCCTGGGGCGCCAACGCCAAACTGGGAAGCGGCGAATTCATGGTGGCCGAAGCAGATGAGAGCGACGGCACTTTTTTGCTCTTGCCCCCGACCATCGCTGTCGTCACCAATATTGACCTCGAACACCTCGACTACTACCGCGACATCGATCACATACGCGATACTTTCCTTCAGTTCATAAACAAAGTCCCTTTTTACGGGCAGGCGATTCTGTGCCTCGAAGACGAAAACATCCAGGCCATCTTGCCCAGCGTCGAAAAGCGGTTTACAACCTACGGGTTTTCTTCGCAGGCGGATTTCCAGGCTAGACAGGTGAAGACCGGCGGACTGCGCACCTCTTGCCGGGTCTTTCATGGCGCAGAGGAACTGGGCGAGCTGGAAATCCAAATTCCCGGCCGTCATAACGTGCTCAATTCGCTCGCAGCCGTCGCGGTGGCCCACGAGTTGGAGATACCATGGCCCGCCGTCCAGGCGGGGCTGCATGACATGACGGGGGTCCAGCGCCGATTTCAAATAAAGGGAGAAACCCGGGGCGTGCTGGTCCTGGACGACTACGGCCACCACCCGACTGAAATCAGGGCGGTCCTGGAAACCCTCGCGGGCTGCTACCCCGATCGCCGCCGGATAATAGCGTTCCAACCTCATCGCTTTACCCGGACCCAGGCCCTCCTGGAGCAGTTTTCCAGGTGCTTCTATCATTGCGACGCACTGCTCATATCCGAGATTTACGCGGCGAGCGAAAAACCCATACCCGGCGTCACCGGACTCGCGCTCGTCGAAGAAATAGCCGCGCACGGGCTCAACAATCTGCATTTCTGCCCGACCCTGGAAGAGATGCACGATAAACTGCTCTCGATTGTGCAGCCGGGAGACGTGGTTATGACGCTTGGGGCCGGCAACATCTTCCAGGTTGGCGAAGCGCTTCTCAATAGCCTCGATCTGCGAGGTCCGAAAGAGTAAAATGAACATCAGCTCCGCTCTTTCATCGGTCCCCGATGTTGAATTCCGGCTCGATGAGCCGCTCGCCCGGCATACCACTTTCCGGGTCGGAGGGCCGGTGCGGCTGTTTGCGCGCCCTCGCAGCGAAAAGGCGCTTTTCGCTCTTCTGGAGCCGATCCGGGAGTTGGACATCCCGTTCATCGTTCTTGGCGCAGGGAGTAACGTCCTGGCGCCGGACGGCCCATGGGAGATGTCGGTCATTCAGCTTCACCTGGCGTGCAACGGATTGCTTCGCAGCGAGCAGGGGGCGGACGGCCAAAAGGTTCTCTACGCCGGGGCGGGAACGAAGCTCCAAAAGCTTATCCTATACTGTATGGAAAACGGCATCGAAGGGTTGGAATCGCTTGCCGGGATTCCCGCAACGGTGGGTGGAGCGATAGTGATGAACGCATCGACATCTTTCGGCGCCATCTCGGACTCCCTTGTTTACGCCGATCTGTTGGACGCCGATGGCCAAAGGCGCTCAATCCGCAGGGATCAACTTACCCCCGGCTACCGCACTATGGGTATTCCGGAAAGCAGCATCGTCCTGGGCGCCTGCTTCAAGCTCAGACCTCGCTCCAACGGCATGGTGAAGGCGCGCGTGGAGCAGATTCTTAAAAACCGCAGACGGACTCAGCCTCTGCGCTTCCACTCCGCGGGATCGATCTTCAAAAATCCTGGGGGCCGGTCCGCCGGATATCTTATAGAAAAGGCCGGCCTCAAAGGCTATCGAATAGGTGACGCCCAGGTCTCAAGAAAACACGCGAACTGGATCGTCAATCGAGGCGACGCCCTGGCCAGGGACATTATCGAGCTGATAGAAAAAATAGAAAATGAAGTTTATGGAACTTTTGGCGTGCGTTTGGAGCGAGAAATTCGTATACTGGAATAACTCTGTAGAAACCCGGCCCAATGATAAAACCCAGGAAAAAGAGAAAGAACAAGTACCAAGAGAGCATGCTGAGGCGTGTCAAGGGGAATTTTCGTACTTTTCATGGTTTTTTTATCGTTTTTACCGGATTTTGCTTTGTAGTGCTGCTCGGTGCCGGTCTTTCGCGGTTCTATCATAAGATGATCGGCGCACCCTGGCTCAAGCTGGAGGAAATCGAAATTACGGGGATCAACAAACTCGACCGGTTAGACATTTTGAACGCGATGGGCTTAAAAAGAGGCCAATGCACCCTGAGCATCAGCACCGAACAGGTCGCCGGGCGTTTGAGGAAGCTCCCGGCGGTCAGGGACGCTTCCCTGAGGCTCGCATTAGGCGGGCGCATGGCAGTGAAGATAGTTGAGCGCGAGCCTGCAGCCATTGTCAGGTGCGCCGGCCAAAATATGCAGATGGACCTTGACGGGATCATGTTCTCTGAGGCGACTGCGGATGGAAATGGCGCCCTCCCCCTTCTGACCGGGCTTTGCGGCTCCAGTCCCATGAAGGGCGCCCCTGTCGCGGCGCGCAGCCTGGAACAGATAAGGGAACTCCTGTCGGCTATCGATAGTTCAAAAAGCTGGCTCTCGGGAACCGCCATAAACGAATGCCGGTGGAGCGAAAGCGGAATTACCCTTATTCTTGGCGAAAGGGCCGTGCCGGTCGACATCGGGAAGGGCGCTTTCGAGCAAAAGATTACAAAACTAAGGAAGGTGATAAATACCCTGAACGAGAGGGATTGGACCGGTCTTGTGACCCGGATCGATCTCGATTATCCGGGCAAGGCGTATCTGGAGGGACAATTTCCAGTCCCTCAACCGGTTCAGGGGCGGGCAAGGCAGCCGAGCTGATCGGATAGGGCGCATCTTCATTGCGGTTATTTCCCCGCAAAGACTCGGCTCTAAGGGAGTCTGAAAGGATCCCAATGGGAAAGAAAGAGGAACTGATCGTCGGTCTGGACCTTGGAACCACTAAAGTCTGCGTCGTGGTCGGAGAAGTCACCACAGAGGGGATAGATGTAGTAGGCGTGGGGACCTATCCATCGGCCGGGCTGAGGGGAGGGGTCGTCGTAAACATGGACCAGACGGTCAATTCCATAAAAAAAGCGGTCGAAGAAGCCGAACTCATGGCCGGGTGCGATATCTCTTCGGTCTTCGCCGGTGTTGCCGGAACGCACGTCCAGAGCCTGGACAGTCACGGGGTGATCGCCATAAAAAGCCGTGAGGTCACCTCCTCGGACGTATCAAGGGTTCTGGACGCGGCAAAGACGATCGCCCTTCCCTTCGACAGGCAGATACTGCACGTTCTGCCCCAGCAATACATTGTCGATGACCAGGACGGCATTCATAATCCGATCGGCATGGCGGGAGTTCGACTGGAAGCAAAAGTGCACATCATTACCGCGATGACAAGCGCGGTTCAAAACACTGTGAAATGCTGCGAGCGGGCTGGTCTGCAAGTTCAAGACATAGTTCTGGAGTCGTTGGCGTCGAGCGGCGCCGTATTGGACTCTGATGAAAAGCACCTTGGCGTCGCTCTGATAGACATCGGCGGAGGGACAAGCGAGATAGCAGTCTTCCAAAACAATGCAATCCGGCATTCGACTGTTGTCGGACTGGGCGGAAACCATATTACCTCGGATATCTCCGTGGGCCTGCGGTGCGCGATGGACGAAGCCGAAAAGATCAAAAAAAAGTATGGCTGCGCCCTGGCTGAGCTGGTCAACCAGCAGGACGTCATCGAGGTCGGATCGGTTGGCGGCCAAAAGCCGCGCCAGCTTGCCCAGTCGATTCTCACCCAGATTATCGAGGCGAGGGTCAAGGAAATTCTGGACATTATCGAATGGGAACTGCTCCGGTCGGGATTCATCGAATTGTTGCACGCCGGGGTGGTCCTCACAGGCGGGGTTTCGCTGCTGCCGGGAATTCGCGAGCTTGCCGAGAGAGTGTTCGACATGCCGGTGAGAATCGGGGTACCATGCAATTTCGGCGGTCTGGGCGATGTTGTGAAAAACCCGATTTATTCCACGGCAGCCGGACTTCTGCTTTACGGAAAAGATCACGGAGGCGGGATGCCGATGCGGGATTCGCGCGGCAAACTCGGATCGATTTGGGAAACCTTTAAAAAGTGGTGGAGGGACTTTTGGTAGTCTCCCTCCTTTCCTGAAGAGGAAGGGGGGGATTTTAGGCGAATTTGCCCTATGGAGGGACCGGTCCCTTTGGCTGGGGCCGGTTCGAGGGGCGGAACGGCTGGCTGCTTTGATTAAGGAGAGCTTTTCAGGCGGAGAGATTATGGCGAGAAAAGCGACTAAGAGGGGGAAGCACATAATGGAGCAGATGACGATGGAGCAAGCCGGAGGCGGCAACAGAGCCAAAATTACCGTTCTGGGAATAGGGGGCGGGGGCGGCAATGCTATTAACAACATGATAAGCGCTGGACTCGAGGGAGTTCATTTTATCGCCGCCAATACCGACTGGCAGGTGCTCGAGAAAAATCTCGCACCGACTAAACTTCAGCTTGGAACTAATTTGACAAAGGGCCTGGGCGCAGGTGGACAGCCCGAAATGGGGGCTAAAGCGACACAGGAGGATATCGACAAGATTCGTCAGGCAGTCACCGGAAGCGACATGGTTTTCATAACAGCCGGGTTGGGCGGCGGCACCGGGACCGGCGGAGCGCCAATCGTGGCGCAGATTTGCAAGGAAATAGGGGCGCTCACTGTGGCGGTTGTAACCAAGCCTTTCCTGGTCGAAGGAAAAGTCCGGCTTCGTCATGCGGAAGAAGGCGTCAAAGCGCTCCAGGATACGGTGGACACTCTGATCACCATCCCTAACAACAGGCTTCTCTGCCTGGCGGACAAGCGATCCACTTTCCTCGACATGATTAAGCGGGCGGACGACGTGCTGCTCTTCGCCGTAAAGGGCATCTCCGATCTGATAATAAAACAGGGCTACATTAACGTTGACTTCAATGACGTGAGAACAGTCATGGGAGAAATGGGCCTTGCCCTGATGGGCACCGGTGTCGGGCGCGGCGAGAACAGGGCTTCCCAGGCCGTACAGCAGGCGATTTCAAGCCCGCTTCTCGAAGATATTTCGATTCACGGCGCACGTGCAGCCCTCATCAATATCTCGGCCAGCCCTGACCTGAGTATGCATGAATTCGAAGAAGCCCTAGCGATCATTCAAAATGAGGTTACCGACGAAGCCAACATCATCCTGGGCATGGTTATCGACGAAAAGATGGAGGACGAGATTCGCGTCACCGTAATCGCAACAGGCATTGGAAAAATCGCCCAGAAGAAAACCGCCGAAGCATCGACGGTCCGGCCCTTAAGAAGAATCAGACCCGAGGGGGTGGCGCCCACGATCGATTACGACCTTCTCCAGGCGCCCCCGAGCGTTCGCCAGAGACTTCCCCTGGCTGAAGCGGTTCAGGGAATGGAACAGGTCGAACCTGAATCCGAACCAGAACAGCCGCCCTCGAAAAGAAGGACCCTGCTCCAGATGATCACCGGAGGCGGCCGCGCTCACGAGGAAGAAGATCTGAGCATTCCCACTTTTATCAGGAGGCAGGCGGATTAGAGGCGTCCGCCTTCGACTTTGGGACGGAACACAAGGATTGGAGATAATTCCCAATAAAAATGACCGGGGCTTTGCCGGTCATTTTTATTTTAATCATATCACCATCGGCATAATCAGGCTTAGATACCCCGGATCTTCGGGGGCCAGGAAGATGCCGCCGTGGACATCGTCCACCCATTCAAACCTGATTGTAGGGCCTTCCATGACTGAAATGCAGTCCATAACGTACTTGACGTTAAAGGCTACGCTGAAATCTTCACCGTCGTAATCGATGTCGATAATGTCGTTGGCGTTTCCGAGTTCCGGATTTCCGGATTCGAGCTCGAGGGAGTTCTTGCTGATGTTGAATTTTACGTGCCTGTAGGTGACGTCGGTTACGACGGCAACCCTCTTCAGAGCCGGGTAGAGGACGTCGCTTGGCGCCGAAATTCCAAAAGGCCTCTCGGCCGGAATAATCATTTCATACTCCGGGAATTCCGCATCGAGCAGGAGAGTGCTGAGAAATGTGCTGGGGGTCCTGATCACGAGTGAATTCTCGTCCACGCCGATGGTCGCCTCAGTCTCTTTCTCAAGCAGCCGGTGAATTTCCTGGACCGCCTTTCGAGGCACTATGATCTCTTTGGCCATTTCGAGCCCCGGAAACGCCCCTGCAGGGACCTCGTAATAGGCAAGCCTGTGTCCATCGGATGACACGAACCGGAAGTCGTTCTCTTCCGTTAAATGCCACAGAAGTCCAGGCGCGGTAAATGTTTCCTCTTCCATCGGAATGCTGTAGAGTGTCTTTTGTAGCGCACGCCTGAGGACGGCAGTATCGCAGCTTGTGAGCGGTAAATCCTGGTAAAGATTTATGTTTGGAAAATCTTCGGCCGGAATGGTGGAAAGCTCGAATCTGGAGCGTCCCGCTTTGACGATCAGCCGGCTGTTGGCCGTTGCCTCGAGAGATATTCTGTCCTGGGGTATTTCGCGAACTATTTCCAGCAGCTTTCGCGCCGATGCCGTGGTTTTGCCCTCGGTATTCACCTGCGCTCCTATTTTTGTCCACAGATTCAGCTCCAGATCGGTTGCCGAAAATTCTACGGCGCCATCCGCAGCAGCCTTTATCAGGCAGTTATTTAAGATGGGCATCGTGGTTTTTTTTTCAGTGGCGCTCTGGATTCTTTGGAGTACCTGGACAAGGCTTGCCTTTTCCACCTGGAATTTCATGGTATCCCTCGATTCGGTGTTTTTATTGTTTTTGTTTTTTTACATAAGTAAAGATTCACAATATTAATAAGGGGTGTCGGGATTGTCAAAATGTTTGTTAACCGGTCGTAATTTCAGCAGATACGAGTTAACAATCCGTTGACGATTTCTGTGAAAAATGGGACGATGGCGTCTTGGTGGAGTGGTTTTATACATTTTCTCGACAATTTATTAACAGTATATTTACGGAAACTGACGGAGTTTTGAAGAATTGGCGCGGCCCTGTCATTATTTTTGAAAACTCCGTGTTCTCAGGCGTTGCGATTACCCTTGCCCGGATGTAAGCTGATAGTACAAAATGGCTTTTGCATGAAGGCATCCCGCGAACGCCCAAAGCGGATGACAGGCGCAGGCTGCGGTCGCCTTCCGGGCTATGCATCACGCGTCGATAAGGAGTGCCTGCGAGAGCATGTGGCCAAATGATAATTGTGTTGTTAACAATTCTGTCATACGAAGACTTATAACATGACAATCCCGGAAGAAAAAAAGAATATACTTTTAGACGACCTTTTGCGCGCCCGGTTGGAAGGGGCCTTCGTGTCTCCATGTGGAACCGAAGGAGCCATTTGGGAAGATTTTCCCGAGTCGCCCGAAGAATATCCTTCTGAGCTGACTCTGGAACCTTTGCCGGAAGCAGAATGATATGGAGAAGATCGAGCAAATTCTCCCGGCGTTCAAAGACGGCGGCGAGAGTAGGTAGGAAATGCTCGAATACATTGATAAAATTAGGCGGCTACATACTTATTGCCAGGGTGGATGCTTAATTCTTGTTCTCCCGGCGTCTGCGTTGTAAACATTGACAATGGTTTAGGGGCCGGATATCCGGCCGTGATAATCAATCGGCGGTCATACGGGCGTGAAGAGCCATAACTCCGGTTCAAACGTGCAGGATGACAAAATGAAAGGAAACGGCGTGGGAAGAGAATACAGGCCGAACGTAAGAGAATCCGCGGTGATATCAAAACTGGATCATCAGAAAGAGTCCCAGCGGTATCACGCCATGAATCAGCTTCGTCACAATATTGACGAACTGGCCGATAGGATTTCGATGAAACTGATCGAAGAACGCCTGATAGAGACCATCAGCAAGGGGGACCTGCAGGACCAGATTCAATTTGCACTTCAAAAGATCCTGGACTCTGAGGAATTCGAAATCCAGTTCCAGACGGCCAACCTTCGGACCCTGGTCCCTCGCCCCAACTTCGTGAGCCTGTTCGTTACGGCTTTCGTTGTGGAAAAGCTTATCGACCATAAGTGCATAGTGGATATTTTCGGGACGGACGAGGAAATTTACGCGAGCGTCAACAGGCAGGTAAGCCGGTTCATCCAGATGGACTAACTCAGGGACCGGCATTGAGGATTTTGAATCTTTCGGAGAAAATTAAGATGAACGGCCTAGAAACGAAGGTCCCGCCCAATTTTATTCGTAACATAATCGTCGATGATGTGAAGAGCGGCAAAAGCGGGGGAAAGGTTTTAACCCGCTTTCCGCCCGAACCGAACGGTTATCTGCACATCGGGCATGCTAAATCCATATGCCTAAATTTTGGCCTTGCAGCCGAATTCGGGGGGCTCTGCAATTTCCGGTTCGATGACACCAATCCCGGGAAAGAGGAAGTCGAATACGTCGATTCCATCATGAATGACGTTCGTTGGCTCGGGTTTGACTGGGACGACCGCCTCTACCACGCATCCGATTACTTCGAGCAGTTATACGAGTGGGCGATCGACCTTATAAAGGCAGGCAAGGCTTACGTGGACAGCCTGGGCGCAGATGAAGTGCGCGAATACAGGGGGACGCTCACTGAGGCGGGAAAGCAAAGCCCGTTCAGGGACCGGCCGGTCGCTGAAAATCTAGACCTTTTCAAACGCATGCGCGCGGGTGAGTTTGGTGACGGGGAATACGTGCTTCGGGCTAAAATCGATATGGCCTCCCCGAACCTGAACCTGCGAGACCCTGTGATGTACCGCATCCGTCATATGGCGCACTGGCGCACCGGCGATAAATGGTGCATCTACCCGATGTATGACTATGCGCACGGCCAATCGGACTCGTTAGAGGGGATCACCCATTCCATCTGCACGATGGAGTATGAGGACCACAGGGCTCTCTACGACTGGTATCTGAACAACCTGAACGTTCCCTGCCATCCTCAGCAGATCGAATTTGCACGCTTGAACCTCAGCTACACGGTCATGAGCAAGCGCAAGCTGCTCCAACTCGTTCAGGAACACTATGTGAGCGGATGGAACGACCCGAGGATGCCGACCCTTGCGGGCATGAGGCGGCGCGGATACACGCCCGAGGCGATCCGAAACTTCTGCGAACGGATCGGAGTAGGCAAACGTGAGAGCCTGGTTGACTACGGCCTGCTCGAATACTGCGTCCGGGAAGATTTGAATTTGAGGGCCCAGCGCGTCATGGGGGTTTTGCGGCCGCTGAAGGTAGTCATCGAAAACTACCCTGAACACCAGGTCGAGCAGCTCGATGCGATAAACAATCCGGAAGATGCTTCCGCCGGCGCCCGGAAGGCGCCTTTTTCCAGGGTTATTTATATCGAACGCGACGATTTTATGGAAAATCCGCCCAAGCAGTTCTTTCGGCTCTCTCCGGGGCGTGAGGTAAGACTTCGCTATGCCTATTTCATAAAATGCGTCGATGTTATCAAAGACGAAAAGGGCGAGGTGGTCGAGTTGCGCTGCACTTATGACCCTGCCACCCGAGGAGGAGATTCGCCCCCGGATGGGCGCAAAGTCAAAGCGACTCTCCACTGGGTTTCCGCCGCTCATGCGATAGACGCTGAAGTCCGGCTCTACGACAAGCTGCTCAATCGGGCCGACCCTTCGGAAGAAAAGGGTGGAGCGACTTTTAAGGACTTCATAAATCCCGATTCTCTCGAAGTGATCGAATCGGCCAAATTGGAGCCAAGCCTTGCCGGAGCGCCTGCAGGGCGCCGATATCAGTTTGAGCGGCTGGGATACTTTTGCGTCGATCCGGATTCCACACCAGGCAAAATGGTATTTAACCGCACGGTTACGCTTCGCGACACCTGGGCGAAGGTTGCCAAAGCTGAAGGAATAAAGCAGTCATAATGGACTGCCCGGGCATTCACAGCCAAATGGACCTTCTATACGCTCGAGGTGTATAAATTATTTATTTTAATGTAGACGCCTGGTCCCGCCGATAGCTCTGTTAGAGCCTTAACAAAGGAGCAGGCCATGAATATCGTAATAGGAGAGACCGTTAGAATTGGGCCGGCGGCCCAATTCAGGCCGGAGGGCGAATCACTTTCGGTGGAGGCAAGGCTTTTGGAAATCAGGGACAGAAAAGCAAGCTCTGATTCGGGCAGCGCGGTTTCCGGTCGCGTCATAACGCTTCTGGTCCCGGAAGGCCAGAAGATCCCCCGTGGGGTCGAATCGGGGGACTACCGCATCTACCTTAGATTCGTACACCGCCGCCAGGCAAGATCCTGATCCGAGGTGGGCGATTACCTGTGATCCATGAACCGCCGTGCCCGAAACGAAATGGTTTTTTCTTGCCGAATGTGGCTCTCGGCCCAGATTGTCTTTGGACCCTTCCAGAGCTGTCTAGTCAGCGCGTTGGGGAAGTGTGCCCCGTCCCTGGCTGTCCTACCTTGCGCTCTTTTCATCCTTCCGAACTATTTCCCGATAAATGAATTTCTTGAATTTTCTGGATTAGAATGTATTGTGTGAGCCTGTGATGAGGTTCAACACTAACCGGTTTCCGTCCGGAAAGGGTTCTTTTCCGCCCTGGCGGCGTCAATCTTCGGGGTTTCTTGTGCGGCGTACCCTGATGTGCGCCTCCGCGCAACCCCTCGGTTTCCTTGCCGGGACGAAAAATCCCTCCTTTCCCCATCGGAAACTGCCAGTCTTATATCCGGAGATCCCGGATGGAGGCTAACCGGAGAGGCAGGGTCCCTTATGTCCATCCAACGAACCGGCGCTGTGTCGAGAAGCACCAAAGAAACTCAAATTTCCGCAGAAATTTCGCTTGATGGAACCGGCAGCGCAGAGCTGAATACGGGGGTCCCCTTTCTCGACCACATGCTCACTCTTTTCGCCGTCCACGGGCTTTTCGACCTCAAGATCAAGGCGACCGGCGACCTGCAAGTCGACGCTCACCACACGGTCGAGGACATCGGCATCTGTCTTGGCCTGGCGCTCTCGAAAGCGCTGGGCGAACGGAAAGCAATCGTCCGCTACGGGTATTTTACAGTCCCGATGGATGAGGCGCTTGCTTCAGTCAGCCTGGATCTGTCAAACCGCCCGTTCCTGGTCTATGATACCCCGCAGATGGCCGACCGGGCCGGGGAATTTGAAACCCAACTTGCGCCTGAGTTCTTCAGGGCCTTTTGCCAGAACGGCGGAGTCACCCTGCATATCCAGATTTTTTACGGCGCCAACACTCATCACATGCTTGAGGCGGCATTCAAGGCATTTGCACGGGCACTGAGCATGGCCGTATCATTCGATCCCCGCCGCAGCGGAATACCTTCATCCAAAGGGGCGCTTTAGAGGTGAGCCGGATAACGCGCGGCTTGCTGGAAGGGTATTTGCGCAAACCGGTTAGCGCAAGGTTCTCGGATATGTATCTTTTTTGAAAGTTTCTCTTCCGGCCTTATCCTTGACGGCTGACAAGATACATTGCAGGCCTGCTAATCCAACCAAAGGTTTCCAAGCTCTATTTCTACCTCTTGGAACGGTTCCGCCCGCACCTTGTCGTTTTCAGCAAAGGTGGTCAACAAAACCCACCTGCCGGATTCGAGACCAAAAACCTCTAAAGACTTGACCAGTGGATCGATGAGCCAAAGGTAACTTACTTTATGCCGGGCGTAGACAGGCATTTTACGGATCCTATCCAGTCGCATTGTGCCGGGTGAGAGAATTTCGCACACCCAATCCGGAGGGACTGAAATCCAATTTTCCTTTGGTACTCCGGGAAAGCGTTGTTTCCTCCAACCCGAAAAGTCCGGGACAAGGAGGTGAGCGCCGAGCATAATTTCATGCTCAGGCAGGATGATCCATCCTCCAGGGCCGCCACCACGCCCAAATCGATAGGGTGGCGCAAGTTCACCGCTTAATGTAAATGCAACATTTGAATGTCTGGTCGAGGGCTTAGGCGTGACGATCAGTTCACCGTCAATGATCTCTCCGGTCATATTTTCCGGGATGGTGTAAAGATCGTCATATATGGCCGTTCTTTTTCCCGGTTCTGCCATGTGCGCTCCTCATATCGCCTTCTTGCCGGCATCAGCTCGCAGTCAAGATGGCTCCCAGCCCCGTCGTCAGCCCTCATCTGCCGTCGCAGCCTACATTCGTGGCGCGGGAGCCGGGCCAACCTCAATTACTTTCGTATCGCCAAAACCCTGTGTTCTCATTTGTTCCTGGAGCGTGTACGCCTTGCTCTGGGGGCTTGGGTTTGTAGTCACCAAATAGCCCCCGCCTTCGGCAGCGGGGCGAACCACCGTGCTGTAGCCCTTCGCGGCCAGGTTCTTCCGAACTGTTTCAGCTTGTGGCTTGTCTTTGAAAATCTCTCCTACCTGGACCGCATAATTTCCCTTTTCCTCCAAAGGGGCCGGTTTTGCCGGACGGGCTGGGCCGGCGGCTTTTGCTTTCGGTTTGGCAGGCGCCACTAGCGCTGCGGTCCCTGGCGCTTCGGATGGAGCGCCCTTTTTTGGGAACAGGTCTTTTGGCGCAGGTTGGGCGGACGGGGCTTTTCCAGGAGCAGGGGATTTGCCTTCCGGCGGCGCTTCCGAGGCGGGTGGCCCCTGAAGAGTGGCCGGACCTGGCGCCGGCTGGACCTCTGATGTCTGTACGCCCTCTGGTTTCGCTGTAGTTTCGGCTGGTTTGGTCTCAGCAGGTTTGACCGGTTCGGCGGGCTTCGTCAGTTCTGAAAGCCTGTCAGGCCCCGGTTGCTCTGGTTGTTTTGGGACCTCTTTTGTAATCGCCCCCCTCTCAGGAAGGGGCGTTTTGCTGAGATCTTTGGACTTTCCTTTGAAAAAGTGGTCCGTTAGGAGCACCAGTAAAATGAGGCACACTGCCGCAATCACCAAATACTTCTGATACGCGAGCCCCGAGCCGCCACCTTTGCGGAGATTTCTTTGGAAAATTAGCTTCTTGCGCATCCTTGCCCTCCTGAATGCCGTTCATTATGCACTGACAACCTGGCCCCAGCCCATTGGACATCCAAGAGCCAACGCTAACATCCGGAAGTTAGCAGGCAGTAAACTAAATGCCTTTGGAACGTTTCATGGCCCTTTCGAATCCCGGCAACGCCCCTTCGATCGTAGAGTCATCGACGCAGTAGGCGATCCGGATGTGGCCTGGCCCTGCGAATCCGCTCCCGGGCACGCACAGGATGTTCTCTTCCTGGAGGAGTCGAACGAACTGGATGTCGTCGGGAAGCGGGCTTTTGGGGAAAAGGTAAAAAGCACCCCGCGGGACCGTCAGTTCATAGCCAAACTCCGTAAGAGCGCTAACGAGCCGGTCTCTTTTGGCCTTGTAGATATCGACGTCCACACAGACTCCCTGGAGCTCCACTACGAGCCGCTGCATGATAGCCGGCGCATTCACGAAGCCCAGAATCCGGTTCGCCAGCGCCAGGGCATCGATGATTTTAGTCCCATCCGAGGCGGAGGGGCTCAGTGCTACGAAGCCGATGCGCTCGCCGGGCAGAGAAAGGTCCTTGGAGTAGGAGCTTGTAATCAGCGAATCAGGGTAGTGCACAAAAACGCACGGGACGCAACAGTTGTCGTAAACGATCTTCCGGTACGGCTCATCGGAGACCAGGTAAATAACATGGCCGAACTGGCTGCTTTTTGCCCGGAGAATCTGCCCAAGCCGCGCAATGGACTCCTCCGGATACACTTGACCGGTCGGGTTGTTTGGAGAATTAATGAGCACGATCTTGGTGCGCGGACCGATCTCTTCCTGCATGCGGTCCAGGTCGAGATTGAAGTCCGGCTCGAGTGTCGGCGTAGTTTTGAGCACTCCGCCGTGATTGTCCGCATAAAATCCGTATTCCACGAAATAGGGGGCCGGACAGAGCACTTCGTCACCGGGGTCGAGCAGCGCCTTGAAGATTATGTTGAGGCCGCCCGCAGCGCCGCATGTCACGACTACCTGCTCGTGCGCCAGAGAGATGCAGAATTCCTGGCAAAAATAGGCGGACATGGCCGATCGGGTGGAAACAAGGCCCGCGTTTGGCATATATGCATGCATTCCATGCTCTTCGCTTTTGGCCAGCTCGATCAATTTTTCGCGAACTATGTCCGGAGGCGGAACGTTAGGGTTTCCCAGGCTGAAATCGAAGACTCCGCCCTCCCCATGGATTTTTTTCAGGCGCGCGCCCTCCTCGAACATCCTGCGAATCCACGAGGATTTTTCCATAAACTGGCTCATCTTTGCGGCAACCGCCATATCGTGCTCGAGACCTCCCCGCAAATCGAAATAAAACCCGCTTTCAGGCTGTCTGTTACAAAGCGATCTTCCGGCACTATAAGAGAGATTTGCGTTCTTATGCAAGCATTCTATCTGTTTGAAATGAGCTTTTTCAACTCGTTGGCGTCATGAATTGACGGCGGGCTGGATCGGTGCGAACTCAAGTGGGATACTGAATTCAAACGAAAAATGGTGGAGCGGCTCTTCATGGCGGCTGCAGGAGCGAAGAATCCCTCTTTCCGGCAGGAAGTGAGCGCCTGAAGAATCGAACTGCGGCGGGGCCGCAAAAATCCACGCACTGTGGGGTTATCTGATGATGTGTAATGACTCCGGCGCCCGGCTTAAAGAGAGCGTCCTGCCGTCTTTAAGCCGGACGTATTAAGACTACCACTGGGATTCACCTTTGAGACAACTGTCGATATCCGCTGCTGCGCGCTTGCCCGCTCCCATTGCGCTGATGACCGTTGCAGCGCCCGTTACGACGTCGCCGCCTGCCCACACACCCTTCATGGTGGTGCGTCCCGTCTGCTGGTCGGCAACCACCGTCCCATGCCTGGAGCGCTCAAGGCCGTCGGCGTTTATGAAAACCAGCGGGTTCGGGCTGGTTCCCAGGGCCATGATTACCTGATCGACTTCCATTTCGAATTCGGACCCCTTGATTGGAACCGGACTGCGTCGGCCGGACTGGTCAGGTTCCCCCAATTCCATTCGGATACAACGAATCGCGCCTATTCCGCCTTTGCCGTCCGCGATGATTTCAACCGGGTTGGTCAAGAAATCGAAAATGACGCCTTCTTCCTTGGCGTGATGGACTTCTTCAAGTCTTGCAGGGACCTCAGCGGGTGAGCGGCGATAGACGATATGGACTTCATCGCCCGATTGGCCGCCATTTGCCTTGCTGCGCAGAGACTGCAGGCGAAGAGCACAGCGCGCCGAATCCATCGCAACGTTCCCTGCGCCGATCACGGCCACTTTCCTGCCTACCTTGACGGGGGTGTCAAACTCGGGGAACTGATACCCTCTCATGAGATTGACTCGAGTGAGGAATTCATTTGCAGACATGACGCCATTTAGATTGATCCCGGGAATGCGCATAAACATTGGAAGGCCCGCGCCGGTGCCCAGGAAAATTGCGTCGTATTGGGCCGCCAATTCAGAGATGGTAAGGGTGCGCCCTATGACGTGATTGGCAAGTATCTGAATGCCAAGGGCCTTTGCCGCCGTTTCGATTTCGGCCCGGATTACCGCCTTTGGAAGCCGAAATTCAGGAATGCCATAGACGAGCACGCCACCCGGAATATGCAGGGATTCAAAGATTGTAACATCATGTCCCATGCGGCCGAGGTCGACAGCGCAGGTGAGGCTGGAAGGCCCGGAGCCGACTATGGCCACTTTCTTGCCGGTCGAAGGTCCCTTGGTGATCGCGAAAGTGTTGTGTGCAAGCTCAAAATCGCCCACAAAACGCTCGATGCGTCCGATGGCGACCGGTTCCCCCTTCTTGCCCAGGATGCAGAGCGCTTCGCACTGCACTTCCTGAGGACAAACCCTGCCGCAAATCGCCGGCAGGTTGTTTTTGTCTTTCATGATTTGAACGGCTTTGTCCAGATCGCCATCGCGCACGGCCGCGACAAACTCGGGGATAGTAACCTCGACCGGACAGCCTTCCATACATTTGGGTTCCTTGCACTGCAAACAGCGTTCGGCCTCTCGTTGGGCAAGCTCCAGCGTAAAGCCCAGGGCCACTTCGTTAAAGTTTTGAACCCGGTCTTCTGCCTCCTGCACCGGCATATCCTGGCGGAGAATCTTCATCCGTTCTTTTTTCGTCAATTCAGCCATCTATTTAACTCCCTCTGCGATCGCACGTTCCAGATTGCACTCGTGGCTCTTCCGCCAGCGCTCAACCGCCTGTTGTTCCTCGGGTCGGTAAAATGCCATCCGTGACAGCAGACTGCCCCAGTCAACCTTGTGAGCATCGAACTCGGGGCCATCCACACACACAAACCGGGCGCCATCGTCCATCAGCACTCGACAGCCGCCGCACATCCCCGTGCCATCCACCATGATGGTGTTAAGGCTGACGATAGTCTGCACATTGTAAGGTTTGGTTGTGGCTGCGACAAACTTCATCATGATGGCCGGCCCGATGGCCCATATCTTGGCAATCTGTCCGGGTTGGGCTTCAAGGATTTCCTTGAGGGGCACCGTAACCAGGTCCTTGCGCCCGTAAGATCCATCATCGGTGGTGACTATCAGCTCATCCGAGACGGCTCGCATTTTGTCCTCCCAGAGCAGGAGATCTTTCGTCCTGGCGCCGATAATGGAAATAACGTGGTTCCCGGCTTCCTTGAGTTCCCGTGCGATCGGATAGACAGGCGCAATCCCCACCCCGCCGCCTACACAGATCACCTTGCCGAAATTCTCGATCTCAGTCGGGTGGCCGAGCGGGCCGACAATGGCTTTGAACGAATCCCCCACTTTCATTGTTCCGATCGCCATTGTGGATTTGCCAACTTCCTGGAAGATCATGGTAATGACGCCGGCCTCCCTGTCATAGTCAGCTATGGTGAGCGGGATGCGTTCGCCCTGATCGTGCATGAGCACGATAACGAACTGGCCTGCCCTGGCCTTCCGGGCGATTTGCGTCGCTTCCACCACCATCAGCTTTGTAACGTCACTCAAATCTTGTTTTTCAAGGATCTTGTACATGCACGCTATCCTTATTGAGATATTATAGATTTGCTAACCCGGCGCTTCGCAACGCCAACAGATCTCCTGCACAGCCCGTGGAATCGGCTCAGGCCACCGCGCCTATCGCCATGCCCTGACCCGAATGCCTGCATAACAGAGGCCGATCAGGTGCCGGGGGAACCTCACATCCACCGGTTTTGTTCCGGCAATTCCGGGTTGAAGCCGCTGAATGAGAGTCTGCGTTCGCTACCTGTCGAATTATATCAAAACGATGCTCTATATCCGCGTCCAATCCCGCATAAACATGCCTGATGCAGATTGAAAGAGGAATTGGAACTTGTAATTCAACGCCATTTTCAATAACCCCGTTCTGGACCATCGTCAAGAAAAATTATTCACAAACAGGCGGAACGGGTGCGAAAGAATCCTCAGCCAGAGCCGGCTGCGCCGTGTGAGTAATTTTGGCGGGCGCGGGGCTTTGGCTTTTTCGAAGACCCCTGTGTCGCCTCTACTTATGAGAAAAAATGCTCAAGCCGGTCGCCCAAAGCGCTACGATCCTTAATTTGACATTCCCATATAATCAGCACATCCCAGTCCAAAGACTTTAGCGCCTCCAGGGTTCGTGCGTCGCGCTCTTTATTCCGGCTGATCTTCTTTGACCAGTAGTCTGTATTTTCTTTGGGCTGGCGGTCGCCGCGCTTGCAGTCGTGACCATGCCAGAAGCAGCCATTGACGAAGATGATTTTTCGTAATCGGGGAAAAGTCAGGTCGGGCTTGCCCGGCAAATCGACGCGGTGCAAGCGGTAGCGCTTGCCCATGGCGTGCACCGTGCGGCGCACGATCATTTCAGGCGTCGTGTCGCGGCCTTTAACCGCTCTCATGGTGTCGCTGCGCGTCTGCGAGGGCGTTTTATCCATACAGGCGGTCCATTAGCGCTTCAAACGGGATTTTCCGTCATGCTCAGGCCACTTTCTTTTTAGCCTGAGTAAATGCGGCAAGCACCGGTTCGAAGATGTGAGCTGCGAGGAATCGCACCACCGGCGCCGCCACGCCGTCACCGGCGACGTGATAGGCTTCGTTGTATTTTGCCGGCAGTTCGTATTCCTCAGGCAAACCCATCAATCGGGCAGCCTCTCGCGGCGAAAGCAGCCTGGACCGGAGGTTATCGCCATTCACCACCAGAATTGATTGACGGCTGGAGCCGCCTGCCGGCGTGCGTAAGCAGCCAGCCACGTCGTCAAAACGCGCCTCAGCCCGCTGCGCCTTGCACCCAGCCTTGTCGCGCCGTATCCTTTTATAGATTCCACCCACCACAGGCCGTCCAATTTTCTTGGCTTTTTCAACCTTCTCCAGGTTGATTTTGCTCATCATATCCAGTAGCCGCCGGGTTTCTTCCGCCGTATGCCATTTAACCCCACTTGGGTTGTCCTCGATCAAATCAGCGAAAGTCGTTTGCCGTTTCGGCGGCATGGGCAACGCCCACCAAACCCACTTTGCAGCCTCGCTTCCCGACAATTTGCCAAAGGCTTTCATAAGCCTTTCAGGGTGCCATTTTGGATCAGGGCTCGACGATGTCAAATTCTGAGGGATTTGCAAGTCTCCCAGAACCCCGATAATGAACAAACGAGGCCTGGATTGCGGCAGGAAATCAACCGCATCGATCACTACGGCGCCAAATCTATAACCCGCGTCAGAAAGAGCGTTCCCTATCGCCGCAAAGTCGCCGCCATCATGCGAGTGGAGCGTGCCGCAGACGTTTTCAAGCGCAATGAGACGCGGTGACCGCCCTTCCTGTTTCAACTGGAGGATCAATTTCCAGAATGGCCAGAACGTGCCCGACCTCTCGCCCCGGAGACCCGCGCCGTTTCCGGCCAAAGACAAATCCTGGCAGGGGAATGAAGCCCATGCCAGGTCAACGCTGCCGGGAAGATGGGCAGTCGTCAATGCCGCCACGTCGCCGACGCATAGTTCCTCGCCGCCCCAGTTGGCGGAATAGGCAGCCGCTTTCCTGGGATCGAAGTCATTTGCGAATACACAACGCCAGCTTCCGCCGAGGCCGGCCCTAGCCATCCCGCCTCCCGCGAAGAATTCGTAAAATGACCTCATGTCAGCCCCCAAATCGTTTGCCTTAATTGTTCAATATAACCGAGATTCCTTAACGTGAACAAAAAATCTTAACTATGAATTGTCCTAAACCTGCGCAAGCTCACCATTACGGAGGTGGTCGGGGCAAGCAGGCCCAATGCCGCTAACTCAAGAAAAATATCTGTTCTTTCGACCCCCTACGAGCTTGTGAAATCATATCTCCTGTTTTTATGGCTATTCCGGACCGCCCGAACTACTTCTCGACAAATCCATACGAATTGATTATGCATGCTATGCGGAAGGCGCCCCGTGAACGCCCAAAACGGATGACTTCCGCCTAAAGGCGGTAAGAGGAATGACCAGATTAAGACCAGATTAGACCCATCGAGGGGATGCCTTCCGGGCTATGCATCACACGTCGATAAGGGATGCCCGCGAGGGCATTTCACCATATGATCGTTTAGTGTAGTTAACAAGTCTGTCATACGAGGTTGCGGCGTTCCCTTTCTTAAACAGGGACAGAGGGGGCCTGCATCCCTTTTGAGAAAGGGCCCGGCAGTCACCTGAGGTGGGTGCGGGGAAAAGCGAAGCAATATTTTGACGTGTCAAGGCTTAATAACAAAGGGAGGGAACTACAGTCATGAACTCCTTAATGATAAAGAAATCGGTCATCGCCGCCATTATTTTTGGAATTGCGTCATTGGCCGGCTTATCGATCTGCGTCAGGTCTCCCTTTGCTGTTGGTAATGCCGTTATGGAGGAAAACGACAGGGTGGTCCTTCATGGAACCGTTCCTCCCAAGGCCAGGCCTGAGTTCGATGTGGGGCCGACCGACCCTTCACTGCCGATGAAGCGAACGATCCTTCTTCTGAAGATCGCCCCGGAAAAGCAGGCGGAACTGGATCGGCTCGTTGCCGAGCAGCAGGACCCTTCTTCCCCGAACTTTCACCGCTGGCTGACTCCGGAGGACTTCGGCAAGAGGTTCGGACGAACTCCGGAAGAGATCGCCACTGTAAAGGGCTGGCTTATCACCCATGGGTTTACCATCGATGAGACGGCCAAAGGCGGCACGTGGATAAACTTCTCAGGCACGGCGGCCGATGTCGATCTCGCCTTTCACGCGAACATGCACGATTACCAGGTCGATGGCCTGCTTCGTCATGCCAACTCAACCGATCCCTCAATCCCGCGTGCGCTCTCCGATCTGGTGGCCGGGCCGGTTTCGCTGCACAATTTCCCTCACAAGACGACGCACACCCCGCCCCGGCACATGCCGGAGACAACGCCGCAGCCGGGCTACACTGAGTCAGACGGCAGCCACGATCTCGCTCCGGGCGACTTCGCGGCCATTTACGATGTCAACAGTGTCTACAACATGGGCTATGACGGCGCCGGGGTGACTATCGCCGTCGTGGAACGGACCCACCCGGACGCCGCCAAGTGGAACGTTTTCCGCTCCACCTTTGGACTGCCTTACAATCCCCCGGTGGTCAAAGTGAACGGAACTGACCCCGGCGACCTTGGGCCTGATGAAGACGCAGAGGCCGACCTCGACGTCGAATGGGCCGGCGCAGTGGCGACGGGCGCCACCATCAATTTCGTCACCTCTGCGTCAACTAATTCTGCTGACGGCGTTGATCTGTCTTCCCAATATATCGTCGACAACAACCTGGCGTCCATTATGAGCAATTGTTTCGAAACATGCGAGCCGGATTTGGGCACGACCTGGAGCGCCTTCTATTACAACTTATGGGAGCAGGCGGCCTCTCAGGGGATAACGGTGTTTGTCGTCTCCGGAGACTCCGGCGCCTACGCTTGCACCAACGCAAACGGTGTGCCTGGAGGGGGCAAAGCGGTGAACGGTCTTGCTTCAACTCCCTTCAATATCGCTGTGGGCGGCACAACATTAAGCGATGCATCAGCTTACTGGAGTACGGATAATAGCGCGTACGGCGTCTCGGCCCTGAACTACATGCCCGAAGCGGCCTGGAACAACTGGGGCCAATACGGTCTATATTTGGCCTCCGGAGGGGGGCCCTCCGTCCTTTGGCCCAAACCGGCGTGGCAGCGCTGCCCGGGCGTTCCCAACAATGGCGCCCGCAACCTGCCCGACGTCTCTCTCGATGCAGACCCCTACACCGGCTACAGGATTTACACCTGCACTAATTCTACCGGGATCTGCAGTTCTAATTCATGGAGCGTTATCGGCGGGACTTCGGCCGCATCACCTTCTCTGGCGAGCCTCATGGCGTTGATCGTGCAAAGTACGGGAGGTCAGCGGCAGGGTAACTTCAACAGCGCTTTCTACCAGCTCGGCAATGCTCAGTACAGCGGGGCAAGCGGCGCAATCGCCGTCTTCCACGACATAACCTCGGGCGGCAACGGCTTTGGCGCGAGCCTCCCCGGTTATTCCTGCACAGCTCACTACGACCTTGTAACGGGCCTGGGTTCGGTAGATGCCGCCAACCTCCTCCTGGCGTTTCAGGAAGGAGGGTCCCTGACCGTCACGATCGGTCCGGCTGCAGCCGTAAGCGCCGGCGCGATGTGGAACGTAGACGGCGGAACATGGCAGGCAAACGGTGCAACCATCTCGGGCCTGGCCGCCGGCCGGCACACAGTAGCTTTCAATAACGTCACCGGCTGGAACACCCCTGCCAGTCAAACGGTCGTTATCCCCCAATATGGGCCGATAAAGGCTAGCGCAACGTATCTCCTTGCGCCTCCAACGGTCGAATCATTTCTGATAGACAGCGGGGCGCCAAGCACTCCGAGCCGAACAGTTACGCTTAACAACACGGTGACCGGATTCCCTGCCTACTATATGGCCAGCCAGTCTTCCGCTTTCTCTGGAGCGGCATGGCAACCATACTCCACGGCCCCTTCCTTTACCCTGAGCGCCGCAAACGGACAGAAGACCGTATATTTCAAGGTGAAAAACGCAGGGGGCGTCTCGGCAAAAGCGAGCGCTTCAATTGTCCTGGCCCAGTTGCCGGTGGTTACTTCTTTCAAGATCGACGCAGGGGCTTCAACTACGATTAATCCTATTGTAACGCTTAACAATACGGCGACCATATCGCCAACTCAGTTCATGGCCAGCGAAGACCCCAGCTTCAATGGGGCATCCTGGCTGCCATATTCTGCTACTCCCAAATTTACGTTGAGCCCCGGGGGCGGCTCCAAGACAGTTTATTTTCAAGTGCAAAACAGCGCCGGACAATCGCCGGCAGTAAGCGATACAATTCAACTCATCGTCCCGCCCATCCTACAAACATTTCAGATCAATGGCGGGGTCACTCCCACTTCGAGTCGAACGGTTACGCTTAACAACACGACAACAGGAGGGACTCCCACCTATTATATGGCCAGCCAGTCTTCCACTTTCGCTGGAGCGGCATGGAAACCATACTCCACGGCCCCTTCCTTTACCCTTAGTGCTGCAAAGGGGAACAAGACCGCCTATTTCAAGGCGAAAAATGCCGCTGGGGCCTCGAATGTGTTGAATGCCGGCATAACGCTTGACTGAATCGGGACTGTTGCCGATGGGAGGGAAAAACCATCAATGCTCACGTGCGAAGTTGCCAACTTGAGATGGCGGCGCCACTCACTTTCCAGATGCCGTTTGAAATCATAGCTCCTGTTTTCGATGGCTGCCATGGATCGCCCGAACTGCTTCTTGCCAAATCCATACGATTTGATTATGCATGCTATGCAAAATGTTACGGCATTCCCTCTCTTAAACAGGGACGGGGACCTGCATCCCTTTTGAGAAAGCATCCGGCAGTTCCCTGAGGCAAGGCACGGGGAAATAGGGAAATAATATAAATAAAATCTGACCGCTGACTGTTTCTTTGTAAATAAAGGACGGACCGTAGTGATAAAAAAATTGATCATCGCTGTCATTATTTTTGGAATTGCGTCATTGGCCTGCTTATCAATCGGGATCAGGTCTCATTTCGCTGTTGATAATGCCGTTATGGAGGGAAATGACAGGGTGGTCATTCCTGGAACCGTCCATCCAAATGCCAGGGCTGAGTTTGACGTGGGGGCTACCGACCCTGCACTGCCGATGGAGCGAACGATCCTTCTTTTGAAGATCGCCCCCGAAAAGCAGGCAGTACTGGATCGGCTCGTAGCCGAACAACATGACCCTTCTTCCCCGAACTTTCACCACTGGCTGACTCCGGAGGAATTCGGCAAGAGGTTCGGACGAACTCCGGAAGAAATCGCCATCGTAAAGGGCTGGCTTATCACCCATGGGTTTACAATCGATGAGACGGCAAAAGGCGGCGCCTGGATAAACTTCTCGGGTGCGGCGGCCAATGTCGATCGCGCCTTTCACGCGAACATGCACGATTACCAGGTTGCGGGTCATCTTCGTCATGCCAACTCCACCGATATCTCTATTCCGAGTGCGCTCGCCGGCCTGGTGGCCGGGCCGGTTTCGCTGCACAATTTTCCTCACCATACTGCGGCAAAGCCGCGGCCCGCTTACACGGAGTCAGACGGCACCCACGATCTCGCCCCGGGCGACTTCGCGGCAATTTACGATGTCAACGGCATCTACAACATGGGCTTTGACGGCGCCGGGGTGACTATCGCCATCGTCGAACGGACTCACCCGGACGCCGACAAGTGGAACTTATTCCGCTCCGTATTTGGACTCCCTTACAACCCCCCCGTCGTCACAGTGAACGGACCTGACCCAGGCGATCTGGGGTCTGATGAAGACCTGGAGGCCGACCTCGACGCCGAATGGGCCGGCGCAGTGGCGACGGGGGCTACCATCAATTTCGTCACCTCTGCGTCAACTAATGCTACTGACGGCGCTGATCTGTCTGCCGAATATATCGTCGACAACAACGTGGCGCCCATTATGAGCGATTGTTTTGCACTATGCGAACGGGATTTGCTCCAGAGCGGGAGCACTTTCTATTACAACTTATGGGAGCAGGCCGTTTCTCAGGGAATAACTGTGTTTGTCGCCTCCGGAGACTCCGGCGCCTACGGTTGCATAGACCGAAACAATAATCCTGTAGCGCCTAAAGCGGTGAACGGTATTGGCTCAACCCCCTTCAATGTCGCTGTGGGCGGCACTGCATTAAGCGATTCACCAGCATACTGGAATACGGTTAACAGCGCGGACGGCGTCTCGGCCCTGGGGTACATGCCAGATGTCGGCTACGAGGTGGCCTGGAACAACTATGACCAGCGAGACGGCTGGCTCTATTATGCCTCCGGAGGGGGGCCGTCCGCCTATTGGAGCAAACCGGCGTGGCAGGTGGCCCCGGGCGTCCCGAACGACGGCGCCCGCGACCTGCCCGACGTTTCTCTCAATGCAGACCTCGACGTCGGCTACAGGGTTTACACGTGCAGCAATGCCAGCGGTACTACCTGCCCGTCCAATTCGTGGTGGATTATCGGCGGGACTTCACTCGGCACACCTTCTTTGGCAGGCATCCTGGCGTTGATAGTGCAAAGTGCGGGAGGTGAACGGCAGGGTAACGTCAACCCCGTTTTATACCAACTGGGCAACGCTCAGTATACCGGGGCAAGCGGCGCAAGCCCCGTTTTCCACGACATCACCTCGGGCAACAACGGCTTTGTCGGGAATGGAACGAACCTTCCCGGCTATTCCTGCACACAGTACTACGACCTTGTGACGGGCCTGGGTTCGGTAAATGCTACCAACCTCTTTCTGGCGTTTCAGGAAGGAGGGTCCCTGACGGTAACGATCAGTCCGGCGGCAGCCGTTAGCGCCGGCGCTCAATGGAACGTCGATGGCGGGACATGGAAAAATAGCGGGGCCACGGTCGGGGGTCTTTCAGTTGGTTCACATACAGTAAATTTCAATACTATTACCGGTTGGACCAGTCCTACAAGTCAGGCTGTGAATATTGTAAAAGGGCAAACCACATCGGCCGGCGGTCTCTACGTACAACAGACACAGACAGGCTCGCTCAAGGTGACGATTACTCCCGCGGCAGCGGTTAGCGCAGGCGCACAGTGGAATGTAGACAATGGGGCATGGAATGCGAGCGGGGGGACTGTATCCGGCCTTAGCGCGGGATCGCACACGGTAAATTTTGAAAGTATTCCGGGCTGGAACACTCCTGCCAGTCAAACGGTTATTATCTCCTATGGACAGACAAAAACGGCGAGCGGAAAGTATGTCCTTACAACTCCAACGGTCGAATCATTTCTGATAGACAGCGGGGCGCCAAGCACTCCGAGCCGAACAGTTACGCTTAACAATACCGTAAACGGATTTCCTGCCTACTATACGGCCAGCCAGTCTTCGACTTTCTCTGGAGCGGCATGGCAACCATACTCCACGGCCCCTTCCTTTACACTGAGCGCCGCTAACGGACAGAAGACCGTATATTTCAAGGTAAAAAACGCAGGGGGCGTATCGGCAAAAGCGAGCGCTTCAATTGTCCTGGCCCAGTTGCCGGTGGTTACTTCTTTCAAGATCGACGCAGGGGCTTCAACAACGATTAATCCAATTGTAACGCTTAACAATACGGCGACCATATCGCCAACGCAGTTCATGGCCAGCGAAGACCCCAGCTTCAATGGGGCATCCTGGCTGCCATATTCTGCCGCTCCCAAATTTACGTTGAGCCCCGGGGGCGGCTCCAAGACAGTTTATTTTCAAGTGCAAAACAGCGCCGGACAATCGCAGGTAGTAAACGCCAGTATTCAACTCATCGCCAAACCTGCGTTGACGTCATTTCAGATAGATAACGGCGCAGGGACCACTTCGAGTAGAACAGTCACGCTGAACAACACGGCGGCCGGGTCTCCCACGCACTATATGGCCAGTCAGTCTTCCATTTTCTCCGGAGCGGTATGGAAACAGTACTCCACGGCCCCTTCCTTTACACTGAGCGCTGCAATGGGGAGCAAGACCGTCTATTTCAAAGTGAACAATCCGGCTGGGGTCTCGAATGTGATGAATGCCGGCATCACGCTTGAGTAAATTGGGACTGTCCAAATCCAGGGGAAAAGGGAAGCAACATTTTTAAGCATCACGGTTTCATAACAAAGGGGGGACTACAGTCATGAACTCCTTAATGATGAAAAGATCGGTCATCGCCGCCGCTATTTTTGGAATTGCGTTATTGGCGGGCTTATCGATCGGCGTCAGGTCTCCATTTGCTGTTGATAACGCCGTCATGGAGGGAAACGACAGGGTGGTCCTTAATGGGACCGTCCCTCCCAAGGCCAGGCCTGAGGCCGACGTGGGGCCAACCGACCCTTCGCTGCCGATGCAGCGAACGATCCTCCTTTTGAAGATCGCCCCTGAAAAACAGGCGAAACTGGATCGGCTCGTTGCCGAACAGCAGGACCCTTCTTCCCCGAACTTTCACCAATGGCTCACTCCGGAGGAATTCGGCAGCAGGTTCGGACGAACTCCGGAAGAGATCGCCACCGTAAAAGGCTGGCTTATCACCCAGGGGTTTACCATCGATGAGACGGCAAAAGGCGGCACGTGGATAAACTTCTCAGGTACGGCGGCCGATGTCGATCTCGCTTTTCACGCGAACATGCACGATTACCAGGTTGATGGCAAGGTTCGTCATGCCAACTCCACCGATATCTCAATCCCCCGTGCGCTCGCCGATCTGGTAGCCGGGCCGGTTACGCTGCACAATTTTCCTCACAATCCGGCGCACACCCCGCCCCGGCCCATGCCGGAGGCAAAGCCGCAGCCGGCTTACACTGAGGGAAACGGCAGCCACGATCTCGCTCCTGGCGACTTCGCGGCAATTTACGATGTCAACGGGATCTACAACATGGGCTACGACGGCGCCGGGGTGACTATCGCCATCGTCGAACGGACCCACCCGGACGCCGCCAAGTGGAACTTCTTCCGCTCCACCTTTGGACTGCCTTACAATCCCCCCGTGGTCACAGTGAACGGACCTGACCCCGGCGATCTGGGGTCTGATGAAGACTTGGAGGCCGACCTCGACGCCGAATGGTCCGGCGCAGTAGCGACGGGCGCCACCATCAATTTCGTCACCTCTAAGACAACTTATTCAACTGACGGCATTGCTCTGTCTGCCCAATATATCGTCGACAAAAATTTGGCGCCCATTATGAGCGATTGTTTTGAGAACTGCGAGCAGGATTTGGGCCCGACCTGGAGCGCCTTCTATTACAACTTATGGGAGCAGGCAGCCTCTCAGGGGATCACGGTCTTTGTCGCCGCCGGAGACGCCGGCGCCGACAGTTGCGTCAACGCAAACCTTGTGCCTGTGGGGGGCAAAGCGGTGAACGGCATCGCCTCGACTCCCTTCAATATCGCTGTGGGCGGCACAACGTTAAGCAATGCATCACTTTACTGGAACCCGGTTAACAGGACGTACGGCGTCTCGGCCCTGGGCTACATGCCCGAGGTGGGCTGGAACAACTATAACCAGCAAAACCAGTGGGTCTTTTTTGCCTCTGGAGGGGGGGCCTCCTCCCTTTGGAGCAAACCGGCGTGGCAGGTGTGCCCGGGCGTTCCGACCGACGGCCACCGCGACATGCCCGACGTCTCTCTCAATGCAGACCTCGACGTCGGCTACAGGGTTTGGACCTGCACCAATGGCAACGGTCTCTGCAGGTCCAATTCATGGTGGACTATCGGCGGGACCTCGTGCGGATCACCTGCTCTCGCAGGCATCATGGCGTTGATAGTGCAAAGCACGGGAGGTGAACGGCAGGGTAACGTCAACCCCGTTTTATACCAACTGGGCAACGCTCAGTATACCGGGGCAAGCGGCGCAAGCGCCGTTTTCCACGACATCACCTCGGGCAACAACGGTTTTGTCGGGGATGGGGTAAACCTTCCCGGCTATTCCTGCACACCCTACTACGACCTTGTAACGGGCCTGGGTTCAGTAAATGCCGCCAACCTCCTCCTGGCGTTTTGGGGGGAAGGGGGGGCCCTGACGGTGACGATCAGTCCCGCGGCAGCGGTCAGCGCAGGCGCGCAATGGAACGTCGATGGCGGGATCTGGCAAAATAGCGGGGCCACGGTCGAGGGTCTTTTAGTTGGTTCACATACGGTAAATTTCAATACTATTACCGGCTGGAGCGCACCGGCAAGTCAGACTGTGAATATAATAAACGAGCAGACCACATTGGCTGGCGGTCTCTACGCACAACAGACACTGACAGGCTCGCTCAAGGTGACGATTACTCCCCCGGCAGCGGTCAGCGCAGGCGCACAGTGGAATGTAGACAATGGGGCATGGAATGCGAGCGGGGGGACTGTATCCGGCCTTAGCGTGGGATCGCACACGATAAATTTTGAAAGTATTCCGGGCTGGAACACCCCTGCCAGTCAAACGGTTATTATCTCCTATGGACAGACAAAAACGGCGAGCGCAACGTATGTCCTGGCGCCTCCAACGGTTGAATCGTTTCTGATAGATAACGGCGCAGGGACCACTCCTGGCCGAACGGTTACGCTTAACAATACCGTAAACGGATTTCCTGCCTACTATACGGCCAGCCAGTCTTCCACTTTCGACGGCGCCGAATGGAAGCCGTACTCCACAGCCCCCTCTTTTACCCTGAGCGGCGCAAACGGACCAAAGACCGTATACTTCAAGGTGAAAAACGCCGGGGGTGTTTCGGCAAAGGCGAGGGCTTCAATTGTCCTGGCGCAGTTGCCGGCGGTCACCTCTTTCAGGATCGACGCAAGGGTTGTAACCACGATTAATCAGACTGTAACGCTTAATAATACGGCGACCTTATCGCCAACGCAGTTCATGGCCAGCGAAGACCCTAGCTTCAATGGGGCATCCTGGCTGCCATATTCTACTGCTCCCAAATTCATATTGAGTCCGGGAAGCGGGACCAAGACAGTCTATTTTCAAGTGCAAAACAGCGCCGGACAATCGCCGGTCGTAAGCGATACAATTCAGCTCATCGTCAAACCCGCTGTGACATCATTTCAGATAGACAACGGCGCAGGGACCACTTCGAGTAGAACAGTCACGCTGAACAACACGGCGACCGGGTCTCCCGCGTACTATATGGCCAGTCAGTCTCCCACTTTCTATGGAGCGGTATGGAAACCGTACTCCACGGCCCCTTCCTTTGCTCTGAGCGCTGCAACGGGGAACAAGACCGTCTATTTCAAGGTGAGAAATGCCGCTGGGACCTCGTATGTGGCGTATGCCGGCATCACGCTTCAGTGAATTGGGACTGTCCAAATCCAGGGGAAAAGGAATCAACATTCGAATCATCACGGTTTCATAACAAGGGGGGGAACTACAGCCATGAACTCCTTAATAACGAAAAGATTGGTCATCGCCGCCACTATTTTTGGAATTGCGTCATTAGCCGGCTTATCGATCGGGATCAGGTCTCCCTTCGCTCTTGGTAACGCAGTTATCGAGGAAAACGACAGGGTGGTCCTTAATGGAACCGTCCATCCCAATGCCAGGGCTGAGTTCGACGTGGGGCCAACCGACCCTTCACTGCCGATGAAGCGGACGATCCTTGTTCTTAAGATCGCCCCTGAGAAACAGGCGGAACTGGATCGGCTCGTTGCCGAACAGCAGGACTCTGCTTCCCCGAACTATCACCGCTGGCTCACTCCGGAGGAATTCGGCAACAGGTTCGGACGAAGTCCGGAAGAGATCGCCACTGTAAAAGGCTGGCTTATCACCAATGGGTTTACAATCGATGAGACGGCAAAAAGCGGCGCCTGGATAAACTTCTCGGGTACGGCGGCCGATGTCAATCTCGCCTTTCACGCGAGCATGCACGATTACCAGGTCAATGGTCATCTTCGTCATGCCAACTCCACCGATATCTCAATCCCGAGTGCGCTTGCCGACCTGGTGGCCGGGCCGGTTTCGCTGCACAATTTTCCTCACCATCCGGCGGCAAAGCCGCGGCCAGGTTACACTGAATCAAACGGTACCCACGATCTCGCTCCGGGCGACTTTGCGGTGATTTACGATGTCAACAATATCTACAACATGGGCTATGACGGCGCCGGAGTGACTATCGCCGTCACGGAACTGACCTACCAGACCTCCGCCATCACCAAGTGGAACTACTTCCGCTCCCACTTTGGACTCCCTTACAATCCCCCCGTCGTCACAGTGAACGGACCTGCCCCCGGGGATCAGGGGCCCAATGATGATGAAGAGGCCGACATTGACGTCGAATGGTCCGGCGCAGTAGCGACGGGCGCCACCATCAATTTCGTCACCTCTGCGAGCACTAATTCCACTTACGGCATCGATCTGTCTGCCCAATATATCGTCGATAACAACTCGGCGCCCATTATCAGCGATAGTTACATATTCTGCGAACATGATATGGGCTCGACCGTGAGATCTTTCTATTACAACTTATGGCGGCAGGCCGTCTCTCAGGGGATAACGGTGTTTGTCGCCTCCGGAGACAACGGCGCCTACAGTTGCATCGACCAAAACAATAATCCTGTAGCGCCTAAAGCGGTGAACGGTTATGCCTCAACTCCCTTCAATACCGCTGTGGGCGGCACTGCGTTAAGCGATTCATCAGAATACTGGAATCCGGTTAACAGCGCGGACGGCGTCTCTGCCCTGGGCTACATGCCGGAGGTGGGCTGGAACAACTATGACCAGCAAGACGGCTGGCTCTATTATGCCTCCGCAGGTGGGCCCTCCGCCTATTGGCCCAAACCCGCGTGGCAGGTGGCCCCGGGCGTTCCGACCGACGGCCACCGCGACCTGCCCGACGTTTCTCTCAATGCAGACTGCGACGTCGGCTACAGGATTTACACCTGCACCAATGATACCGGTGCGTGCAATTCCGATTCATTGAGGGTTTTCTGCGGGACTTCACTCGGCACACCTTCTTTGGCAGGCATCCTGGCGTTGATCGAGCAAAGTGCGGGAGGTGAGCGGCAGGGTAACATCAACAGCGTTTTATACCAACTGGGCAACGCTCAGTACACCGGGGCAAGCGGCGCAAGCCCCGTTTTCCACGACATCACCTCGGGCAACAACGGCTTTGTCGGGAATGGAACGAACCTTCCCGGCTATTCCTGCACACAGTACTACGACCTTGTGACGGGCCTGGGCACCGTAGATGCTACCTATCTCTTTCTGGCGTTTCAACAAGGAGGGTCCCTGACGGTAACCATCAGTCCTGCGGGGGCCGTCAGCGCAGGAGCGCAATGGAACGTCGATGGCGGGACCTGGCAAAATAGCGGGGCCACAGTCCGGGGTCTTTCCGTTGGTTTACATACGGTAAATTTCAATACCATTTCCGGTTGGACCAGTCCCGCAAGCCAGACCGTAAATATTGTAAAAGGGCAAACCACATCGGCCGGCGGTCTCTACGTACAACAGTCACAGACAGGCTCGCTCAAGGTAACGATCAGTCCTGCGGGGGCCGTTAGCGCAGGAGCGCAATGGAACGTCGATGGCGGGACCTGGCAAAATAGCGGGGCCACGGTCGGGGGTCTTTCAGTTGGTTCACATACGGTAAATTTCAATACTATTGCCGGTTGGACCAGTCCTGCAAGCCAGAGCGTAAATATCGTAAATGGGCAGACCACATCGGCCGGGGGTCTATACGTACAACAGACACAGACAGGCTCGCTCACGGTAACGATCAGCCCTGCGGGGGCAGTTAGCGCAGGCGCGCAGTGGAACGTCGATGGCGGGACCTGGCAGAACAGCGGGGCCACAGTTGGAAATCTTTCAGTTGGTTCACATGCGGTAAATTTCAATGCTATTACCGGCTGGACCAATCCCGCAAGCCAGACCGTAAATATCGTAAATGGGCAGACCGCATCGGCTGGCGGTCTCTACGTCCAACAGACACAGACAGGCTCGCTCAAGGTCACGATTATTCCCGCGGCAGCGGTTAACGCAGGCGCTATGTGGAATGTAGACAATGGGGCATGGAATGCGAGCGGGGGGACTGTATCCGGCCTTAGCGCGGGATCGCACACGGTAAATTTTGAAAGTATTGCGGGCTGGAACACCCCTGCCAGTCAAACGGTTATTATCTCCTATGGACAGACAAAAACGGCGAGCGCAACGTATGTCCTGGCGCCTCCAACGGTTGAATCGTTTCTTATAGATAACGGCGCAGGGACCACTCCGAGCCGAACAGTTACGCTTAACAATACGGTAAGCGGATTTCCTGCCTACTATACGGCCAGCCAGTCTTCCACTTTCTATGGAGCGGTATGGAAACCATATTCCACGGCCCCTCCCTTTACCCTGAGCGGCCCAAACGGACCAAAGACCGTATACTTCAAGGTGAAAAACGCCGGGGGCGTTTCGGCAAAGGCGAGCGCTTCAATTGTCCTGGCCCAGTTGCCGGCGGTCACCTCTTTCAGAATCGACGCAGGGGCTGTAACCACGATTAATCAGACGGTAACGCTTAACAATACTGCGACCATATCGCCAACGCAGTTCATGGCCAGCGAAGCCCCCAGTTTCAACGGGGCATCCTGGCTGCCATATTCTACTGCTCCCAAATTCATATTGAGTCCGGGAAGCGGGACCAAGACAGTTTATTTTCAAGTGCGAAACAGCGCCGGACAATCGGCGGCAGTAAGCGATACAATTCAGTTTATCGTCAAACCAGCGGTGACATCATTCCAGATAAACAACGGCGCAGGGACCACTTCGAGTAGAACCGTCACGCTGAACAACACGGCGACCGGGTCTCCCGCGTTATATTTGGCCAGTCAGTCTCCCACTTTCTATGGAGTGGTATGGAAACCGTACTCCACGGCCCCTTCCTTTACCCTGAGCGCTGCAAAAGGGAACAAGACCGTCTATTTCAAGGTGAGAAATGCCGCTGGGGCCTCGTATGTGGCGTATGCCGGCATCACGCTTGAGTGAATTGGGACTGTTGCCTAATATAGTGCCGCCCTGTCAGGCTTTAGCGGAAGGGGGCGGGGGTTTCATGGCCCATAGAAAAACCCCCTTCCCCGTTGCCCGGCATTATGAGCAATAACGGGACGCCGGCGCCTGCCTCATTTCGCAGCTTCGGGCTTTTTCGGGCGGGGCGGGCTGATTATTGCTTCGCCGTCCAGAACCAGTGTCGTTCCGTCATGCGTTGAACAGGTAGTCCTTAACCTCAATTGTTTCTTCTCGCTCATAATCTCGATTACTTCAACTCGCGCGGTCACGGTGTCGCCAATTCTTATTGGAGCGAGGAAATTAAGCTCCTGCCTGACATAAATGGAACCCGGACCCGGCAGACGCGTTCCCAGTACAGTCGAGATGAGCCCCGCCGCCAGCATGCCGTGCACGATCCTGGTTTTGAAAAAAGTTGCCCGCGCGTACTCTTCATTGATGTGAGCCGGATTGAGATCACCGGTCACACCCGCGTAAAGGTAGACGTCAGATTCGGAGATCGTCTTTGAAAACTCGGCGGTTTCGTTCAGCCTGATTTCCTCAATTGTTTTCCCGATCATATTGATTTTCTCATTTCCTCGTATGATAGACTTATATAGCACCCTACCGAAAAAAATAACCACCCTGCGTCGTGTGAGCGCGTAGCGGGCAGGCCGACCGCGCGCCACGTCTACCTGGCGCGTTGGGCGTTTGCGGGAGGCATGGAGGTTGTCCCGCATGGTTAGACGCCTCGCCACATGTTTGGCGGGATAACGGCAAAAAATATGTCCGATAAGCCCATTTAGCCTTACCGGACATACTTGACTCCACCTTCATAAGGGTTCACGCCGGGCGCTCCAGCCCGGTTTCTTTATCTGAGAAGATTTCGCGCGATTACGAGGCGCATTATTTCGTTGGTGCCTTCGTAGATCTGCGTGATTTTTGCATCTCGCATATGCCTTTCCACCGGGTACTCTTTGGAGTATCCATAGCCGCCAAAAATCTGCACCCCTTCTACAGCGGCCCACATCGCGGTGTCCGAAGCGAGGAGCTTGGCCATGGCCGATTCTTTTTCGTAGGGCTTCTTATTTTGTTCGAGCCACGCCGCGCGCAGGATCAGCAGTTCAGAGGCGTCCAGTTGCGTGGCCATATCGGCGAGCTTAAACTGGGTGGCCTGAAAACCGGAAATGGGCTGGTTGAACTGCTCACGGGTTTTGCTGTATTCAACTGAGGCTTCCAGGGCGGCCCTGCCGATGCCAAGCGCCTGGGAAGCGATTCCGATGCGCCCTCCATCCAGGGTCGTAAGCATTTGCCTGAAACCCTGGCCGGGTTTGCCCAGCATGTTTTCCGCCGGTATGCGAGCGTCCTCGAAGATCAGCTCCGCCGTCCCGGAGGCGGTAATGCCGAGCTTTTCCTCGAGTTTGCCCACGCGAAAGCCAGGCGTATTTTCGAAATCTATAATGAAGGAGCTTATACCCTTGTACCCGGCGGACTTATCGGTAAATGCAGCCAGGACGCAGTATCTTGAAACATTTCCGCTGGTGATGAAACACTTGGTCCCGTTTATGATCCATTCATTGCCCTTCATGACCGCCGTAGTCAACATTTTTGCCGGGTCGGAGCCTGCGCCCGGTTCGGTCAGCCCGTAGCAGCCAAGCGATTTGCCGCTTGCGACGGGGGTCAGATATTTTTGCTTCTGCTCCTCGGTGCCGTAAGCGTACACCGGGAAATTGTAAAGGCTGTTGCAAACGCTCATGATGACCCCGCACGAGGCGCATGCTTTGGATATTTCGATCAACGCCAGGGCATAGCAGATGTAGTCCATTCCTCCCCCGCCGTATTCTTCCGGGATCGTTATGCCCATAAGACCCAGTTCCCCCATTTTTGCGCATATTTCAGAGGGATGAGCGTGCGTGCGGTCGAGTTCAGCGGCAACAGGCTTAATTTCCCGCTCGGCAAACTTGCGGGCCATTTCTTGAATCATCTTCTGCTCGTCGGTTAGCTCGAAATTCATATTGTCCTCCTCTGTGGGGCAAAGGTTTATTTCGTGAGGGTTCCCTTGAACTGAGGTTTGCGTTTTTCAAGAAAAGCGGTGACGCCCTCCCGCATGTCCTGCATTCCGAAACAGACTCCGAAGGCTTGAGCCTCAAGGGTGCAGGCATTTTTCAGGTCCACGTCGACGCCGGAGTTGATAACTTTCTTTATGGCGTTAAGCACCGACATGGATTTGGAGGCAAGCGTGCGTGCGACTTTCATAGTTTCAGCGAAAAGCTGGTCGGCCGGAAAAACTTTGGCCACAAGGCCAAGCTCTTTGGCCTGTTGAGCATCTATCATTTCTCCGGTCATGCACATCTCTTTGGCCTTGGCGCGGCCCACCAGACGCGAGAGCCTCTGCGTTCCGCCAAATCCGGGAATGAGCCCAAGATTTACTTCCGGCTGGCCGAATCTCGCCTTGTCGGAAGCGTAGATAAAATCGCAGGACATTGCAATTTCGCACCCGCCCCCGAGCGCAAAACCGTTGACACACGCGATAACGGGCTTGGGAAGATGTTCGATCGCGAAGAAAATCCCCTGGCCCTTTTCGGCAAAAAGCATGGCGCTCAAAGGGTTGAAGCCGAGGAACTCGTTTATATCGGCACCGGCCACGAACGCTTTGTCTCCGGCCCCGGTAAGTATCAGCACGCGAATTGCGTCATCCTGAGCCACACGCGCCATCACAGCAGCAACTTCGTCCAGCGTGGATGGATTAAGAGCGTTCAGGACTTTTGGCCTGTTAAACGTCATGACCCCCACACCATCTTGAATCTCAAAAAGAACATTCTCATAGTTCATAGGCGTACATCCTCCAGCTTGAGTACATTTCAGGGTCTTTGAACGGCAAGGGCGCTCCCATGCCTTCCGGCCTATACACAGGGTCGCTATTTTGTCATTGGAGCCGCGCGTTTCACATGCGCAAGAGAGAGTTGCAAGATATCTTGTTCCTGAAGCGCCTGTCCGGTGTCCAGGCACCTTAGCAGTATATGGGGACATGCCTGGTCTTGTCAAATTAAATCGTGCTCTTAAGATGCGCAGGGACGCATGGCCGGGCGGCTATATTAGAGCGCCTGCCCAAAGCGCGACAGGTTTTCGGCCGCTCCGATCGCCACCAGGATGTCTCCGGCCTGTAAGGTCTCCTGCGGAGGCGGATTGAATATCATCGCTCCTCCAGCGCGCTTAATGGCCACCACGATCAAGTCATAATTACTTCGAATGCCTGAGTCCATGAGTTCCATGCCGGTCAGCTTTGAATTGTCGGGAATGCGGATTTCCTCCATGCCGAGCCCCATTCCCTCCCCGGACAGCGCAAGCTCGAGGAAATCGGTAACGGTGGGCCTCAGTATATTCTGCGCTATCCGGATGGCCCCGGTGGCATATGGAGAAACAACCCGGTCGGCCCCCGCCTTGAGAAGCCTTTTGTCCGTGCCTGGAGAGCTGGCGCGCGCGAATATGCGCAGGTCTCTATTCAGATCGCGCGCGGTGAGAACGATGAAAACGTTTTCCGAATCCTTGGTGACTAAGGATACCAAGCCTTTTGCACGACCGATCCCTGCGGAAATAAGATTCTCTTCGTCTGTGGCGTTGCCGGAAAGATATGCTAAATTCTTTTCTATCAAGCGGGCAAGAACCGATTCATCGGACTCGATGACTACGACGGGGATCTTATGTTTAAGCAGCTCCCCGACGATTATCTCCCCCATCCCCCCGTAGCCGCAAACTATGTAATGATTTTCAAGTTGATCCAGCTTTTTTTTCAATTTACGTCTCCGGTACGTTTCCAGAAGGTTTCCATCCAGCAAAATCTGACTGAAATAGGCCAGCGAGAAAGCAAAGAAGCTGACGCCCAGCAGAATCAGAATCATTGTGAAAATACGGCCGTTGTTGTCCAGAGGGTGAACTTCGGCGAAGCCAACGGTCGAAAGCGTTATGATCGTCATATAGAGGGCTTCGATGAACGTGTAGCCCTGGATGAGCATATATCCGGCAGCTCCAAAGCCTGTGAGCAGAATGGAAAGGATCGCAAGTACGGTGATCCTGCGGCCTGTCGCCGAGTTCCAGTATTCTCTCATAAGAAGAACTTCCCCTTATTTAAACCCCGAGCACATCTGCAGGCATTTGTCCTATGCACCTTCACTTCCGCTCTTAATTCCGATTCACGTGAGCGCTGCACATTTTGTACCACACCGCTGCGCGATATGGAAAAAAACATATTCCCGGACACTTGCACATAAAAACAAAGAGTATTAGTACAAAGAATGCCGGCGAGATGGAAATTAAAACAATGGCAGCCTGCGCTTCACGTCTTTTTCTCTCGTCCTTGCCTGCGCAAATAATATGGAAAAACCTGCCGCTGCCAAAACGCCGCATAAAATTATCTTGACAGGGGTGTGCATTTTTGTATATGAACGCGTGCATAGTTTTTTGCACAATCCGCTGGCCGGGAGGCCCTTTAAACCGAGGTCTAAAGTGGAGGAACATAATAGGTTCCGGACAGGCATTGCCTGGCGCAGCAGGGGAGCCAAGACTCTCAAGCCGGGTCATATCTGGTCGGGGAAGATTGCGCATTAGCCGCATGAGCTCAGGAAATGCCCCTCATTTAGACAACCTGGAAATGCAAATCTCCGAGCAAGATCATTAGCTGTCTGCGGAAACGGCCAAAATTCAAAAAGTGTGTTTGCCCATACCCCCACGGGCAGACAATGTGAGGAAGGAGGTGTGGGAATTCGCAGTGATATTGGGGTTTGTTGGCATGGGGTTTTTTAGACTAACCTTTAGGAGGTAAATTATGCCAAGTTACGTGATTCTTGAGAAATGCGACGGCTGCAAAGGGCAGGATAAAACTGCCTGCATGTACATTTGTCCCAACGATCTGATGGTCCTTAACAAAGAAACGATGAAGGCTTTCAACCGGGCGACCGAGATGTGTTGGGAATGTTACAATTGCGTAAAGATCTGCCCTCAGCAAGCGATTGATGTGCGCGGCTATGCTGATTTCGTTCCGATGGGAGCCTCAGTTGTTCCTCTGCGCGGCTCCGAAGACATCATGTGGACGGTCAAATTCCGTAACGGCACGGTAAAGCGTTTCAAGTTCCCCATCCGGACCACTCCGGAAGGTAAAGCTGACCCGCTTGGCGGCTTCGAGACCGGATCGGACGACATCAAGTCAAACGTGCTGTGTACAGAACCTGCTTCTTCAGGGGCGGCGGCTATTCCCACCCTGAAGTTATAATCGCTCGCTGAAGGAGGATAACGATATGCCTAATTTTGAAACAGTAGTGGTCGAAACCGATCTTCTGATACTCGGTGGTGGAATGTCGGCTTGCGGCGCAACTTTCGAAGCTGCATACTGGGCCAAGAAGAACGGCCTGAAGGTCACGGTTGTTGACAAGGCCGCCATGGATCGTTCCGGCGCGGTTGCAATGGGTCTTTCGGCCATAAACGAATACATTGGCTGGGCTGCCGGCGACAACACCCTGGAAGATTACGTAAAGTACGTCCGCCAGGATCTCATGGGCGTTTCCCGTGAAGACCTGGTTTACGATATCGCACGCCACGTTGACTCCTCCGTGCATCTTTTTGACAAATGGGGTCTGCCGATATGGAAAGACGCCAATGGCAAGTACGTTCATGAAGGCCGCTGGCAGATCATGATTAACGGTGAATCCTACAAGGTCATCGTTGCCGAAGCGGCAAAGAACGCCCTGGCTACGATGGGCGACCAGGGCCAGCTTTTGGAGCGCGTTTTTATCGTCGAGCCTCTGATGGACGGAGACCGCGTCGCCGGCGCCGTTGGTTTCAGCGTTCGTGAGGATAAGTTTTACGTATTCAAGGCCAAAGCGACGGTTGCATGCATGGGCGGCGCCGTTCACGTTTTCCGCCCCCGTTCCGTCGGTGAGGGTCTGGGACGCGCCTGGTACCCACCCTGGAATTCCGGTTCGACCGCATATTTCACCATCAAGGCCGGCGCTGAGATGACCTGCCAGGAAGTACGCTTCATTCCTGTACGGTTCAAAGACGGCTACGGCCCGGTCGGCGCATGGTTCCTCCTGTTCAAGTCCCGCGCGACCAACGCGTTTGGCGAGGAATACATGGTAACCCGCGCCGATGAGCTGCCCAAGTGGGCGCCTTACGGCCTGGGTAAACCCATCCCGGCGAACCTGCGCAACTGGCTGGGCATGGAAGACGTTATGGCGGGCAAAGGCCCGATCTACATGAGAACGGAAGAGGCCNNTCGAAAGCGAAGCATGGGAAGACTTCCTCGACATGACGATCAGCCAGTCGCTGCTCTGGGCCGGCATGAACATCCAGCCCGAAGAGAAGCCTTCTGAAATCGCCGCCGCCGAACCTTACTTCATCGGCTCCCACTCCGGCGCTTCAGGCGCATGGGTATGCGGTCCCCCGGACGTCATGCCAGCCGAATACAGGAAACAGTGGGAACCCATCGGCGTGTACAATCACATGACAACTGTAAAGGGTCTGTTCACGGCAGGCGACGGCGCCGGCGCCTCGAGCCATAAGTTCTCCTCCGGCTCACATGCGGAAGGTCGTATTGCCGCCAAGGGCGCCATCGCATTCATCCTTGACAACAACGCCCTGCCAAAGGTTGACATGGGAGCAGTCGAGGAGTTGAAGAAGACGATCCTGGCCCCAATGGATCTTTACGAACAAAATGTTAAGTACTCCAGCGACCCGGACATCAATCCGGCATTCATGAAGCCCAAGATGTTCATGTTCCGGCTCCAGAAGATCATGGACGAGTATTGCGGAGGCGTATCCTCCCAGTTCACCACCAACAAGTCCCTGCTCGAAAGAGGCATGGAGCTGCTTGTGATGCTCAAGGAAGACTCCTCGAAGATGGCGGCCGCCGACCTCCACGAACTGCTCCGCGTATGGGAAAACACCCACCGGATGTGGATCGCGGAAAGCCATCTGCGCCATGTGCTGTTCCGCGAAGAGAGCCGTTGGCCGGGGTATTACTTCCGCGCCGACTTCCCCGACATGGACGAGAAGAACTGGAAGTGTTTCGTTAACTCCGTATATGATCCCAAAACCGATCAGTGGACCATGAAGAAGGTTCCCATTGTCAATCTTCCAGTTTAAGGCGAATACGTTGACTTGAACAACCTCCTGGCGCCAGTATCGGGCCGGGAGGTTTTTTTGTTAAAGTTTTAACGATGTTTTCGCTGTGTTTTTATGTAGTTGGCCTGTTGAACATTTCGTTTATTACGGTTATTAGTCGTCAGGGACTCAGGTGCGTAATCATGGGTTGCTCCATGACACACCCGCTTAACCCAATACTTTTTTTGACAAGGAGATAGAAACAAATGTCAACGGAATTAATTCCCCCTCATGGAGGAAAAGGCTTGACCTGCTGTTTGCTCGAAGGCGCGGCGCTGGCGACTGAACTGAAAAAAGCGCAAGGTCTTAAAAAAATCGACATAAGCCCCCGTGAAAAGGGCGACTTGATCATGATGGGCATCGGCGGATTCAGCCCGCTTACCGGTTTCATGACCAAGGCCGACTGGAAAGGTGTTTGCGAAAAGTATCTCCTGGCGGACGGTACGTTTTGGCCCATTCCGGTAACCCTTTCCGCATCCAAAGAAGACGCCGCCGCAATCGCAATCGGAGAAGAAATCGCTCTTTTTGATCCGGAGCGCAACGAGTTCATGGCCACCATGAAGGTCACCGAGAAATATGAAATTACCGAGGCCGACAAGAAGTTCGAATGTGAAAAAGTCTATATGGGAGAAGGCACCAAAACTGCTGAAGAGTTTTGGAAGATCGCCAAAGACGATCACCCCGGCGTTCAGATGGTGATGGAGCAGAAGGCTGTCAATCTGGCCGGCCCGGTCAAGGTGCTCAGCGAGGCCGAATATCCCACCAAATATGCCGGCGTTTACATGAGACCGGCTGAATCGAGAAAGATTTTTGCTGAAAGAGGATGGAAAGAAGTAGCTGCTCTTCAGTTGCGCAACCCCATGCACCGTTCCCACGAATATCTGTGCAAGATCGCTGTCGAGGTCTGCGACGGCGTTTTCATCCACTCCCTGGTCGGCAACCTGAAACCCGGCGATATTCCCGCCGAAGTTCGCGTAAAATGTATTGATGCTTTGGTTAAGAATTACTTCGTGGAAGACAAGGTTCTTCAGGGCGGGTATCCGCTGGATATGCGCTATGCCGGTCCCCGTGAAGCCCTTCTTCACGCCACCTTCCGCCAGAACTATGGGTGCTCCCGCATGATAATCGGCCGCGACCATGCCGGCGTGGGCGATTTCTACGGCATGTTCGAAGCCCAGACCATTTTTGATAAGATCCCCAAACCGGCGGGCGGAAAAGCGCTTATGTGCACGCCACTCAAAATCGACTGGACCTTCTACTGCCATAAATGCGACGGCATGGCATCCCTCAGGACCTGCCCCCACGGCAAGGAAGACCGCGTTCTTTTGAGCGGCACCGCACTGCGAAAAGGTCTTTCCGAAGGAACTCTGATTCCGGATCATTTCGGCCGGGATGAAGTGCTTAAGATTCTCCGTACATACTATGCAGGCCTGGACGAAAAGGTCGAGATCAAGCTGCACGGCGCTGCAACGGGCCAATAACCAAATACCTGTCGCCTGGTTCAAGAAAAGGAGATGCACTGAAAAGCGCGTCTCCTTTTTTAAGAGCATCGAACTTCCGCCCCGTAAGGTGAAGGACGAAATCTTCGACCTGGCGATCTCGAACAGGAATATCGATGTCCTGGACGAGTTTCTCAAAGGCAGGTAATTGCCCGCGACACTTGCGCACAAGGGAAAGGAGGAGGCTTTGCGGCAGCCTCCTTTTTTGTAACGATTCAGAGGCGCCCGAAACGGTCACTCACGGTGAGCATGAAAGGCGCGAAATCGAAACTACGGTCACTCATGGGATAGCGCACCAATGGGCAAGTATTCCTGCTTTGAGCACCTGAGGGCAAATGAGTCAAGGGGCGCCGACTTTGAAGTGCGCCGGCGCCGCGGCGGTTCGGGAATCGCAGTAATCAGCATCCACGGCGGAACGATAGAACCGGGGACTTCCGAAGTCGCTGAGGCTGTTGCGGGCGCTGACCACTCATTTTATACCTTTAGAGGGATGAAGAAGGCAGGAAACCAAGACCTCCATATTACAAGCACAATCTTCGATGAGCCTGACGCCCTTGAAATTGTCCGCTGTTCGGAGACAGTTATCTCGATACATGGCTGTTCAGGCGAAGAAGAATTTGTTCATGTCGGCGGGATTGACTTCAGATTGAGGGAATGCATCGAAGAAAGACTGCGGCAGGCGGGATTCAAGACACCTCGCAGGTTGTGGAGTTTAAGGGGCCTGGACAAGCGTAACATCTGCAACCTATGCAGGCGGGGGATGGGCGTGCAATTGGAGATAAGCAAAGGCTTGCGGGCCAGGATGTTCGGAGATCTTTCTTATGGGGCGGACCTTCAATGCAGCGGAACTTTCAACGAGTTTATCCATGCTGTGCGCAAGGCGATAGATCCATTCAAGATTCCAGTTGAAAAAAACCACTTTCAGTAGTATATGTTCAATGTTTCACTTTCAGGACGGTCCGGCAGAGGTCCTGCTTGACTCAAGGTTCGACCTTGAGTTTTCCGTATGTGCTAATTGTTAAAAGTTAATGTTGCGCACAACCTGCATGAGTTCATCCAGGTTCGCCGTTGCGGTAAAAATAGCCCCTGAAGCGCCGATTTTCAGCAAGGCTGATCTCGGAGTGGTGGAAGACCTCTTTGATTCGATTCCTGCATTGACCGAAGAAGCCAAAAGATGAAGAGAACCTGCTAGAAGCAAGAGCTTAAATCCATTTTCCAATGCCTGTGAAAAAGGTCTAAACTCGTTATCCAGCCGGGAGGTATCACATGTCAGAGCACGAATCTATGAACTGTGGGGTGGTCATCGTGGGCGCAGGTCCCGCGGGACTGAGCTGCGCTATTCACCTGTTGAACCTGATCAATTCTCACAATGAATCTGTTGGAAACGGCACGAAACAAGGCCCTCTCATCAATGAGGACACTCTGGGGGTGGATGTCCCTCTTATGATCGTAGAGAAAGCCGGTGCGGTCGGAGATCATTCCATCAGCGGCGCCGTTATGAACCCCAATGGGTTAGCCGAACTCATTCCGAATTTCAGGGAGAAAGGCGCCCCCCTGGAATCCCCGGCAACAGATGATTCGGTCCTTTTCCTGACCGCAAAGGGTTCATGGAAGCTACCCGTAACGCCCCCCACCATGCACAACGACGGCAACTATATAGTGTCGCTGAACAAGCTCGTCACATGGCTTGGGGATCAGGTTTCCGAGCTTGGCCAGGACATTTATGCGACATTCTCCGGCAAAGAGATTCTCTATGACGAATCCAACCCCCTTTTGGTGAAAGGGGTTCGATGCGGAGATAAGGGAGTAGGCCCTGACGGGAACCCCAAGAGCAACTATGAAGCCGGCATGGACCTCTTTGCAAAAGCCACCGTGCTGTGTGAGGGCTCCCGGGGTTCTCTCACCAAGCAACTCATAAAGAAGCTCGATCTGGACAGCGGCAAGAATCCACAGGTGTACGCCACCGGCGTAAAAGAAGTATGGGAGCTTCCCGAAGGGCGCCTCGCCGACGGTCGTGTAATCCACACGATGGGGTATCCTCTGGATAGTCGAAATTTCGGAGGCGGCTTCATTTACAAAATGAGCGAGAATAAAGTATCTGTTGGAATGATATCGGCCCTGGACAATAGTGATCCCCAGATGGACGCTCACAAGAATTTCTGCAAGTTCAAGGCGCATCCGCTTGTCCGGGAGATTCTAAGTGGCGGTAAAATGCTTTGCTACGGCGCTAAGACCTTGCCCGAAGGAGGATGGAACAGTGTGCCCAAGCTTGGCGGACCGGGTTTCATGATCTGTGGAGATGCCGCCAGCCTGATCAATGTTCCGCGCCTGAAAGGCATCAACTATGCGATCAAAAGCGGCATGCTGGCTGCGGAAACCATTTTCGAGTCTATGGAAAAAGCTGATTTCGGCCCGTCACAGTTTGAAAAGTATCAGCAACGAATTGAAGGATCCTGGATAGGGAAGGACCTGAAGCCTTTTCGCAATTTCCGCGCGTTGATGAAAAAGGGGGTTGTTCCCTGGGGTCTTATGAAGGCAGGGATCAGTTACTATTCAGGAGGCATATATCCTTTTGGCACGCTAAAGCTCGAAGCTGATTGCAAAGAGCTTAAGCCAGAGTCTAAATCTGCGGGTGAAAAACAGCAGGACGCCATCAAGTTTGACAATGAATCTTTGCTCTTTGATAAGCTCACAGATGTTTACCTCAGTGGCGCAAAACACGAGGAAAAGCAGCCGTGCCATCTTCAGGTGGATGAAACGAAGTGCAAGACCTGTTATGATACATATGGCGCGCCTTGTGAGGCTTTCTGCCCGGCGCAGGTCTATAATATCGTAAAGAATGAAAAAACCGGTGATTTTGAACGCATTCAGGTTGACTTCTCAAATTGCGTTCATTGCAAGACTTGCGACATCAGGGACCCTTACGAAGCTATCAACTGGGTTTGCCCCGAGGGGGGCGGGGGGCCGCGGTATGTGAGCATGTAAGCAGCCTTTGACCGTGTGGCGGCGCCTGGAAGCAGCGCCGTTCACGCCACGACCCGCGCAGCATGAAGATCGCGCGAAGCATAGCGCATCTTCTGCTTCGCGGCAGCGTCAGCTTCGGAGCAATTGAGGCGGAAGAAAACTGCTGCGCCGAGAGCATGCGCAGGATCGGAGACGAGGAACTCTTTCAAAAGCTTATAGGAAGTCCTTCATTATACCGAGGTCGTCTCGCGGCTCGTTGCGTAAGGCAAGACCAGTCTGAGCGCAAAATACGGCAAAAAACGGCTTTTCACGGTCCATGCTATCTTGGAAAGCGCATCGGCATATATGGTGCGCCGAGGGAACTGCTGACCCCAATTCCCGATTCAGTTGCAAGGAGAGTTCAATGGCAATAACCCTGGACGATTTGAGATCGCGCGCAATCGACTACCTGCTTGCATCCACAGAGGACGGGCAGCTCGTGCTCGAGCCTTTCTGTTCCTGCGGGTCCGCGCTGGATGAGGACTACCATTGCGCAAAATGTGGAAAGGTCTGCGCCTGCAAGTTCGTGGCATGCTCAGGGGCGCAGGCGCTTGGGATTGTCGAAAAATTGATTTCCGGAAGCCCCCGCTTCCGGGACTTCGAAGCATTACTGCTGGTGACATAGAGGAACTTCGGAATGCAACCAACTCAGGCGGCGCAAAACCTGGCCGAGAACAGTCCGTTTAATTTTGCCTGTCATGACGCTTTGCCATGTTTTACCCAGTGCTGCAAAGATGTAAACATCTATCTCACCCCCTATGATACGCTGAGGCTCAGGCAGGCCCTTCGAATAGGATCTTCCGAATTTCTGGCGAAGCACACTCGGAGTTTTCTCTCCAGGGTCAGCAATATTCCCGTCGTGCAACTTCTGATGGACCCCCGGACTCTCTGCTGCCCCTTTGTTGCCGAACAGGGCTGCCAGGTTTATGTAAACCGGCCATGGGCATGCCGGATGTTTCCGCTCGACCTTTCCTCCACTGATGCACAATTCAGGCTCATCGCCGGTAAAGAGCGCTGCAGGGGCCTCTGCGAGCGGTCACGGGGCACGGTCGGGGATTGGCTCGAACGCCAGGGGGTCCTTGAATATGCCGAAATGGACAGAGAATTTCAATCAGTGGTTCCCGAACGCTTCAAGCCCGGCGCTCCGATGAACGAGGGCCTCGGACGGGTGCTGTTTCTGGCGTACGATTTGGATCGATTTGCCGAACTCCTCAAAGACCGCCGCTTCTTGATGTTCCATGAGGTGGACGAAGAAACGGTCTCCCTTGTCAGGGAAGATATGAAAGAGCTTTTGAGACTTGCCTTCCGCTATATTCGCGCGCAAATGGACGAGCTTTATCAGATTGTTTGATCCAGCCGCCGAAACCCCTGTCCGCTTCAAAAGCGATGTTCAAAGGGCAAGCCCTGGCGGATCGTCGGCCATTCAGATCGGGAGATGGTGAAAAATGCAGATAAGGGAAACAGCTCCGGAATGCATTAAGGAGAAGATCGAACCTGTAGAGAATGGAGGATTTCGATTTGCCTGCCATCCCGGGGTGGTTTGCTTCACCGAGTGCTGCCGTGATTTGAAATTGCTGCTGACGCCCTACGACCTCATCAGGCTCAAAAACCGGCTCGGCCTCAGCTCCGATGATTTTTTGGATCGTTACACAGACTGCGGCTTTGACGAGGACCGTTCGCTGCCCAGGGTCTATCTCCAGATGAGCCAAAACGAGCGGAAGACCTGTCCGTTTGTGTCGCCAAAGGGCTGTCTTGTCTACGAGCACAGGCCTTCGGCCTGTCGAATTTATCCCATTGCCAGGGCCTCGCGCCTGCACCGGGTGCATGGCTTAGTGTTGGAGAACTATTTTATTCTCCACGAAGACCATTGCATGGGCTTCAAAGAGGAACAGTTCTGGAAAATGGATGAATGGCTCAGGGATCAGGGGCTTGAGGACTACTACGAACTCAATGACCTCTGGATGGCGATAGTGACGCATCCCAGGCTCAGGAACGCCCATCTGCCTCAAAAGCAGCAGCAGATATTCTATTTTGCAAGCTACAACTCGGACAAATTCCGTGAAATGGTTTTCAACAGCCGCTTCCTGAGCTTGTTTGAAACTGATGATAACGAAATCGAGCAAATCAGGACCAACGAAACGGCCCTATTAAAGTTTGCCTTCAAGTGGATGCAGTTCTCTCTTTTAGGCGAAGGAACGCTTAAGCCCCGGACCCTGTGAAGCAGTATCGCAACGGGAATGCCCTCTGCCGCCATAATTAAGTTGCCTCCCTCTGCAAATCGGTCCTCTTTCACTTTGCAATAAAAGTTCAAGAGTTTATATAGGAGGCATCCGCAGTTTTGTCAGTTTCTGCGGCGCTCGATCCACACACTTTACGGGGCATGGAGATTGAGATCTTACATTTGAATCCGATTTCCGATGCGAGGCTCACGTGATCAGGAAGATGGCAGCCATTTTCGCTCTTTTCGCAATAACCGTCATTCCCCTGCACAGCGGCCTCGCAGCGAATAAAGATCACGGCTGCGGGGAAGGCGCCAGGCAGTTCAAGCTGGGTGAGCTTATGCTCTGCATCACCGAGTCATCGGCGAATGGCGGCTATGTTCTTAAGTTCTCAAAGGGCGGGGAAGAGCTGTTTGCCGGCGGGTGCGCTTTCAAAACGCATGAGACGGTAACTGTCCCGAACACACCCCTTCCTAATTGCCTCATGCTTCTGGCATACTGCTTTTCCGGCGGCGCTCATTGCTGCACAACTCTTTTCATCGCCACCGAATGCGGCCCCAGGGTCTCGCTGGATATGGTGGACCTCGGGCATACTAACGGAGAAGTAAAATTCACCCAGGCGGAGGGCGTGCAGGGAAAGGTGATAAGAGTTCATGACTGGCAGTTCGCCTACTATGGGCCGGAAGACTCGCAGATTCAGTTCTCATTCGTTGATTCTCCCGCAATGACTCGCCTGCTCGTCTTTGATAATGGACACTGGCGGGCGGATCGAGTTGGTGAATTCAGCCGGTTTTATTCGCGTCTGCTTGATGAGGCCGTTCATGAGGCCCGCAGCAGTGCTCAGAGGCGCGAGCCGGAGTTGACCACTTCACTGGCGATGAAGGCCGCCTACTACAGCCTCATGAGCGGCAAGCCCATCGAGGAAGCCGCTGAAGTTTTGAACCGGCTTTTCCCCGCCAGGTGGAGGCCTGAAGCAGGGAAGATCATGCAGGACATCTGCCGCGCAGTGCCCGAATTCGATCCGGTGGAGGTAATCAGATGACTCTCACCCGGTCAGAATGAAAGGAAGTGCGATTAGATGCTTCGCTCTGAAAATAGAAGAAAAAAGGACCTTTGAATTTGGATATTCCGCCTTCCCTCAACGCTAATAGACGCCTGATTTTTCAAATAAATTTAGTCCCATAAAACTTGTCTTCAACACGGGGCGCTGCCGTATTTTAGAGTATAATTATGTGGTTAAAGGGTTGTTTTCCCTTCCGGATTATCCGGGGTTTCTCCCCAAAAACTCCTGAAATCAGACTTGATCCCCACCAGGCAGTCGGGTATAAAAATGTTGAGCTGCAGGGGGAAATTTATGCCGGACATAGACATGCTGCAAGCAGTCAGCGAACTCCATGAAACCATGTACGAGCAGAGCCTTGTATACCTTGCTTTGAGAACGCGGCCGGGCTGTGAGGCAAAACTGGCTGAGACTCGAGAGCGAATAATCCTGATATACAGCAGGATTCAATCGGGGACTTGAGGTTTGCTCAGGCCTGTTATTCCCCTGCCCATCTGCCGCCCCGCACTCTCCTGGCATTATGTCAAATCATTTTTAGATTTAGAGACTGGTTACGTGGTTGCGTTGGTTTTCCCAATCGGCCGGCCCGGAAAATGGGTTGGCGCTATATCGCCTGCGGTTTGTCATAGACCAGGGGAGTGATCTTGAAACTGTTCTTTTTGGCCGTTGGCTTCATTGTGCTTGCCGGGTGCGCTATGCAATTGCCGCACGTGCCCGAATGGGGTTTCAATTGGGAGTCCATGGAGGGCAAGTCCCAGGAGCAACTCAATCAAGACCAGACCGCATGCATGCGGGAGGTAAAGCTCCTTCAATCTCCGGAATTCACCGGTCCTGGGGGCGTCGGCTGGGGCATGGGCGAAATGAGGGCATTCGATGATTGCATGCGATCGAAGGGATGGGTAAAAAAGTAGGTTGCTTACGCGAAGACTCGAAACAGGGCGCGCTTACCGCCGCCGAGACGACCGTGGCTTTGTCTCCCGGGTTACGGTAAAGGTCTTTCCGGCTATGGTCAATGCGCCGGTCCGGCTGTAACCGGTCTGGTTAGCTGGCGCATAATGCCTGAGGGTCCCCTCACCCGTGCCCTTTGCGCTGGATAAGACCTTTATCCGATTTACATTTTCTCCCCTGTGATCACAAATACTTCAGTTCGTGGGCCGCCTTTTCCAGCTCTTCGCGGAATTGGGGGTGGGCCACATCGATCAAGGCCCGCGTACGCTGGCGGATCGTCTTGCCGTATAAGTCAGCGATGCCGTATTCAGTGACGACATATCGGACGTGGTTGCGCGTGGTCACTACGCCCGCGCCTTGCTTGAGCATCGGCACGATCTTGCTCACAGGTTGTCCTTTGATCTCTGCTGTGCTGGCCATGCCGATTATGGGTTTGCCGCCTTTAGAGCGGCTTGCGCCATAGATAAAGTCCACCTGCCCGCCGACGCCGCTATACAATCTGGGGCCGATCGAATCCGCACAAACCTGGCCGGTGAGGTCTATTTCTATGGCCGAATTGATAGCGACCATCCGGTAATTCTGCGCGATTAGGAATGGGTCGTTGACGTACTCGGTCGGGTGAAGCTCTATTATGGGATTGTCGTTGACGAAATTGTACAACCGCTGCGTGCCGAGCATAAAGCCGGCAACGATTTTACCTGGGTGCAGAGTCTTGCGTTCTCCGTTGATAATGCCGCGTTCCACCAGGTCGATCACACCGTCGGAAAACAGCTCCGTATGGATTCCAAGGTCCCTCTTGGTCTCCAGGAATGTCAGAACCGCATCCGGGATACCGCCGATGCCCATTTGCATGGTCGAGCCGTCTTCGATCAGTGAGGCGCAATAGCCGCCGATCTTTCTTTCCAGTTCGGTAATTTCACCCATGCTGTGCTCGGGCACCTGGTACGATGCCGGAACGACGTGAGTAAGCTTGGAGACGTGGATAAAGCTATCGCCCAACGTGCGCGGCATCCGGTCGTTGACTTCGGCAATGACGATCCTGGCCGTGGCGGCGGCCGTCTTGGTCGCGCCGACCTCAACCCCGAAGCTGCAAAAACCGTGCTCGTCCGGCGGGCTCACATGGATGAGCGCCACGTCCAGGGGCAGAATGCCGTTGCGGAACAGTCCCGGGATTTCGGAAAGAAAACAGGGGGTGAAATCCGCCCGGCCTTCGTTGACGGCTTTGCGCACATTGGCGCTGATGAATATCGTGTTCACGCGAATATACTTTTCCATGCCTGGAGCGACATAGTCAGCGCTTCCGATAGTGAGCACCTGGACGATCTCAATCGGCTTTTCAAAGGCCGGGGCATAGTCAACCAGCGCGGCCAACACTCGCTGCGGCACAGAGCAATTGCCCGTGAGAAACAGGCGCATCCCGGACTCAATGGCTCGGACAGCCTTTGCAGCCGTAGTGACTTTGTTTTGATAAATTTCCATCCATCCGCTCATAGCGTTCCTCGCGTTCCTGAGATTACTGAGACCACGTTCGCATCGTATCGGCCAGGGTCTGATTGACGATGTTCCCATCGCGCGTGGCGACGCCTCGAGCAAGGGCCGAGTTGGCCTCGAGCGCGCCATCCAGACCGTTTAGCACGATTTGCAGCACAAACGGCCATGTGGCGTTACCCAGCGCATGCGTAGCCGTGCGGCCCACGACGCCCGCCATGTTCGGCACACAGTAATGGATAACATTTTCCTCCACATAAGTGGGCGCGTCATGGGTGGTGGGCCGGGAGGTTTCCACACAACCTCCCTGGTCGATGGAGAGGTCCATGATGAGTGAGCGCGGCTTCATGGAAGCGACCATCTCGCGTGTGACCAGGATCGGCGCGCGCGCGCCATGCACAAGGACGGCGCCCACCAGCACATCGGCAAAGGCGACGACTTTTCGGATGTTGAAGGGATGGGAGAGCATGGTTGTAAGGCGGCCTGAGAACATTTCATCTAGGTGATGGAGGCTTGCCATGTCGCGGCCCAGGACAACCACTCGCGCACCAGCCCCCAGGAACGCGCGCGCGGCATGAGCACCGAGCGTTCCAGACCCCAGAATCACGACATCGGCCGACGGCACGCCCGGCACACCCTCCAGCAGCACTCCTTTACCCCCACGATCATTTTGGAGCAGCGTAGCGGCTACGTGAGGGCTCATGCGACCGGCGATCAGGCTCATGGCGGCAAGGATCGGCAAGCTGCCGTCATCGTTCTCGACCGTTTCGTAGGCGATGGTGGTGACCCGCCTCCTGAGCAGTAGTTCCACCGTGCTGCGCTGCGCGGCCGCCAGGTGAACGAAACCCATCAGGATTTGGCCTTCCCCGACCCACTCGAACTCCTCTATAGTCGGTCTGGCCACCTTGAGCACGAGTTCACCCCGGCCGTACGCTTCCTCACCGGAATATACAGTGCGCGCCCCGGCCTTTTGGTAGTCCCGGTCAGCAAAACCCGCGCCCAGGCCTGCGCCCGATTCCACGTAGCAGTTGTGTCCCTCGGCCCTCAACAGTTCAACGCCTGTGGGCGTCAGCCCGACACGGTTCTCGCAACTTCGCCGCTCGCGCGGCACACCAATGTCCATAGGACTCCTCCGTGATGAAATCGTCCGGGTTTATGGCTCTAACGGGAGTTCATTTCCGTCGCTTGGCGTGAAAAGCAGCGGCAGGCGGTTGGCCTCTCCCGGAACACCTTCCACCCATGCTACATCAAATTTTGGATGTTTGTGTAGGTTAAAATCTTCTAAATCAGCGTTTGCCTGCTCAATCGTTGTCAGCCGGAATTCTTTCTCCTCTGAGACATAGTCCAAAAGAGGGAAAACTATGTCGGAGAGCATTTATCAGGGACCGGAAACGACCGGCGAACAGATGGGTCCCTGATCTCGATAGTCCTGTTCGCATCTGAAATTGATGCTTCAACTAAGCCAAAGAGTGGTTACCTTGGATATTCAAGAGAAGATAAGACTCTCAGGTGGGTTTTGTCACGTCGCCTCCACTGTGGCCTGTCAGGTAATCCGCGTCCACTGGGAGAAGCCCAAGAAGGCTGCCTGGGGATTTGTATTATTCGTTCTTGCCCTTTGGGCCTGATTGACGGAGAGCATATGCCTGTAACACAGGTTGGATTACATAGTATTTACTATGATGATTACGGCGCCGGTCATCCGCTCCTGCTCATCCCCGGGCTGGGCGCTTCCCGATTTATCTGGTGGAAGCAGATTGAAATCATCTCCCGAAAGTATCGCCTGATCAACATGGACAATCGCGACGCGGGCGATAGTGCTTCGGGCGCGGGGCCATACACCATCGCCGACATGGCTGATGATGCGGCAGGGTTGATCCGAAATCTCAAGTGCGGCCCAACTTACGTGATAGGCTGGTCGATGGGTGGGTTCATAGCCATGGAGCTAACCCTGCGGCATCCAGGGTTGGTCGACGGATTGATCCTGGTCGCGACCTCGGCCGGCGGGTCGGCGTATTTCCCGCCTGCGCGCGAAGTGGGCGCCTTGCTCATGCCCCACGAAAAGGAGGATATCGAAACACTGATACGCCGTATCTATTCATGTATTGCGGCGCCGGGCTACATGAATTCCCACCCCGATGACCTGGATACGGTGGTGCGATATTCCAAATCCAAACCGATGTCGCTTGCCTCCTACCAGCGGCAGCTCGGCGCAACAATGACATGGCCCGGCATGGGCGACCGCATACACGGAATCTCGCTGCCGACGCTTGTTGTTCACGGAGCTGCGGACCCCCTCGTTCCGTATGGGAACGGCCTATATCTGAGCGCTATGATTAAAGGCGCAAAACTCTTTACATATGCCAACGTCGGGCACATGCCCCCTATGGAAGCATCAGAGCGATTCAATCGGGACGTCATGGAGTTTCTAGGTTAGCTGCCGGCAAGAGTTTACGCGCAACTCCCGGCAATCGAGCAAATTCGCTGCGGCTGAATCACCGGCAACTGTGTCCCCTTCCACTTCAGCCCGGCATGTTACAATACGCCCCGCGAGTCTGTGCTTGAAATAACTCCCGCATTTGGTATCCTTCACCGTAGCCTCCACCGTAAAACTCGGGAGGGATAAGCGCAGCGCATAACAGATGGGAATCTACTAAAGGAAATGCATCAGAGATGACCCTCAGGAAATTGGCGGTTTCTTGCATTCTGGTCTTTGTCTTTGCTTCGCAAGCAATCGCACAGGTCGACATCAGCGGCACGTGGCAAGCCCGATACATGTTTACGGATATGACGGCCCATGTGGATAATATGAATGGCGCTCTGAGCGGGTTCGTCATTGTGTACGAACCACGTGAAAAAGTAGTCTATCATTTCACGGGCACACTCAAGGGAGACAAGATTCAGGCTTCCCATCCCGACGGTTACGCCTTCATGGGACATCTTACTTCCGACGGCAGGATAGTCGGCGCATTGACCACGAATAAAGGCCTCACCATCCATGTGGCCGTGACGAGGACATCACTGCAGGGTTGCGACTAGTGAGCAAACTATGCCGGGGGTGTCTGTTCACCACCAGGCCTTCCGCGAACGCCCAACGCACCAGATAGACGTATCGCGCGGCCTGCCTGCCCGCTACGCGCTCGCACGACGCAGAGTAGTTATTTTTTTCGACAGGGTGCTTCATAAGTCTATCATACGAGGAACAAGAAGGCGCCGCTGGATAAACCTCTTGATCCCGTTTCACACGTTTGTTAAGACTAAAGAGATACTGAAGCTTCCTCAGGGTTACGAACTGGCGGCGCTCATACCAGTGGGATTTACTGCCAAGGGTGCAGGGGACCCCAACCCCAGGGAGATCAGCGACTTCTCCCATCGCGAAACATTTTGAGACGCTGCCGCAGTAAAGATTCCCACATTTGGTTGCACATAAGAGGCTTCTTCATGAGGGCTAACGGATTGCATTCACGTGCGGCATTGGCTGCAGGCTTTTTCTCCAGAATGTGGGGAAAGGTTTCCGCCTCCGCCGTGGAGTCTCGGCTCGACGAACGCAACCGCATGATAAATATTGTCCTGCTGCCCTTGAGGCGTCCTCAAGACCTCACGGAGACCCTATCTGATGATTGCCTGGCGATCCTGGATATTCTCCGGGAACTTGCGATGCGGATTGGAGGCAGGGGTCCTCACGTGCGAGTGGCGGCCTTCTGTCAGGATAGCAATAGCCTCTACGAGCTCCCTTACAGGAAGAAAACGTTGATGGGAGACGTATTAGGCGACTACGCCCACGATTTCAGACTGATGGTGGAATTTTTTATCGGGCAGAGTCATTCCATTGATCCCGCAGGGGTGGTATTGCTCAACCCCGGTTTCCTCCTGGCCGAAAAGCCCGACTACAATGGACTCGTTGACCACGCGCAACGTTTCGGCCTGGCGGTTGGGACGATGCCGGCCGGCCATGATGTTTGCGCGGCGGCATTCTCGTCCGATTACATGCGAGACCGGTGGGATGACATACTTGAGCTTTCACGGCTGCTCACAGCCTGCGTGGATAATCCAACAAATCATTCCCGGTCGAAATTTGACGGGGCCTGCCTGGTTCGCCCCGGCTCAACCCTCATTGAAAACTCTCTTGCCGTCTCAGGTATCGAGGGCGCCGGCAGCCTGTGTGCTCGCGGGGCGCCGCGCCATCTCAATGAGGCGCTGGGAGAAATGTTCTTCAATAATGTGAGTAGAGCAAGGACAGCCAGCGATCCTTTCGCCGTGGGAGATGTCCTTGTCGCCAAAATCGTCGGAAAGGCTTCGGCGCCGGCCCTGAAGTCACGGCCCGACGAACGCGACCGCATGATAAATGTTGTTCTGCTGCCCTTGAGGCGTCCCCAAAACCTGACAGGGACTCTGGCGGATGCGGGGCTTGTGTTTTTGGACGGCCTTCGGGCGCTCGCGATGGGGATTTGCGGTTCCGGTGCGCGATTGGGGGGTTTTTGCCGGGATTCGCTCAGGCTCTATGAGCTTCCCTCTGCAAATAAGATGTTGATCAGAGAATTGCTTGGTTATCGCGCTCTGGATTTGAAACTGATGGTCCAATTCTTTCTCGAAAGCCACCCGATTCGTCCCGAAGGGGTGGTTCTAATCAACCCCAGCTTCCTCCTCGGCGAAAAGCCCGACTACAAGCGGCTTGTCCGGCATGCGCTGCGTCATGGCGTCTCAGTCGCCGCGATGCCTGCCGGCCGTGACGTTTACGCCGCTGCATTCTCGGTTGATTACATGAGAGACCGTTGGTCTGAGGTCATCGAGCTGTCGAGGCTGCTCACGGTCTGCGTTGATGATCCCATAGATTATACATGGTCCAAAATGGACCCTGCTCATTTTGTCCGCCCCAGCTCGATTGGTGTTGAGAACTCACCCGCTGCAAAAGGAATCGACATGCCTGTCGGCCTGCGGGCGCATGATGCGCCATGTTATCTCAACACAGCGCTCGAGGAGATCCTGTTCCATACGGTGAATGGCGAGAACGTGGCCGACGATCCACAGCGCATGAGAAAAGTGCTTGCGGCCCATCGCAGCATCTCAAAAGTCCCATGGATCTTCAACGAGCTTTTGAACGAAATCGAATACAGGACGGGTTCGCCGGAACCCTGGAGCACACCTCCGGAAATTCACCTTTCGATGACGGGCGCGTGCAATATTTCCTGCAAGTTCTGTAGCTATACCAAAAAAATAGCGCGTTTCGACTTTGTTACACCATCTCAGGCGCAGAGCCTGGGGATTTTGAAGTACGCGAGGACCCTACGGCTTTCTTCCGGCTTGGGAGAGCCCACTCTTGACCCACACTTGCGGGCGATTCTCGACACTATTGTTGAGAACTTTCCACAGATAGGAATAAATTTTTTTACCAACGGGGTGCTGTTGAATCGCAAGAATTTGCTTTCTTCTCTGGTCAACCATGGAGTGCGCTGGATCAACGTTTCCATGAATGCCGCCGGCAGGGAGACCTGGGCGCAACTCCATGGCGCCGACCAGTTCGATAGAGTTTCACGCAACCTGATGGAACTTCTCCAGGAGAAAAGGGCATGCCGCTCTCTTCATCCCATTGTGTGTGGGTCCATGGTGCTGACGAGACTGAACATCGACGAACTCCCAAAAATGCCCGGACTCTGTCTTGAATTGGGCATCGACCGTTTCACGGCTTTTCCATTCTTTGGATTCGGTTACGGGGGCGTGGGGAAATTTGGGCCCGAAGATGCCTACCATTGCGAAAGCGAACATTACGAACGTGTTTACCGGGAGACAGTAAGAGAAGGCGAGAAGTATGGGATTTCTTTGGAGCTCCCGCAACCCGAGGTCTTGAAGGCCGCTGCTTTCGGCGTCGAAGAACGGCTTTTACACGACTTTGCCCGAATTGAGGCCAACGAAATGAGACTGGGCAAGCTGCTCAACCGGCTGAAGTTCGCATCCCCGCCTGGGGCTCATTGTTTCTTTCTGTGGCGGCAAGTCGGCATCGGGAGCACCAATAAGACGCTGGGAAAGATTCCTGAGACACACTACATATATCCTTGCCTTGGACCTTTATCGAGTCTCAATTTTGCTCGACTGGCGCCCATTCATTTTACAGGAATTGAAGATTTCCTGTCCGCATGGCGCAATCCTGTTTTCAAGCTCCTCAGAGAAGCTCAGCACAAGAGTGGCATGTCTGAGGTTTGTGACTTGTGCCGTAGCAACGACACGCGAGACCCCGCCGCATTCCCCAAAATGAACAGGGCGGTAGCCGCCTTCCTCGAAGAGCTAAAATTACACGGTTAACCCGCCAGCAGCAGTCGATCGTCTTGATCTATGGGACCAGGCCTTCCGCGAACGCCCAGCGCGCCAGATAGACTTGTCGCGCGGTCGGCCTGCCCGCTACGCGCTCACACAACGCAGAGTGGTTATTTTTTTTCGG
>PLSV01000371.1 GCA_003165235.1 Syntrophobacteraceae bacterium
TCCTCCGTGGAAATCCAGGCTAGCATGGAAAGCGCCTTCAGCTTGGCATCGTCGTTGCCGTGAACATAGCGCATAGCCATCTGGACGGTTCTCCAGCCCATAATATCCATGAGGTCGCGCGGTCCGAGTCGCTGTGCAAGTCTGGTAGCCACGCTGTGACGAATGGAATGGAATACTATCTTGTCGCGTTCTCCCCTGCCGGCATTCAATTCCAAGTTCTCTACCGCAGTGGAAAACGCGCTCGGAGCTTCCTTGTAAGGCGTGCCATCCGCTTTGACGAACACATAGGAACCCGCTCCCCCGGAAGTCATGCTGGAAAAGAGGTTTAAGAGTGGTTCTGTGAGTGGAATTATGCGGGAATCGTGGTTCTTTGTTTCGGCAAAGGTGATACATCCCCGTGAAAAATCCACATTCCCCCAGGTGAGTCCAAAGGCTTCCGATGCTCTGCAACCTGTCAGGAATGCAAACCTGGTGATCTTCCACGCGTGGGGATCAGATAGGGAAAGATGATCCATAATCACCTGTTCCTCTTCATGGGAGATAACGCGAAGCCTGCGGTTATTCCCCGGCCCGGAAACACCTACTCGCTTCCCCGTGGGGGGAGCATCGTCTATCATTCGCCGGTCATAGGCATGTTTAAGGACTCGGCGGAGCGTCCCGGTGATGTATTCCTTAGACCTTGCAGACATGCTGTTTTTGGAAAGACTCTTTACCAACTCATCCCACTGCCGGAGGCCAATAGAACGCAAGGGCAACGCGCCCAGAAGAGGTTCTATCCATAGACGGAAATGCTGCTCTTCCTTCTGCCATGAGTTTTCTTTCTTTGAGCGCTTCGCAGCCGGAAAATAGGATTCCTTCCAGTATTCGGAAAGGCTCTTTTGTGCCGCCGCATCTGCTTGGAGCTTTGCGGTTTGGGCTTCACGGACGACTACGTTTTGTGCTTTCGCTTCCTTCATGGTTCGGGGTCCGGCCCCTTCCCTTTTGTTTTTCGATAGCTGCGCACGCTTGGCTATGGCTTCCTGCTCAAGACTGTCGGCCCCCTTGGGGTGACTGGCTTTCCATTCCGTTTCCCATCCCAGGGCCTCTTCAACAAGCTTGCCATCGACACGAAAACGGATGCTGTAATACCGATCTTTGCGCACCCCATACTTTCGAGTGGCGTGTTCCCGGTATCGCACGCCTTCAAATTTGGTCTTCACCCACTTCGCCATTTTTGCCCCCTTCGCAGCCTAAAAAGTTGTCCCACATTTGTCCCACCTTTTTAGGTGAAAATGCCTGATGCAAGGTCATGTAAAGTGAAAGTAGAATATTCTGTAAGTATAGTCCTGTCAAGGGTTTTTATGAAGATTTATGAAGGTGAGTGAAACTAATATTAGGGGACTTAAAATCCCTCGGTCGCAANNCGGGTTCGATTCCCGCCCCAGGCACTCGGTTTACAGGACATATAAGATTTAGATTTTGCTGAGGGATAACCCAGGGATAACCAGACCGGGGCAACTTCAGTCGATTCTTGTCACCATCCATGGTTATCCCCCATCTTTGGGATAATCTTCCCCCGGAAATCCGATCCATTCCATTATCGTGTCTGCGCTTTCCCCGCGCATAACGCTGGGCCGGGAAAATTCTTGGTTCACCCTGCCAGTTCACGACACCCTCAGAGTTCACCGCTCTGCATTTAAAAAACATACATAACTCCTGAATACCCGCTCGGCTGCAAACTGCATCGACGCCACGACGTGACTTGGAAGCCCAAAACTTCTTTGTCGTCCGTCGCCTCGACTCGGAACAGTTATTTGTAAATGGCGTAGAGGTTGGATACTCCTGGAATGATGCCCAATTACCCCATCGCAGGGTAACACGTGCGAGTTTATGGAATGGAGATCATATTTTAAGGAAGCTTACAGTCAACAAGTTGCAAGAAAGGTTGAAGTTGAGGTATCCTCTTCCGGCTTCTATCCTTACTCTGGCGACTATCGCCTGATACCATACCACCAATGGGGAAAGATTCATCAAATCGAGCATCTACGGCTTGACGACATTCCGATATGGCCGTATCCTGCTGGTGCTCTTTCCAAGGTTGAAAATGCTTCCGTTCACTATTTGTCACCAGGAACTGGAGGGAAAAATTGCAGGACAGCATATTGCAGAAATTTTTAGATGCGGGCATGCTAAACATCGGTGAAGGTGATGAGAAGTTTGAGGCCCTGCAAAGCGCTTCTGAGGACCTTTCAAAGATCCTTGAGGAGAGGAAGTCGGAAGTAATCAGATGCACACTTGTTGCCGTTGATCCAAAAATCCCTTCGAGCGACCCGACGCTCGGGGAAATCGAGACGGTTGTTAAAGGGCACTGGAAAACCCTCAGAAATCTTTTTCCGGATACTCCCCGGCGATTGCTCCAGATAGTTGCCCTCGATGCAATTTACTCTGCTGGTATCAGGAATCCTCAGATTGCTTCGATAACATGGTTGACTGGAACAAGCTATCTGCCTTTTTCCGCGCTTGAAACTGAAAGACGATTGTACACTGATTTGTTCTTGCACTTGGGAAATATAGCTGAGGAGAGGGCCATAGAAGAATGGGCAAGCCATTCTGAAAACACACCGCTGAATTTCCCTTCTTTTCCTGAGAGTCTGCCTAATCTCGAAGGAGCGGCCGTGGATATAGACGAGCTTACGAAAGGCATGTTTGCTGCTGCCGGGCCAGCCGATAATACCGGGCAACCCATTCAAAATCGCAACCCTAATTGGCCAAGCGGTAACAATCCATGGGTCCAGGAATTCGGTACCCGTGCGGCGAAGGCAATTGCGACTTCGATTAATAGTTCAAATTCAATCCAAATCGACAATATCTCAAAAAATCTGGCGCAGGTGTATTCTGAATATTCATCTTCTTTTAATACAGCTATTAATGCCCTAATTGAGAAGATGAGAATGAAAACATCTGTTGATGCGACGAGGACTGCCTTGTTATGGTGGAAAGAAGCCCTCTATTCCCCTTCCACCCGGCGAGGTTATCGTTCCTTTAAGCCGGAAATTGCTGCTTTCATAATGGCATACGATCTTCACGAACAAGTTCCTGTTTATTGCCCGCAGGCTGTTGAATTCTTCCTGCGTGAGGCAGTTCAAGAAGTAGTTGGAACGAGTGAACCTGTCTACATCTCTAAAATTCTCGATGAACTGCGGTCCGAGGGGGACCTCGGAGAAATAAAAAAAGGACTTAGCACCAGGAGCAATGAAGACGCAAGGATTCCCATGCTGGATTTGGCTGAAAACATTTTGGCCGGAAGTGCGATTACCAACGAACAGGGCTCAACCATAATTGGAGTCGATAAAAACGCGAAGATCAGTCTGAAAGATTGGTCGGCCTGGATTTTTCGAGATTTGCAAGCTCGGAGACAGACAAACATGCAAGGATAATGAATGGAAAAACAATGTACTCACGAACATTGTTGGGCTCCTGATGTTTCTTGCGCTATGGGTGATGATTATCGGAACTGCAAGAATTTCAAGGCTGATCGGAACCAGACTGATACTGGACAGAATTTGGAAGGCGATTACCCGTTGCCTTGGTCAGGGAATTCCCTAGGATTGGATGACCTTCAATTCATTGCTGCGCGTTCGATACCGAACATGGTCGGGTTGGTAGGTTCATACAATGCAGGGAAAACTACACTGCTGACAGCAATATACCTGCTTTTGGGCCAAGGCAGGCACATTGGAGACCGTTTATTTTCAGGCTCTCTTACGTTCGAAGGCTGGGAGAGTTTGGCGTATGACATGCGATGGAAAGCAGGTGACCCGCCGTGTTTTCCTCCTCATACGAGTTTTAGTTCTGGCAGAATACCTGGATTGTTGCATTTTTCATTCCGAGATAAATCCGAGCTATTGGAAGATGTCATTTTCACTGACGCCCCAGGAGAATGGTTTGATCGCTGGGGTATCGACAGGAATGCTCCAGATGCTGAAGGTGCCCAGTGGATTAGCAGATACGCGCAAACATTTATACTTTTTGCTGACAGCGAAGCCTTAAGTGGCAGCCAATTGGGTGAAGCACGGAGCAAACTAATGACACTTGCAGAGCGACTCAGCGGGGAGGTGGCAGGAAGGCCTGTCGCAATTGTCTGGTCAAAATCGGATAAAGAAATTCAGGACGGCGTCAGAAAGGCTCTCTCAGGAAGATTCGAAAAGCTTTTCCCGGTAAAAAAAGAATTCTCCATTAGTGTCGTACTTTCTAACGGGGAAAATTCGATTACGGAGTTTGAAATATTATCACTCTTATGCTGGCTGGTGTCTGCTCAGGATCGAAGTGATTACTACATTCGTGAACTACCAATCAAACGAAGCGAGGACCCTCTGCTCGCATTTCGTGGCAGGTAACAATGACGAATAAAGCAAAATCTGTATTGTTGATCGGCGGTTCGGCAGTAGGGAAAACGCATTATGGAGGGCAGTTGCTTTGTCGATTGCAGCAAAGGGATTGTCGCTTAAGAATGCGGGGAGCCGCCGAAAGCCTTGCGCCATTCGAGGAAGTGCTTCATTGTCTTTGTAAGGGGATTACTGCAGGCCATACCTCTGCCAGCTACCAGAGCGTTATACTTCCCGTCGAATTGGCAGGGGATAGAGAGGTTGACCTTATATGGCCGGATTATAGCGGAGAGCAGATTAAGGAGATTCTTGAACAAAGACGCCTTAGTCTCTCATGGCGGCAACGGCTGTTGGAGAGCGACGGATGGATTTTCTTCATTCGCCTGGACCAGATCAGATCGTACGAGGATATTCTTTCCAGACCAACAAGAGACTTGCAGGCCAGGAGTAGCTCGGCAGAGGCAACAGACTTTCATTGGTCCGATCAAGCCAAGTTTATCGAACTCCTTCAATTTTTTCTGTTTGCAAAAGGAGTTGGCACAGCCATGAGAGTACACCTACCTGCTCTGTGTATTGTGCTTTCCTGCTGGGATGAGATAAGCAGTGTAAAAGAAGGGACCCAACCTCATGAATTGATGAAGGACAGGATGCCGCTCTTTTCTGATTATATCAGCTCTAATTGGATTTCTGGACAATGTTGTGTTTTTGGCCTATCATCGCTCGGAAAACGTCTTGACAAGGAAAAGCCAGACGAGGGCTACCTTGCCAGGGGGCCGGAAGAGTTTGGATATGTGATTCAGCCAGATGGTACTCCATCTACAGATCTGACACTACCTGTTTTTAAAACAATCGATATGGCATCTTAGGGACACTCCGATGCTAATCCACCAGGCTGTCTATGGAGAGCACAACCGTGCGCATACATTGCTTGCCAAAAGCTCTGGCGGAAAATTCCCTTTTCAGCAACTTATCACATACACGGACCGCCCAGGAAATCCTCCTCCAGGGACAGAATGGGAACCTTACATCAGTGGATATGCATTTGAAGGTTTTTACATCATTTCAAGGACATATCCAGATGATACAGCACCACGCTCCGGAATGGTGCTTACGCAGGCACTTATCATTGACATTGAAGAAATAGCCATTTTGGACATGGAATATTTATTAGGGCTTCTTCCTGAAACTCCTGACAAGTTGCAGATATTATCTCCCATAGAATTGTCAGATAATGAGATCACGATACTCAGTAGCAAAGAAAAGCTGGATACTGATCCCCCATGCCTGACAGCTGTTGTAAATGCCCTTGTGAACCAGCAAAGGCCGCCTAAGCCAGTGGTATTTATTGGTCAACAGGGATTCACAAAGATCATTGTTGCACTTTGGAAACACCTCTGGACGGAGATGCGGAAAAATCTGCGATTTCGCCTAAGCTTCGGGCCTCAGGATCTTGAAGGGCAGCAGTGGACAGTAGTTTGTACGCCGGAGCGGCTAGAGGGCCGGTGGTTAAACTATCCCAAGGTGGGGCAATCCGATGAAGATAATCCCAAATCAAAGGCGGCAGCGCTCCTCCTTGGAATGCCTCATGCTCAGGAATTGGTTGAATTCTTTCAGAAAATTGAGACAACGCCTGCCATCTTCTCTGACTTGCCTAAGTTCGAGAAGTGCCAGGAAATATACGCACGGATCAATCAAGCTGCGAATATGGAAGAGATCGCACTGTTGGTAAGGCTTCTGGGCAATATTTCGCCAGATCCAGCCAGAGGCATCGAGGTAAAAGCGAAGGCACTTAGTAAACTGGCAGAGCTGACTACTCATGGCACGGCACTGAACCTCATGGCCCTCCGAAATCTCGATCTTCTACCTTTTCACGGGGGTGCGCGTATTTATGAACAGATGGTCAGAGACTGGGTCGGCCAGTTCATTCATTCTGATTCTCCAACGAGTGCGCAGGCCAATGCAGAATTGGTCCAGATGGCCCTGGAACCTTCTTATGATACTCTTTGGCACAATACTATTCGTTCCTCACTCAGTGTTGAACTGAGTAACTGGAGAAATAGCACCGCCTCAGCCATCTGGCAATGGTGGGAAAAGAGGCCTGAACTGGTGGAACTGTTCGATGCCTACGTCCCTAATACATCCGATGTCGAGGGGCAACTGGCCTTGAGGTGTCCCACCCATGTTTCTGAACCTCTTGGCCGGAGGATATGCACTGTCGCTGAAAAAAGGAGATGGTATATACTGCATGCTTCAGCAGTGAGCGCTTACTGCAAGCCATCTGAGGCATTCCAAAAGCAGCTTCTTGTCGACTCTAATCCAGAAAGCATGGATGGGATTCGCAAGATTGTTCAGAGATTCAAAGGCGAAGAAGTGCTCCAGGCCGCATTGGTGAATGACGATGAAAGAATGTTAAAGTTGGCGGGAGATGTATGTGAACGCAACCGAAGCCTTTTTTCTGCTATTGATCTGAGCAATAAGAGATGGAGAAAAATATGGCTGTATACCATTGATAAGGCCACAGACATCTGGGCAGGAATCTCGGCACCGACTGAAACCGTATTCTCACTTATGGATATGCTTTTGAATGGGGAAAAGGTGGAAGCATCTCTTCTATTGCGAGTTGCGAAATCTGACTACGGGGATCTCACTGATTACACTAGGCGCAGCGAGATCTGGGAGCGAATGGAGCCGAATGTTGCTGTCGCATTTTTGGATACCACTGCGAATGGATGGATTAATCGATTTAAAACAGATTCTCATTTTGCGAGTTCCATTGAGAAAAATCTGGAAAATGCGATTCTTGAAGGGGGGCGTCTTTCCCGTCATTTTGACTTCCGAGAATCCTCCCAGTTGGCATTTGCGATTAACATATTCCGACGGTTTTCCAGGATAAGAGAGGATCAATTCTATGAATGGCTAGGAAATGCAAGCAGGGGGAGAGCGACATTCGATCCAGTGAGCGCAGCTCTTATGGGAAAAATGATATGCGAGAGGAAGTGGAATAGGTCCGCGTCGATGCTTACTCGATTCCTGATCAATAATAATAGGTCTGACCTTTTGCCAGGTGTCAGAGAGTGCCATTCTCTCCTAGGTTGGTTTGAAAGCCTTGAACTTTCTTGGTCGGGAAAATTGGCAACTGATATTAAGACAGAAACTTGGTGGGAGGCTTTTCTAGAGGTATCTATAGAGCTGTACCCAAGGGGACTCACTGAGATGTCAATATGGTCCAGATCAGGGGGAGATTTGTCAGTCCTCGTCACAGGACAGCCCGGACGAACTCAATGGACGGATTCCCTCCTAAAACTTAATAAAGGCGGTGGGGGCAAGGATATTACTCCTGACAAACTTCTGGCCAAGATGGAAGATGATTATCCTTTTAATGAAAAATTGAAGATACTTAGGAAATGGCTAATGAGGCACAAAAAATGAGCAGTAAAGGATTGACTGCGGTCTTTCTGACCGCGCTCCGTGTCGAATATGAGGCTGTTAGGTCGCATCTGACTGAAGTGGGTGAAGAACTGCATCCAAAGGGGACCGTCTACGAGAAGGGACATTTTCAAGGGAAGCAGGAATGGGATGTTGGAATCGCAGAAATCGGTGCGGGCAATGAAAGCGCAGCAGCGGAAGCCGAACGAGCAATCCAATATTTTGACCCCTGTGCCGTTTTCTTTGTAGGAGCGGCTGGTGGAATCAAAGATGTCAAGCTTGGGGATGTAGTAGCAGCAACCAAGGTTTACGGCTATGAATCCGGTTCTGCCAAAGAGGAACTAATGCCAAGACCTGACGTCGGAGAGTCATCATACAGGTTGGGGCAGAGGGCAAAAGCTGAGGCCAAGAGGGAAAATTGGTTCAGACGTTTGAAAGGAACAAATGCGACGGGTAAGCCTGAGGTTTTGATTGGGCCGATTGCCGCCGGGGGCAAAGTGTTGAAGTCAACCCGCTCCGAGGTATACTCTTTCATACGGAATTATTATAGTGATGCACTTGCGGTCGAGATGGAGGGGCGAGGTTTCTTAAAGGCTTCTCATATGAATTTTGTTGACGCCATGATCATCCGGGGCATTTCTGATCTCATCGATAGAAAAGAGGAGGCCGACGCCTCCGGTTCACAGGAATTGGCATCGCAAAATGCTGCTGCTTTTGCCTTTGAGGTGCTCGCGAATGCTTTTCCAGAGGATGCGGGAGTGAGCCATTCCCCAGATCGCCCCAGAGGAACTGAACAGGAATTGTGGTCAACCCTTGCGGGAATCGCTGTAAGGCATTATCCGAGAGGCCCTGAGGAGTTATCTGTTTGGACACGGGCAGGCGGTGATTTATCTGTTATTGATCTTAATCTTCCGGGCAAAGCGAGTTGGTTCCTAGCGATAGAGAAATTACGCCTTGGGGGAGGCGGACAGGCTATAACCGCTAAGACACTTATCCGTACTATGCTGCAGGATTTTTTGGGAAGTGAAGAGTTGAAGCGCTTGGCTGTACAATTTGGTGTGTGATCTTCTAACGAAGATGGGCTATTCACGTAAGCATTTCTCTCCTCTGTACGTACTTAAGTGGTCCCCAAAATGTTTCCATCAGCGGATCATATTTGAGGATGCTTTTCTGCCAAAAAAAAATTGAAAAGGGGCTAAACAAGCAATAAATTGGATACCCGACTAGCGTTGCGGCCTGCTACGTCCACGGTTGAATTTAATCGTGATCTAAGCTCCTACTCTGCCTTCGTTTGCTAAAACGTTCCCTTCCCTCTATCTCGGTTAGCCGAAAACGAACATTTATTAAGAACGTAGCGGAAGGAACAACTACTTCTATTTCGGTCACAGGCACTGTGGCCGGGGCCGGTTTCGACTATGTCGGAGCGCAATGGGCATCAAAACCTTGCAATACCTACGGGGGCGCTTTCGACTGCACAGCCCTTTTCACTGGGACTTTTGGAGCCACGGGGATGAAACCATTCGTCATGCAACCCGGCACGTGAGAATCAGTAAGGAGATAAGGGGGAGACCTGGTTGAGTCTGATCCCCCGATAAGATAACCCCGAAGGCGCCGTCAAACAGGCGCGGAGGTGCAGCAGTTCTAAATTAAGGCGTAAATGGAAGAGAAACTGCTTGAAGGATTTCCGGTGGTAGTGGAGTTGCCGGCGGCATGCGGGGACATGGACGCGCTGCGGCGCGTGAACAACGTTGCATACTTCCCGATAAGAGCAGAGGCTGATTGATTTTAAAACGGAAATAAAACTATGGCTGGAATCAGGGCTCCCACGTGCGAGGATGACGGCGTTCCAAAAGAAATCTTTGGATCATGTCAGGTGTAATGCCACCACAATTCAATTTTCCCCGGATGCGGGCCCATCCTCGCGCCATGCGCATCCAGCAGGTCGCCTGATAGCGAAGCCGACAAGAGCGCAGCAGATATTACGCTCCCTGAGATATGTTTCCAGCCGGCTAAAGTGAAGTTCTGGCCTCTCCATTCTCGACTGCCAACCATAAACAACTCATCACAGGAACTGATGAAGGTATCTTGCGAAGGATCCATCTCATCCCTCATAGTAAATTGAAAGCAAGCAGAATAGTACCGTGCGCCTTCGCTTCATAAAAGGTCGGAAGTGGCGTGCGACTCCGCAGAGGCTCACCTGCTCCGGAGGGTTAAGAGCCATAAGACTGTGGCGAGCATTCCGAAACCCGTTCCCACAAGGCAGACTCCCTGCCATCCGGAATGGGCGTAGGCAAATGAGGAGAGCGCCGAGCCGCAAACTCCGCCGGCAAAGAAGCTGGCCATGTAGGCCGAGGTGATGCGGCTGCGCGCATCGGGTCTCAGGCGATAGATTTCGCTTTGGTTGGTTATGTGCAGCCCCTGCACGGTAAGGTCGAGCGCCAGAATGCCGAATAGAAGCATCGAGACCGAGTGGTCGCCCAGTTTCAGAGGGAGCCATGAGAGCACAATAAGCGCTGATGCGATCCCAGTCATCTGACGAGCCCAGCCCATATCGGCCATCCGGCCGGCCAGAGAAGCCGCCAGCACGCCTGCAATACCGGCCAGGCCAAATATCCCGATCGTTCCGGTTGAGTACTGGTAAGGGGGCCGGGACAGCATCAGGGTCAGAGGGGTCCACAGCACGCTGAACGAGCCGAATGCAATCGCGCCGTAAAAAGCTCGAAGGCGCAGGGAAGGTTCTTCCTTAAGCAAGACGAGCACGGACTTCATCAATGCCGGATAGCTTACGCCGATATTGGAGCGGTGCGTCGGCAGGCCCCAGTGCAAGACGACTGCAAGAGCGATCATGAGTGCCGACGCGACCCCAAAAACCGCTCTCCAGCCCTCCAGTTGGGCCAAATAACCAGCCGCAGTGCGGGCGAGAAGAATGCCGAGCAGGAGCCCGCTCATCACCGTCCCGACAACCTGTCCTCTTTCGGCAGGACGGGCCAGCGTGGCCGCAAAGACGACGAGAACCTGGGCTACAACCGAGAGTGCGCCCATCATAAGGGCTGCCGCGAAAAGTATCGAGGAGAAAGGCGCCAGGGCCATTCCCGCCAGACAGACTGAGATTCCAACGGTCATCCAGACCGCTAGAGCCCGCCGCTCCACGAGATCACCCAACGGAACCAGGAAAGCAAGTCCCAAAGCGTACCCCAACTGGGAGGCCGTGATGATAAGGCCTGTCGAGGCGACGGACATCCCGAGGCTCTGACGAATGGCCTCAAGCAAGGGCTGGGCGTAGTAAATGCTCGCAACCGTCAATCCGGAGCCTGCCGCCATCAGCAAAACAAGCGTCTTACTCATCTTGGAGGCGTCCGCAGCTCCTGATTGGTTTTCGATGCTGGAGGACTTCTTTTTCACGTCAACCATAAAGACAATTCCAGATGTCTTCTTCACCTTAAGCGATATTCACCAGGCGCTTCCGGCAAAAGCTCAGCCGGAGGTCTCCCTGGCGGGACCAGACCAGGATTCGACCCTATGCTGATTCTCCTGGTTTCGTCAACTTGATTTGGCCAGGATTGATTCCGGATTTGGAAAAGATTCGTCTCCCCAACCTAATTATTTTGACGCCGGTAGTGTTCATACCCAGCATGGCGAGATTATCGTCTAATACCAAGTTGCGCTCAAGTTGAAGCAACTGCAAAGAGCGGGGAAGTGACTTCCCCGCACCCCGCAAGATTTGGCCGCGCGCGTCTGCGCGCGACCACGCGCTCAGC
>PLSV01000345.1 GCA_003165235.1 Syntrophobacteraceae bacterium
GTCATCCATATCAGGATGGGTGGAGAGAAGCGCAACCCATCAGGCCTTTTCGTGGCAGAGACCGGACTATGCCCGTCTCTGCGGTAAAATCCTGTCTTCTGTCATCCGGTGATATCCTGCATCGCGATGAGGATCAGGTGCGGCCGCCCGCCCTTCTGTTCGATTCGCCTGGCGTTAAGGGCCAGGACCCGATGACCGATCTCCGGGAAATCATGCTCGATCCTAAAATCCTGAAACGAGCTTTTCTCGGGTATGATTTTTTCGAGAAGTTCCCGCAACTCCGGGATGTCCCACTGACCACTGCCGAGTTCGTATACGGAGACCCCCTCGGATTCATGCCTGGGAATCCTGAATGTCTCATAGAAAGCTTTGTTGCCCGAGACAACCCGAAAATCGCCATCGAGAACCAGCAGAGGCTCTCGAACGGTTTCCACAACGCTTTCAGCATATGCTCCGGCATCATCGGCAATCATCTGAACGCGTTTTACTTCTGTAATATCTATAATGTTAATTACAACCCCATCGATTACATTATCGGTTGTGCGGTAAGGGAGGACCCGGACCGAAAGCCAGTTGCCGCCGTCACTCCGAATCTCATGGCTTTCCCGGTGCAGAGTGTCCAGGACCCCGGAGGCGCTCTTGCGGAGGTCAAGTCCGGAAATTTTCGATGTGATGTCGCCGATCGATCTTCCGATATCCCCCTCTATGAGATTAAGGATTTTCGTCGCGAAAGGAGTAAAGCGTCTGATATGAAGGCGGTTGTCCAGGAAGATCGTAGCAATCTCGGTGCCTGAAAGAAGGTTGTTCAGATCGTTGCTTAACTCCGTTACGCGTTCGAGGCTTTTCTGAAGCTCGGCGTTCAGTGTGTTCAGCTCTTCATTTGTGGACTGCAATTCCTCGTTTGCCGATTTAAGCTCCTCGTTGGAAGCTTCGATCTCCTCTCCCGTAGCCTGGAGGTGCTCTCTGGCAGCCTGGAGTTCCCGTTCGAGTCTCTCAATATGGGGCTCGATGCCCTCAACTGAAGCAGCCTTGTTTTTTCTCTTCAGTTTCTTGGGCGCGGCCTTTTCGATAAAGGCGACAACGCTCAAGCCCTTTGGTTGAGTAAGAGGATTAACCGCAAGATCGAAAATCTGATATTCTTCTTTTTCCCCGAGCGCAAGGTTTGCCGCGCGTACCGGCTTGCCTTCCCTTGCAGCTTCATAGAGGGCCAGTTCGAGTTGTAAGCGTAAGCCCTCCTTCGCCATCTTAAAGACGTTGAGGCTCGATTCTCCCTCGGGGAGCTTCAGATATTTTTCAACCGCGCCATGTGANNCCCTGGGTTGGGGGCGTTGCGTCATAGTCCTCCTCGGTTTGTGGAAGAGTTGCGGCCCAAAGTCTTGAGCCGATGTCTTTTCGCCGATAAATCTTGCAGTGAGTCTCTATTGTGGAAAAAAGATCGTCAAACCTTCCGATTGACTCCGAAGAGCCAAGGAAAAGATACCCACCTTCATTCAAAGAGTAGTGGAAAATGGGAAGTATCTTTCGCTGGAGCTTCATGCCCATATAGATTAGAAGGTTGCGGCAGCTTATGAGGTCCATTTTTGAGAAAGGCGTATCCTGGGCTATGTTTTGGACCGCATAGACGATCATGTCCCGAATGAACTTTTTTATCCTGTACGCATTGTGGGATTTTACGAAAAAGCGCTCCAGGCGCTCTTCGGATACATCAGATACAATGCTCTCCGGGTATTCCCCCAACCTGGCGCGCTCTATGGCGGAGGGATCGAGATCGGTCCCGAATATCTGGACACTGTGGTGTAAATTTAGTTTTTCCATGTAGTCGAAAAGAAGTGTGGCGATTGAAAGGGCTTCTTCGCCGGTCGAGCAGCCGGGGACCCAGATTCGCAGNNTCGGGATCTCTGAAAAACCGGGTTACGCCGATGAGGAAATCCCTATGGAGGGCTTCTACCTCAGACGGATTTTCCTCAAGATAACGGTAATAGTCTTCTATGGAATCTATCTGGTGTGTAGCCATCCGCCTCTCCACTCTCCGGCGGATGGAGGACTGCTTGTAGTCCGTAAAATCGACCCCGGTCCGGTCCCGGACCAGGAGAAGCATTCTTTCCAGGAAACCTTTGAGTGTCTTATGGACCTTTTCGTCTTTCTCCGTGACCGATATGTAAGGCCGCTTCACATAGCTCAAAATCCCTTCGGCCATTTTTTCGACTGGCAGGACCATATCGACAAGGCCTGTTCCAACGGCGCTCCTGGGCATTCCATCGAATTTGGCCTGATTAACGTCCTGAACGATCACCAAGCCGCCACCTTCCTTGACGGCCCTGAGCCCCAGGGCGCCATCCGTTCCGGTCCCCGAGAGAATGACGCAAATGGCCCTTTCTTTCTCATTTTCGGCAATAGAGCGAAAAAAAGAGTCGATCGGGAATAAAGGGGCTTTGCCCCCTCCCGGCGCCGTCGCATGAAGAGTTCGGCCGAGGAGGGAGACTTCCATGCCCGGCGGATTCACATAGACATTGTTGGGTTTGATTCTTATCCCGTTTTCCACCAGGTGGACGGCCATCTTTGTTTTGGCCTGCAAAAGCTCCCTCATAACGCTCCTGGTTCCGGGCGATAAATGCTGGATGACAACGAAGGAAAGTCCAGGCTCGGCAGGCATATTGGAAAAGAAAAATTCAAGGGCTTCCAGCCCACCGGCGGAGGCGCCCAGCGCCACTATGGAAAAAGTATCGGCCGTTTCCGCTTCAGACGGTGAAAAGGTTAAAAAAGCGCTCCCTCCACCGGTGTCCGCAGGCGCCTCGGACTGTCGTGGGGGTCTTCCTGTTGTGGTTCGATTCGCGCCCTTCTTCACCATTTGGAAGGCCTTTTAATGCCTGGCTGGACATATAGATGTCGAAACCTACGTCTTGCTCTGCCGGGGAGCGCTCAAAATCAATTCACTTGGAATATCGTTTGTCTCTCCCTGTGTCCAGTGAGATGACAATCTCCGCCTCCGGGCTCTCGGCATTGAAATTCGTTATCGTGCACTCTACCCTGTCGTGGGTTAATTCCCCTATGGCTTTCGCTATTGCAGTTTCAATCTTCTCCAGTGGAACGGTCTTCAATTTACAAGCATAGGAGGCATGGTATCGCTCATCGAAATTTCCTTTCTTTTCTTCCATAACCACTCCTTTCTAAGTCCTGAGCCAAAAATAGCAATGGATCTCTCATGCATCACCAAGATAATCACCCAAGCTGATGTTACGACATTACCACACTGGAACAATCCATTAATGTTTCTTATTTCCACCCTGCATGATATAGAATCCTGACTTCAGGATATTCAGAGGGTTTTCGGAGACAAACGTTCCATTCGATAAAAAGCAGCAGCAGCTTCAAAACAGGTTGGCCATGGGGAGAGCCGTCGCCCGCGACTGAATCGATGACGCTCTCTGTTCAAATAGGGGAATCTCATGATGTGGGATCGAACAAACCGTCCGGTATGGCTCCGCTGTGCAGTGGGCATTATTCTCGCAGTCATCGCCGCTGCTATTCGGTTGCAGTTCATGGAAATTCTTGGGTTCCGCGCTGCCTTCCTGACCTTCTACCCCGCCGTGGCGGTTGCGGCGCTATATGGGGGATTTAGCGCCGGGTTGCTGGCCACGGCCGTCTCAGCAGTCCTCGCCGACTATTTCTGGATGGAGCCGGTTGGCAGCTTGGCCATTACTAATTCCGCCGATCTGCTGAGCATGGTTGTTTTTCTCGCCAGCGGCGCCTTGATCTCCTATCTGGCCGAAGCGGCGTACCGCGCCCAGGCGCGGGCGCACAAAGCAGAGGAACACTCAAGGCTTGCCGCCGAGCGTGAAAAGGCGGCTGTCGATCTCCAGCAAAGTGAGAGCAAGTACCGCGAACTCGTCCAAAACGCCAATAGCGCCATCATCCGTTGGAAGCGGGACGGGACCCTGACCTTTTTTAACGAATACGCTCAGAAGTTCTTCGGCTACAGTGCGGAAGAGGTCATCGGAAAGAGTGTGAATATTCTCGTTCCTGAACAGGAGTCCACCGGGGGCGATCTGACCGGGCTGTTTCAAGACATTGTGAACCACCCGGAAAGATACGCAAGCAATATAAACGAGAACATTCTTCGGGACGGCAGCCGGGTCTGGATGGCCTGGACCAACAGGCCGGTATTCGACCGGGACGGGCAAGTGCTGGAAATACTTGCCGTCGGAAGCGACATCACCGAGCGCAAACGGATGGAGGAGACCCTCCGAACGACGGTGCAGCGCTTTCATAGAATCTTATCCAACATATTTGTGGGCATTTTGGTTGTAACCGAAGACAATCGAATCGAGTTTGCAAATCAAAATTTTTGTGACCAGTTTGATATCGCGGAAGCTCCTTCAGATTTGATCGGATTGACGGCTGAGGAAATGTTGCAAAAAGTGTTGCCCGCCTATGCTTATCCCGAAGCATATTTAGGTCGCGTCCAACAAATTCTCTCGCAGAGACATCGTATCGAGGATGAAGAGGTCCTGATGCGCAACGGACGGGTGCTCTTGAGAGATCATATTCCAATTCTGGTTGATGGAAAGCCACATGGCCGAATGTGGCAACATCGCGACATCACCCAGCGAAAGGGGATGGAAGAGGCGCTGCGGAAAAGCGAGAAAAAGTATCAGACTCTATTCAACTCGATTATCGAAGGTTTTTGTATCATCGAAATGATCTTCGACGATCAAGGCAACCCTGCAGATTACCGCTTTCTGGAAATCAATCCGAAGTTTGAAGAGCAGACCGGGCTGAGTGACGCGGAGGGGAAATTAATGCGCGAACTTGCTCCGGACCATGAAGAGCATTGGTTTGAGATTTACGGCAGAATCGCGCTGACGGGAGAGCCGGAGCGCTTTGTGAACGAAGCCAGGGCGTTGAACCGCTGGTATGACGTCTATGCTTTTCGGCTGGGCGATCCGGAGAGCAGAAAAGTCGCCATTTGTTTTAGCGATATAACCGAGCGCAAGCGTGCTGAGGATGAGGCTCAGAGTCTTCAGGCAGCTATTCGGCAGGAAAGAGACACGTTATCGGCGCTTGTAAGCAGCATACCGGATGAAGTCTGGTTTGCCGACGCGCAGAAGAAATTCACTCTGGCTAACCCATCGGCCCTGCGTGAGTTCGCTTTGGACTCAGATTCAGACATAGACATAGAAAGGTTTGCCGCAAGTCTGGAGGTCTTTCGCCCTGACGGCGGCCCCCGGCCCGTAGAGGAAGCTCCGCCGCTACGCTCCCTTAAAGGAGAAGTGGTAAGGGACCTGGAAGAAACAGTCCGAATTCCCGCAAGCGGAGAGCTGCGGCATCGCCAGGTCAGTTCCTCCCCGGTCAGGGGCGCCGACGGCGATATCATTGGCTCTGTATCGGTTGTGCGCGACATCACCGAACGCAAGCGGGCGGAGGTCCTGCTGCAACGCCAGGCCGAACTGCTGTATCTATCCTATGACGCAATTATCGTTTGGCGGCTCGAAGGCATTATCGAGAGCTGGAATAGGGGCGCCGAAGAGCTTTATGGTTATTCGAAAGAAGAAGCCGTGGGCCGGGTCACCCACGAATTGTTGAAAACAATCCACCCCGAGCCATGGCCTCAGATCGAGGCCAAGCTGCATGAGAGGAAATTCTGGGAAGGGGAACTCAAACACCACACCCGCGAGGGGCTGGAAGTCATTATTTCGGCCCGCCATCAGCTTGTGCGCGGTGCAGATGGCGTGGAACGAGTTCTGGAGATAAACCGCGACATCACTGAGAGCAAGCGGGTGGAGGAGGCGTTGCGAGCGAGCGAGCGCCTTTACCGCGCAATCGGCGAATCCATCGACTACGGTGTGTGGGTCTGCGCTCCCGACGGCAGGAACATCTATGCCAGCGAGTCATTTCTTAAACTCGTCGGCATTACCCAGCAAGAGTGTTCGGATTTTGGATGGGGTAACGTGCTTCATCCTGAAGACGCCGAACGCACTATCGCAGCATGGCGGGAATGCGTGCGCACCGGAGGGATATGGGATATCGAACATCGTTTCCTCGGGGTGGATGGACAGTGGCGCTCCGTCCTTGCTCGGGGCGTGCCGGTGAGAGATGAGGCTGGTGAGATCGTCTACTGGGCAGGGATCAATCTCGATATTTCCGCACGCAAGCAGATGGAAGAAGATATTCGCAAAGCACGTGATGAACTGGAACTGCGCGTTCAGGAACGCACCGCCGAACTAAACAGCTATATGACAAAGCTTGAGAGGAGCAACCAGGCGCTTCAGGATTTTGCCTACATTGCCGCCCACGACATGAAAGAACCCCTCAGAAAGGTAATGTCTTTTGGAAACCTGCTCAGCCAGAAGTATAAAGATTCGCTTACTCAGACCGGCAACGACTATCTTAACAGAATGCTCCACGCAACGGAGCGGATGCAATCCCTGCTGACGGGACTTCTCGATTACTCAAGGGTTGCGACTGCTGCAGAGCCATTCAAGGAGGTCGGTCTGTCCGGCCTGATCGGCGAAATCGTTTCGGACCTTGAAGTGAGAATCGTAAAGACAGGCGGCGAAGTGCATGTTGGGGACCTTCCCGTCATTTCAGCCGACCCCACGCAGATGCGTCAGTTGTTCCAAAACCTTATCGGCAATGCGCTCAAATTTCACAAACCGGGCGAGAAACCGATTGTCCAGGTGCGCTGCGTATCTGATATCGGTTCAGGATCGCAGATCGTTGTCGAGGATGACGGCATCGGCTTCGATGAGCAGCACCTCGAGAGGATCTTCGCCCCATTCCAGAGACTGCACGGCCGCAGCGAATATGAAGGAACCGGAATGGGCCTCGCCATCTGCAAGAAAATAGTCGAGCGCCATGGCTGGAGCATTACCGCAAAGAGCGCGCCGGGGGCGGGTTCAACATTCATTATTACGCTTCCACAGGGCCACGCGACACCTCCCCGAGGGTCCTCAACGTCACAATAATAAGTCGGGGCTTTGATTTGCGTGGGATTTCCCAGTGAACAAAAAAACATTTATCGCCCTTATGATTGTATTTACTGCTGCGTGCGCTTTTGTCTTTAACATCTTTTACAGGGAGGCCAAGAACACCGCTGTTACGAAGCTGAATGAAGAGCAGACGATCCATGCAAAGCAGGCGGCGCGGGGAATCGAAGAGTTCTTCGCAACGTGGACTCGAGACTTAAACTCTTTATCGAAGATGGATGAGATCGTCGATACGGACGCCGTCGGTAAACGCTATATGAAGCTTTTCTATGAGGCCAACCAGGAGCAGATCGGCTCGATCACCCGCTTGGATGAAAGAGGAGTAATACTCCATAACTTTCCCCAAAGCGGCTCTGTGGGAACTGATATCTCAGACCAGAAGCACGTGCGCGAGCTGCTGCGGGACCATGAGCCGGTTATCAGCGACGTATTCAGGGCGGTTGAGGGATTTGACGCGGTCGCCCTCCATGTGCCGGTCTTCAGGGGGTCTGAATTCAAAGGGTCAATCGGAATACTGATAAACTTCGAGGGCCTCGCGAAGCGCTATCTTGATGTGATAAAGATCGGCGAAACAGGATACGCCTGGGTTGTGAGCCGTGACGGGACGCAGCTTTACAGCCCGATATCAGGTTTTACCGGCAAATCCGTGTTTGAAACCGGAAGGGATTCCCCTTCGCTTATTGTCATGGCGGACGATATGCTCAAGGGCCATGAAGGCGCCGCAACATACACCTTTGACGGAACAGGCGGCCGCAACGCCGGGCAAATCAGGGAATACGCGGTGTATATGCCGGTTCCTATCGGGAGTACGTTCTGGTCGATCGCCGTGGCCTCTGGAGAACAGGATGTGCTTTCCGGCCTTATCTCTTTTAGAAACAAGCTGGCGTTTGTCATCGGCGCCCTGTTCATTTGTGGAATGGTGTTTTCAACACTGGCGGCGAAGGCATGGTTTATAGTCAAAGAGGAAGAAAAACGCAAACAGGCAGAAAAAAAGCTTCAGGAAAGCGAACAGATCGCAGAGAAGTTCTCAACCCTGTTTCATGCGGCGCCGTTCGCCATGGCGCTGACCGCCACTCTCGACGGCATGCTCTACGACGTGAACCAGGCGTGGCTGGATTTAGCCGGTTTCACTCGCAGGGAGGGGGTTATCGGGAAGTCCAGCATAGAGTTGGAATTAATACGTGAAGCGGAACAAAGAGATCGCATTCTAGACCGATTCCGGCAGCACGGCGCCGTGCGCAACGCAGAGATAGCGACCTTCACCAGGGCGGGCGCCCCGCTCGCCCTGCTCGTCAACCTGGACTGGGTTGACATCGGCGGACGCAAGTTCATCCTTTCGTCAATGCAGGACATCACCGAGAGGAAGCACACCGAGGAAGAACTGCGCGAGAGCGAAGCAAAATACCGGACACTTTTCGAAAACATGACCGAGGAGGTGCATTTCTGGCGGGTGGTCCGCGATGAAGCCGGCCGGATCGAAACCTGGCGCCTGGTGGACGCCAACCCCCCGACGCTCATTACCTGGGGCAGGAGCTCACTCGACGAAATCAGGGGAAAGACTACCGACGAGATCTTTGGCCCCGGTGCTGTGGACCATTACATGCCGGTCGTGCAGAAGATCATGACTGAAGGTGTTTCTTATTCTTTCGAGGACTTTTTCCCCAATCTCGACAGATATTTCCGATTTACCAGCGTCCCTCTTGGGGACTACTTCATCACCACCGGCGCGGATATCACCGGCATCAAAAAGATAGAGCAGGCGCTGCGTAAGGCCCACGACGAGTTGGAAGAGCGCGTGCGGGAGCGCACGGCTGAACTCGTCAGGGCCGGCGAGGATTTGCAGGAGCAGGCCGCACTTCTCAATTTGGCTCATGACGCCATCTTTGTCAGAAGCTCCGATCACTTTGTGAAATTCTGGAATAAAGGTGCAGAAGAGTTGTACGGGTTTACAAAGGAAGAAGCTCTTGGCAAAGTTACTCAAGACCTTTTGCATACCGGGTTTCCAGAGCCTATAGATCAGATCGTGGATCAGGTGCTCAAATCTGGACGGTGGGAGGGAGAACTGCGGCAGACTACTTCCACCGGGAAAGAAATACTTGTCGAGAGCAGGTGGGTTTTACAATCGGATATGGACGGCAAGCCTCTTGGATTTCTTGAACTCAACCGCGATATTACTCCCAGGAAAATGGCCGAAGAAAAATTCCGCAAGGCCGACCGGGCATTCATGACCCTTAGTGAGTGCAACCAGGCAATAGTGCGTCAGACAGACGAGATGGAACTGCTCCGGCAAACCTGCCGGATCGTGGTCGAAGTTGGCGGATATCGCATGGTTTGGGTAGGGTTTGCGGAGCATGACGAGAAAAAAACGGTTCGCCCCGTTGCACATGCGGGATATGACGGCGGATATCTCGACGGGGCATGCATCACATGGGCAGACGAGGAAAGAGGCAGGGGGCCGACCGGAACCGCCATCCGAACCGGAGAAATCGGGATCTCAAAAGACGCCCTCTCAAACCCTGCTTTCACAGCCTGGCGCTCTGAGGCGGCAAAGAGGGGCTATGCTTCCTCAATTGCTTTTCCGTTGATTGTCGATGGACAAGCCGCTGGGGCGCTGACAATCTATGTCCCGGAGCCTGACGCCTTCGATGAGCGGGAAGTGACCTTTCTGAGCGACCTGGCCGAAAACCTTGCCTATGGAATAACGTCCATACGCAGCGCCATCCAGCGCAGGCGGTCGGAAGAAGCGCTTAAGGTCTATACGGCAAGACTCGAACTGACGAACCAGGAACTCCAGGAATTTGCCTTCGTTGCCTCCCACGATCTCCAGGAGCCTCTGCGCAAGATACAGACTTTCTGCGACATGGCCATGAAAAGATGCGCTCCGGTTCTGGACAGCACCAGCCAGGATTACCTGGATAGGTAGTCAATTCGGCAAGCCGCATGAGGCAACTTCTGAGCGACTTGCTCCTGTTCTCGCGAGTGGCCTCGAGACCTGAGCCTTTCAAAGGAATAGACCTGGCGAAAATCGCGCGGGAAGCAGCGGATGTTTTTGAAGCTACTATCAAAGAAACAGGCGCGCAGGTCGAGATCGAAACCATGCCTGGCGTCGAGGCCGATGGAAATCAGATACTGCGCCTTTTTCAAAACCTCATTGGTAATGCTCTTAAATTCCGCGGCCCCGACAAACCTCGAATTATGATATATGCAAAGCGGGATCGCAGTGGAGTCTGCGAAATCTTCGTGAAGGATAACGGCATCGGGTTTGACCCGCAGTTTGCCGAGCTTATTTTCAGGCCTTTCCAGAGATTGCATGGCCGCAACGAATTTGAAGGGACCGGAATGGGGCTTGCCATATGCCGCAAAATTGTTGAGCGCCATGGCGGGAACATCAGTGCCCGCAGTGAGCCGGGAAAGGGCTCGACGTTCATAATCAGACTGCCTGTAAAACAAGACCGGTGGGAGGGCGTATAGCAGCGTCCTGCGTATCCCCATGGCGCCGCCGCAATGGAAGACGGCGCTGCCAGCGGAATGGGAGAACAAAATCTGACAAACTCATCACGGCCTTATACCAAGCGTTCAAGATCGGACGGGGATTAACCCCGCCCCTACCGATCCGCCCCGAGGTAAGCCGTAGGGGAGGGCTTCATGCCCTCCCAAATCGCCTAATTTGAACCCAATTTGGTATTACAGCGGGAAACGTCAGGAAATCCCCGGCAGGCGTATGTTCTAAAGGGTTATGATCCGGAAGGGGTCCACCCTGCGAGCATTCTAAGGACCTGTGCATAACGCCCTCTTTCGATCTGGGACATGTACCAAACGATTTGGAAGCTGGATAGGATCCCGATCGGGCGTTTTGGACCTGCGTGCGGGTCAATTATGATCAGGTGCTCGAACCTTGTCTTTTTCATCAGAGCGATAGCCTTTTCGATCGGCCACTGGGGATCGACCTCGAACTTGTAGGGTCGCATTGCGTCCTCAGCACGTATCCGCTCCAGGTCCTCTCCGTAGAATCGAATAACGGCCAGCCTGGAGATGAAGCCCCAGACCTCGCCGGTTTCATCCACCGCCACTACCGGCGCAAAACCGTTCACTTTCATTATCCGTACAACGTCTTTAACGCTGTCCTCCAGACGGCAGACGAGAACCTCACGATCCATGAGGTCACAAACTCTCATGCAGTTCTCTGCTCTTCCTGCGCCATTTTCGCTATAATGTCCTCAATATGAAGCAGTCCCACAACGGCTTTGCTCCCTTCCCGGTCCGAAGTGACGATCAGGTGTTCGATTTTCCGTCTGTCCATCAGGCGAATGGCTTCCCTGAGGGTGGAATTGGGAGTGATAGTAAAGGTATGCGGAAGAAGGATATCTTGTGCGGTGGTTTTGTCCAGGTCCTTGCCAAAAGCCCTCAAAATGCTCCGGGCGGAAATAATCCCCAGTACCTCGTGACTTTGATTGGTCACTACACAATAGTGTGTTGAATTGACCGCCAGAATCTGAGCCACTTTCCTGACGCTGTCGCTTGCGCTGCATGTGATGCTCCCCGTGCGCATCAATCGCCTCACAATTTCTTCCACAGCGTTCTCCTGATTGGCGGATACAACAAGAGTCAACTAAGGTAAACCGCTCTCGAAGTTATAGGGGATTTCGATGATTTTATCTATTAAAATAAGTAGTAACGCACTGCACTCAGTCTATCTCAGGAGGGAGGTTGCTGATATCCTCACGCCCCGCGAGGGGTAATCGTCAGCCGTTAAGCCCGCCTTGCGATCCCTTCCCCGCGCCAATGTCCTCCCGCTTCTCCTGCTTGACAGGCAGCCTTATAACGAATGTGGCGCCCCTTTCCGGCTCGCTCTCGGCCCGTATGCTTCCACTATGCAGTTCTACGATCTTGCGGCATATGGCGAGGCCCATCCCGGTTCCTTCATATTCGCAGCGGCCGTGCAGTCTTTGGAAAGGCTTGAAAATCAGTCTCTCAAACTGCTGCTCAAATCCGATGCCGTTGTCCTTTACGGATATTTCGCAAAATCCCTGCCCATCGCGTTTTCCACAGATTTCGATCAGCGGACTTCGGCTGCTGCGGTATTTAAGAGCATTACCGATAAGGTTTTGAAAAAGTTGCAGCATCTGGGTTTCATCGCCCTCGATAACGGGCATGTTTTCAATCCCGACCAGGCAGCCTGACTCCAGTATGTCTTTTTCAAAGATATCCGCCGCCTCCCGGACGATCTTATAAAGATCTATTTGCTTGAACGGTTCCAGTACCGTAGCCACTCTTGAGAACCGGAGCAAGTCGCGCAGAAGCTGTCGCATTCGAGATGCCGAACTGAGGATCCGGTCCAGGTATTGTTGTCCGGCATCGTCAAGCGCCGGTGCGCATCTATTCTTAGCCAGGTCGCAGAAAGTCTGTATCTTGCGCAGGGGTTCCTGCAGGTCGTGTGAAGCTACGAAGGCGAACTCACTGAGTTCCTCGTTGATTCTTTCAAGTTTTGACGCATAGGCCTTTAGTTCCCGGTTTGCTTTTCCTAGTTCCGCCGTTCGCGTCTCAACCAGCTCCTCGAGGTGGTCCCTGATCGTTCTTAGTTCCTTTTCGGCCTGCATGTGCCCTGTGACCTCTAATTCCAGGCGGTCCAGGGTCAAGGTGAGTTCGCTCGTGCGCTCCGAGACCAGCTTCTGGAGATGAGCGCGGTGCTTTTTCAGTTCGGTTTCGGAGGTGAGCCGCGTGATGGCGGCTCCGGCCAGGCCTGCAACCGCAAGATAGACGTTGAGCACGTCATTTGCGACCGGTCCGGCCGTGGGATCGCCCACCAGCAAGACTTCGGAGGTGTCGGCGCCAATGGCTACGGGCAGGAAAACAACCGTATACGATTCCACGCCTACGCCCAAAGAACGCCAGGCAAGGAAGCCGGTTTCGAAAACCTCGGAAGCGGTCTCTTGAATCTCTTTGGAGGAAAGAAAGAGGGACGGCTGCCGATCGGACGTTATCAGGTGGTGTATCTCTATTTCACCGTCTGCCCGGCGCCTGGCGAATCCGGCCGAATCGGCGCGGTAGAAATTGACCATCAGCTCCGCAATGTGGCGCCAAACGTCCTCATGAGCGGCCAGGCCCGCCAGGTACTGAGCGGTCTTCATGAAGGCCAGCAGGAGGTCCTTGTCGCTATATTGGAAACACTTCATAAAACTTCAGCGCCTGTTCTCGTCGCAATCGGCCCATCCGCCAAGGTAGAGGCCTTCGAGAAAAAAATCGTCGAATTCGGCGCATTGCGCCAGGTTAACAAGCTTTGCCTTGTCCCTCAATCCCTCGATAATTTCAGCAGAACCAGGTGACATCAGGAGTTCTTCACATCCTTTTAGAGCAGTGTTGCCGCAGAGTTCAAAGGCATCGTCACTCAAATCGGGCACAAGTCCCACAGCCGCCGCACTCCGCCTGTTGAGAAAATGGCCGAAAGCGCCCCCGACAAAGACGCGCTGAAGTTCTTTCGGGCCCATGGAAGCCTTCGACATCAGGACCCTCGCTGCGGCGAAAACTGCCGCTTTGGCGCGCTGAAAGATATCCACGTCCCTTTTGGTCAGAAGCAGAGGCTGCCGGTCTCCATCGAGGAGCACGATCTTTCCATTGGGGACATCGGCTGAGAATCGGCCGATGTTTGTGAGCTTGCCCGATTCCACCAGACATGCGATGAGGTCGACGATCCCCGACCCGCAAAGACCCCGGGGTGGTTCATCGTCAATGGTTTGCAATTCGAGATCGAGCCCCGGGACGTCGCTTGTCAGGAAGGCATGACCGGGATTTCCAAATGTGCGGGCGCCTGGTTCGGATACGCGAACCCGATAAATTGCGCCCGGCTCGGCCGGAGTTCCGCAGCCGATGCCGCACCCCTCGAAAGCCGGACCGCCTGCGGCCGAAGTCACCCACAAGGACTCGCCATCCCACAGGGCAAGCTCGGAATTTGTGCCAAAGTCTATAAAGAGAGCGCCCGGCTTATTTTGGACGAGCCCGGAAGCCAAAACGCCCGCCAAAAGGTCTGAACCCACAAAGCCGCCCAGGGGCGCCGGGACCTCAATCGCCGCCTCGCAATGAATTCCCCAGTCCGAGCGCAGTTCCAGCGGGCTTTCGGGAAGGCAGTCTATATGACGCGTCCAGTAAGCGGGCTGGAGCAGCAGGTGGGAGTTTCGTCCGGACAGCAGCGCCAGCATGGCTGTATTGCCGACCAGGGCGACTCTTACCACATCTTCGGCCGCTATGCCCTCGCGCGTGGCGACCTCCCTGATGGCTGAGCCGATTGCTTCGACGGCGAGCCTTCTGAGGACCATGGCGGACTGCGGGCATTCATTGGCCGCAACAAGCCTGGCCATCACATCGGTGCCGTAAGTCCCTTGAGGATTCAGACCATGGCGCCCGGCAAGCCATTGCCCGGTTGAAAGATTGTAGAAAGATAGACTGATGTGGGTCGTTCCAAGATCTATAGCTGCCCCATGGGGTTTGCCACTGAATCCGGGCAGGTTGGATGAAAGACTCGGGAAGGTGCGCGAAGGACCGGGTAATGCCCTCCAGGAAGAAACCGGCGCCCGGTTAAGGATTGAAACCCCCAGGTCGCTCATCGGCCTGAGCTGGCATGCCAGCCGCACTCTGGATGCGATTTCACCCTCGGAGAGGTGGATGCGTTCCGCCGGATTGGGTTCAGCCAACTCACCGGCCCTTATTTGCACGCGGCATAGACCGCAGGCCCCGGTCCCGCAGCATCCCGAGCGCACCCGAAAAGTGGTCGCATCCAGAATCTCCCGCAGCGCCCGGCCAGGTGAGAATTCAATACGGAGGTCCCCCTCGCCCGTTTCGATCGTTATCGTAGGCAAAAAACCACCTCTCCCTGTGCGCTGTGCAGCCATTCACCGCAGCGGCGCAGAGGACGCCGAGAAAAGCCTTAGTGTAAAGTGGTAAGCGGGAAGCTTTTGCTCCTGCTCCCCGATCTTGTCAAATTTTAGTTATCTGCGTCTCTGCGGTGGATTCTCGTCCCGCGGAAACAAGGGCTGCGATATTTTCGGGCTTCGATCCTGGTGGAATCTCGCATCCGGACGAAAGAATAAATCCGCCTCTGGAGGAAAACAACCCCCGCAGCCTGACCGACTCCTTGAGAATGTCCTCCGGTTGCGCCGTCTCGAAATCCAGCGATTTTATATTGCCGTTGAAGCAAAGCCGGGCGCCGGATTGAGCCAGCACATCATTGGGATCGACACAATAATCGAAGTTAAAGATGTCTGCGCCGGTTTGTCCGCTAAGAGCGAGAACCGGGCCAAGCGGCCCTGCGATATGGAGCCAGCCCGCTGAAGCCCCGGCCGCCTGAAATGCCTTGAATATCTTGTTGAGCCTCGGAAGCTCGAATTCGCGGAAAAAAGATGCGGGAATAACGGCCATCGACGCCGATGGGTCAAAGACCAGAACCGTATGCGCCCCCGCCTCGACCTGGGCGGCGCCAAACCCCACGGCCACCCTTGCGCTGAAATCCAGAAGTCTTTCGAAGCTGGCCGGGTCGTCGATCTCCAGGTACAACGCCTCCTCCATGCCGGCCAGTTGAGTTGCAAGGGTCATTGGCCCCAGGACACAACCGACAACGAGAACCTCGTCACCGGTTTCCCGCCGCATTATTCTCAGCGCTTCCAGTATCTCCGGCATGCGGCCTGCGCTGCTAGGGTCCGGTATCGAAAAGGCGTCGAGGTTTGCGGTCTTGCTGAAAACGTGCTCCAGCACGTATGGATAGTCATGAGAGCGGTAAACAAGTCTGGAACCCATGGCTTCGGTCTCGATATTTACGTCCATAACGGCAAAGACCGCATCGTAGCCATATCGTTGAAGCGCCCTTATCTGGCAGTCCGCCAGCTCGCTGCCGCTCGTGACATAATCGCGAATCGTCTTCCCGGCCATTACGGCAGTGTGCCCGAATACCTGCGCGATGACCGGCAGGCGATCCGCATGCTCGAACCTGAGGGTGGCTTGAATCCTTTCAAGGCTCTTCATTTACAACCTCTTCAAGGTAGCGGGCCCCATCGAAAGCCGTATCGGCAACAAAATCCACCTTAAGGCCCTCCGCCGTAGCCTGCTTCAGCGCGGCCCCTCCGGCCAGGATTCTCATTTGTCCAAGTCCGCGCTCCACCGCCAGTTCCCTTAACAGTCTTACCTGTGGGATAACCGAGGTGATCAACCCGCTCACGCAGACCGCATCCGCCTGTTGCCCCTCGGCGGTTTCAAGCAGCCTGTCCAGAGGGCAGTCCTTTCCGCAGTCTATGACCCGGTAGCCTTTGCCGCTCAGAACCATTTTCAGGATATTCTTACCCATGTCGTGCACGTCGCCTTCCAGGCTGCATACGATCACCGTGCCCCGAATCGGCATGCCGGGTTCACCCTTTGGAAACAGCTCCTTGATGACTCCCATTACCGCCCGGCCCACGAGCATGATTTCAAGCAGGTTGAATTGATCGATCGTGCACTTGCCGTCAAGCTGCTCCATAGCTTTGCCAATGCCGTCCACCACGATCTGCGCGACCCCGGCGCCCGCCTTTCGCAGTCTTGCCGCTTCAGATACGCAACGGGCTTGGTCACCCTCCAGCAAAGCCTCAACCAGTGCACGCATATCCGAATTGCTCATCGTTTGCCTTTTTGACGAACCTGAATTCGATTTTAACCCGGCCCTCCAGTGACCGGTGGGTCCGTGGTTCGAACAGGTTTGATTTTGACTCATAGTCCGCAACAACGCATCGAGCGTGCGCCACATAACCGCATTTTGGGATTCCGCCCGAAAAACAACCTCAAAACCCTCGGAATTATACGATTTCCATATCGCACAGGCAAGTGATATGTCGGTATGGGCGCCGGTCCGGGCGGTCCCTCAACGGGCCGGTAGTCGGGGTAAGCGTTCACGAAGACCACGAAGGCGGCGGGGTGATGGGGTGACGCGGGGACGCGGTGATGGTTTTGTCTCATCTCCGGTCATGTAGACACCGACAGCATAATTCGATGCGTCCGTTTATTTACGAATCAAAAGGTTCTTGCTGCCTATCTATTTATTTAGAAACCGCTCCTTCCCACCAAGGTAGATTTTCTTGGGCGGCAGATCGCTGTCGAAAACGAAGGAATTTCCTTCCGCCTCACTGCCGGGAAACTCCAGCCTGTTCCCTTTAATTCCTGTTGGCAATTGGTCAAGGGGATAGCTCCCCAGATAATGAGCCGGCGAAAACTGATTTGCATAAACGTCGTTGACGTTCGTTTCGTTTGCGAGCTGCTGTCGCTGCGCCGCGTGCTGCATGAGCCGATTTCCGGCCTGCTCAAGCGTAGCCCCCACCTGGCCGCCGAAGGCATCGGGAGTTGCGCGATCTATGGTATTGTAGATCATCTGGCCTTGCGGCACGACCGATGGAACGAATGGGTCTCCCTGAACTATAGGCATCTGCTAAATTCCTTTGAAGCGGGAAGCGGGAAGCGGGAAGCTATCTGCGCTGCCGTGGAAGTAGCGCTTCCTTCCATGACAGCGCCTTCCTATTAACCTTCAGTCGGATTTTCTCCCAAAGAAGTCCTGCCTCCGGCAAATACGATATTATGAGGAGTTCTTTTCTGCAAAACGGCAAAGAGAAGCGGCAAGCGGCTGGGCCGCAGCCGGGACCGGCGCTTGCCTCCGGCGGCGCCTGGAAGGCGGCGACCAGAGCGGCAAAAAGCAGAAAAGCAGTGAATCGTGACTCGTGAACAGAAAAAACAGGGCGAGTTGCGGGCTGGGAGTTTGAAGTTGGATTTTGACCCGGAAACTGGAGCCCAAAACACGTAACCTCAATGGCCGGCAACCAGAAGCAGCAAAAGGCAGAAAAGCAGTGAATCGTGACTCGTGAACAGAAAAAACAGGGCTAGTTGTAGGCTGGGAGTTTGAAGTTGTATTTTGACCCGGAACCTGGAGCCCAAAACGCGTAACCTCAATGGCCGGCAACCAGAAGCGGCAAAAGCAGAGATGAAAAAAATTTTCGTTAAGGAGTTAAAGGAGTGAACAGAAGAGTGAATAGGGTCTGGCCCCATGCATAATGTAATGGATGGCCCACGCGGACATGAGACACTGCTGGCGCCTACTTGCGGAAATGCGCGCACTGTTTACCGTGGACATTCAAATTTCGTCATTCCGGCATGTCTTGAACCGGAATCCAGTTCTATTGTCATCTCAGGAAAACCTCTGGCCCCCGGCTCTGTATCCCGGCTCAAACACGTTGCAGGGACTGCCGGGGTGACGAACGCAAATTTGTTACGCGCACATTTGCGATCAAGTACTGGCTTTGAAGGGGCCGAGGCAAGAGCGAGTTCGAATTTATTCTGCCCTTGTGGATGTTTCAATGATTTCAAGGTGTTGCGGATACATGGCCGGCAACTGCGCCCATCCGCCAATTTCCATATCCTCGTATTCAAACCCGGGCGCAACCGTGCGCCCAACCAAGGTGAACTCTCTCGGACCCCGCTGTTCCGCCGCAAACCAATTCCCGGCCTCTATCGGCACATGGAAAGACTCTCCCTTGTCGAAATTGCGCCCCAGCTTTTTTTCAGTCAGACCGCCGAGTGGCTCGAGGACGTGGACGGTAAGCGGACCCCCTTCGAAAAAGCTCAACGCTTCTAAAGGTATTTATGTATTTACTTGCCTCGTGAAGACCGCTTCTCAAGGTATCCCGCTGACGGCCCTGTTTCGCGAAGCGTCGAGAATGAGCGGGATGCCTTCCGCGCTCCGCGAAGTGCTTTGCGAAGGGATGCACGCAAGAGCATTCACTAATGATCGCATAGTGTTGTTAACAAGTCTGTCATATGAGGTATATCCCGTTTTCCTCCAGCCATCCACGCCCATACAGGATTTTCGGCGAAGAATGTAGCCTTGCTCATATCATGCCGGGCAACCTAACTCCGTCTTCGACGGGATTCACAGATTTGCTGAAATATACGTCGGGGAAGCTCTGGTTGTTTGAGGCCAATAGAGAGTAAGCTTTTTCAGCCTTCCCAGAGATTAATGAACTTAAAACCCAGTAGGCCATTATCTATAGCCAGGTTACGGAATTTATCCGTTACGTAGACTTCGGACCTGGGGAATTGCGGAATTTTGAAGATGGTAGCCCGGCAGAGTCTATCACCGAAAAACGCATACTTGAGAACCCGCATGACGCCACCATCCTTGAACCTCTTAACCCCCGAGAGGGATTCATCAAGCGCATCTGTGAATGTAGTCACATTAAAGACATAATATTCTCCTTCGGTGCAGGAGAGCGGCAAGATTTCTCCATTTTCTTCAATCATACCCCTCAAAACATTTAAAGCCCTCAGACTGAATACCGGAACAGCCACAGCGAGGTGCGGGAAATCACTTGGAGGAAGATTTCGGTTGAACTTATCATCCCGTAATACCTCCACAAAGGGAGGAGTCCAGGATTGTATTAAGCGTCCCTCATCAAATTGATGCAAAATAGCCCAGTCTTCCTCGGATGTGAAAACCAGGTTTTGATATCGATTGCAATCAGATCTAAGCGCAAAAACATTCATATAAACTCTCCTAATAAGGGAATCTATTTTTCGATAGCTCTTCTTTGATGTCCTGAAGAATTTCCAAAACCCCCTCACGGCTTGTTGCAGTTTTCAGTCTGCGTTCAACTTCGTCATAGTATTCGCCCGTGTGGAGTTCAGGATGATATGCGCCTTCCCCTACCCCATCCATGTTTGGCAACCAGACACCATTATCGGCGGAACTTAGAGGGATGTCAAAGTTCTGCAATATATCTCTGGCAACCTTAGCTTTTTTCGCAAAAAGAGCGACAATATGATGAGCTGCATGCCCGAACGGGCGAGGCTCTCCGGCGGCTTCAAGGTTCTTGGCCAGTAGTTTATATGGTCTGGGCGTTGACTCGATCGGGCCTGGCTCGGCTTCTTCAACTTCTTGACCGTTTCCAGACTCAAGTGTAGACGGTGCAGTGGCCTCGGGTTCACCCGGCCCGGTATCGCCGATATTGAGTGTGCCCCCTGGCGCCTGCGCCTTCTCTATCGCCTTGAAGGTATCCGCCACCTGCTCTGCCGGAATGCCATCTTTGGTGAGAAACTCCGTTACATTGGCTTTGCCACTGAGGTATGGAGACCCCGCTTTTACCCCCTTGCCGATGCCCATGAGCCCGAGGAGCCCCACTGCCGTTCCGACCGGGTCGGTAGCCCATTCCTGCCGCCAGTCCTTGTTTAAGCCCGGAACACCCTTGACCGCCCCCTTCACCATTCCGGGAACAATCTCGCCCACCGCGTTTAAATCTTCCAGCGTGGCTTCTGCAGAAGAAAGCTTCCCTTCGGCATGCTCAAGGCCCGTTTCACCCATCCTGGTCCCAATCGCGTAAGCAGTGGTGATACCGCTTATGGCTCCGGCAGTTTTCACCAAACTGGAAGGCAGCACCCGTGTATACCAATCTTCCTTTGACTTCGCGGGAGCAGTGGGAGTCGAAAAATAGTCGTAAAGCTCTGTTGGCTCGATCTCCCAGGGCGCCAGTTCGGGCAGTATCCTTTTTCTAAAACTACTGTAGGCCTCAAGAACAGACTGCTGGATGGGAGCGGCCCCTATGGTGGACTCGCCTTTCTCTTGCGCGGTTATGGAAATATCTTCGGCTTGCGTGGGCGCTCTAAGAACGGCTTCCCTTTTCCCTGGAATTGTAGGCGGGAGCACCCCGAGTTTCTGGAGAAAGTTCTTATGCTCGTCTCAAAGCTCCTTTATTGCCTGCGGTGAAAGGCTGTGAGGAAGAAGTGTTGGACTTTGCAGGCCCGGTTCTTCACTGTGCGCAGCGGGTTGGTATGGAGTAGATTGGTCGGCGGGAGCTACTGCGGAGGGCTGTGCATACGGTATATCCGAGAAGTCAACATAGAGCGTTTCCGTCTTGGGCTGCTCCGGAAAGGCCGAGAAATCAAAAGGCATCTCTTTTAACGAGACGGGTTTTTCTTCTTCGGGGAAGGCCGAGAAATCGAAAGCCATATCGGGCATTATTCACCTGCCTTTTGCACTGGCACTAAGTTTGTTTGGGAGTATTCCTTTTCGATGTTGGGATTCTGCGCGATCATGGCTTTCTTTGCGGCGGAGATTGTTTCATCCGATACTACTCTTCCATTCGCCTGGAGATGTTGGGCCACCCAGAAGCTGAACGGGTCCAGGTTCTCGGGGTAGTCTGCTGGCGTGATCGGGAGTGTCTGTCCCGGCTTCCACGGAGTTGGTTGCACTGGTGAAGATTGTCCAGATGTTCCGTTCGGAAAAAGTATCCCCTGCGCGATCTCCCGTTTCTGCATATTGGTGGGGATTT
>PLSV01000172.1 GCA_003165235.1 Syntrophobacteraceae bacterium
CAGGCCTCGGTGAGGGCCCTTCCCACCCACATGGGCTTGGATTCTTCCTCAACCTTGAGCACTGTGTGAATGTACTCGTCGCGCGTATAACTTCGCTTGTAGCCGCTCTCCCTGCCCACCAGGTCTGCGGTGCCCATCTGGTCATCCCCATGGATGAGCACCACCGGACGACCTAACAGGTGGGCCACGTGAAGGGCTATGGTGGTCTTGCCGCTGCCTGCCGGACCGGAGAGGTGAACGTGTAAACCATCCTGGAGATAGACCAGAGTGCGGTCTACCAAGTCCTTTACAAATGGCGTCTCAACGAAGTCCGATGGTGGAACAGTTCCTGCCACAGATCTCTGGGCCGTCGGCTTACCCTCCACCTGAGCGGCGCCGGGGGTAAAGGTGAACTCTTTTTTACAGAAGGGGCATGAGTAGAGGCGTTGACGCTCCGATTCCACCTGCACTTCTTTATGACACCAGGGGCAGGTCTCTATCTGCTTCTCCATCAGTCGCCTCCTTTTTCCAAAGCCTTCAGATGCTCAGCGCCAGGTCGCGGTAAAGGGAGCGCGGCCGTAACCTCAGTGCCCACGCCTGGAACGCTGTGGACCGCACACTGTCCACCCACGGCGTCAGCGTAGTCTCGCATTGTTGCTACCCCCAGTCCACCAGGAGCGCTTTGCGCATCAAAACCCTGGCCGTCGTCCCGCACCATGAGACGCAGCCAACCTTCCCCGGAAGCGTCCAACCGCACTGTGACCTTGCCGGCCTTTGCGTGCTTGACCACGTTGGTCAGGGCTTCTTCGGCAATGCGGTATACCGCCAGCTTCACCTGCTCCGGGACCAAGTTCCGGTCAGCCTTCTCCCGCCTCATAAGCTCTTCACCCAGCTCTATCTCAACAGCCGGGCCCGCTTTGAATTGATCGCCAAAGGACAGAAAGGCCGGGACGAGCCCGTGGCTGAGATTTGCAGGGTAGAGCCGGCGGCTGAGAACGCCTATTTGCCGCTCGATCACCTGGCTCAGGCCGTCGATCACCTCGCTCAGAATCGGAGTTGTTTCCGAAGCGGAGCTCGTGCCTTTCAGGATACCTTGCAGGTTGCCCTTCAGGATTAAGAGCTTTTCCTGCACACCATCATGAAGTTGGGCGGAGGTTTCCCGGCGAACGCGCTCCTGGGCTTCCATAAGCCGCTGTCGCGAGCGCTGCAATTCCTCGGCCCTGGCGAGAGCGACCCCCTGCCGCAGCAGCGCCTCCTCCGTCGCCTTGCGCACAATGGCATAGCGCAAAGAGCGCCCCAGCAGCTTGCTATCCGTTTGTCCCTTAACCAGATAGTCCTGCGCGCCGCCCTTCAGCGCCTCAACCGCCAGCGCTTCGTCCTGGAAGCCCGTCAGCACGACAATTGGCACACCCGGCGCTTGCGCCCTCGTCACGACAAGGGTGTCGATGCCATGACTGTCCGGCAGCCCCAGGTCCAGCAGCACCACGTTGCAGGTCTCTTCCCACAGGTATTCCAGCGCCTCGCTAAGCCGCCGCACGTGGGTCATCTGGAACTGATGAGGAAGGGCTTCCTCTAAGTCCTCGTACATCAGGCGGGCATCTCCCAGGTTGTCTTCAACCAGCAATACTTTGATGGGATCAGATGACATGGCCTCTCCCTATTCCGGCGGTAGTTTCACTATAGTGAACCAGAATTCCTCGATGGCTTTTACCACCGCGGTGAACTGGTCCAGATTAACGGGCTTCGTGATGTAGCAGTTCGCGTGCAGGTCATACGTTTTGAGGATGTCCTGTTCGGCGCTTGAGGTGGTCAGGACTACCACGGGGATGCGTCTCAACTGCTCATCGGTCTTGATCTCCTTAAGCACCTCACGGCCGTCTTTCTTCGGCAGATTCAGATCCAGCAAGATGAGGTCCGGACGTATTGTATCGGCGTACTTGCCTTCGCGGCGCAAAAGCGCCATGGCCTCCACCCCGTCGCCCACCACGGTCATATGGTTAAGCAGTTTGGAATCCTTCAAGGTTTCCCGCGTCAGGCCAACATCTCCAGGGTTGTCTTCCACCAGGAGAATCTCAACAGGCCTGCCAGAGGCTGTAGCGCTCATAATCCGTCACCTCCTATGGGGATTGTGAAGTAAAACGTGGAGCCTGTCCCTGGTTGCGACTCCACCCAAATGCGCCCACCACGACGCTCCACGATCTTCTTGCAGATGGCCAGGCCGATGCCTGTGCCGGGGTACTCTTCTCTAGTGTGCAGGCGCTGGAAGATAACGAAGATGCGCTCGGCATATTGGGGCTCGATGCCGATGCCGTTATCGCGGACGGAAAAGACCCATTCATTTCCCTTTTGCTCGGCCGAGATATGAATACGGGGCGGCGCCTCAACGTGGAATTTGATGGCGTTGCCGATCAGGTTCTGAAACAACTGAACCAGTTGCAATTTGTCGGCCGTCACGGCCGGTAGCGGATCGTGGGTCACCACCGCGCCGCTCTTTTCGATCGCCGCCTGTAGATTGGCGAGCGCCTGATCAAGGACGGCCGTGCAATCGGCAGGCTCGAATCCCTTAACACGGGCGCCAACCCTGGAATAAACCAACAGGTCGTTGATCAGCCCCTGCATCCTGTTTGCGCCATCCACAGCGAAGGCGATGAACTCGTCGGCGTCGGCGCCCAGTTTGCCCTGATAGCGCCGGGCCAGGAGCTGGGTATAGCTCGACACCATGCGCAGCGGTTCTTGCAGGTCATGTGAAGCGACGTAGGCGAACTGTTCCAGTTCGTTGTTGGAACGTTCCAGGTCAGCCAGGGTCAGTTTTAACTTCTCATTGGCCCGCTTGCGCTCGGTGATGTCGTAGAAATACCAGATTCTGCCGCAGTATGTTCCTTCGGCGCCCAGTAGTGGTGAGGAGTATCTCTCAAAACATCTCCCGTCGGTAAACTCGATTTCGTCGCTGCACTTTTCGTCCTTGTGCTCGTAAAGGTAGGCGACTTTACGACTGAATTCCGCCGGATCCTTCAATTGTGTCAAAGCGTATTCCAGCATCTTGGCTTCGTTCTCTTCATCCAAAATATGCTGAGGTATTCTCCATAATTCACCAAAGCGTTTATTAGAAAAAACGGTATGGCCAAAGTTCTCGACGGCCAGTATCCCGCTGATGGATGTTTGCAGGTGGGCCTCCAGGAGCATTGTTTTGTGCGCGAGGGCCTTGTCCACCTGCTTGCGCTCGGTGATGTCCATATACGTTCCGAGTATGCCGGTGATCTCCCCCTTAGAACTGCGCAGAGGCACCTTGCTCGTAAGAAGCGTGATTGTGTTCCCTTCGGGGGTAGTCTGGGGTTCTTCGATGAGAAACTTGGAGCCGCCGCTCTCGATGACCTGGCGGTCAACGCCGCGATACAATTCCGCCTGATCGCGCCACGCCAGCTGGTAATCATCTTTCCCGACGATATCCTTCGGATCGGCAAATCCAGCATCGCGCGCGAATACCGAGTTACAGCCCAAGTAAACGAGATTCTTGTCCTTCCAGAATACCCTCACGGGTATCGCGTTGATAATCCCTTCGATGATCTGCTGTGATGCGCGCAGCGCCTCCTCCGCCCGCTTGCGCCCGGTAATGTCGAGAATCGCGCCGATGAGCCCGCGAACACGACCGTCGGGGTCCGTGAACGCGGCCTTGTGGAAAACCACATCGCGAACAACACCCCGGACATCCTGCACTTGTGATTCGTACACCTGCGATCCTGAATGCTGAAGGAGTTCGAGATCCTTCGCGTGGTAGACTTCGGCCAGTTGCCTGGGGGCGATCTCGAACACGCTCTTGCCGGCCAACTCCTGCTGCGTCTGGCCATAGAACTCCTCGAAGGACTTGTTGAAGCCGATGTAGCGGCCCTCTGTATCCTTGTAGAAGACCGGTACAGGGATGGTATTCAGAAGCGTACTCAGAAATACGCTGTTTTCCTTAGACGCTTCCTCCGCTCGCTTGCGCCCCGTGATTTCTGTTTCAAGTGTTTCATTGGTTCTTTTGAGTTCCGCTGTGCGCTCTTCTACCAACTCCGCGAGATGTTCGCGGTGTTTTTTCAGTTCCGACTCCACCCGCTTGTGCTCGGTGATGTCGGTGCAGGTACCAACCCACTCCCGAATACTGCCGTCCGCTTCGAGCACAGGGATGCCACGAGCGAAGAAGAGCGGATAGCTACCATCGTATTTGCGCACGCGGTATTCGTTTTCGAAGGGACTTTTCGCTTCAACTGCTTTTATCCACGCCTGTGCCGCTCGCTCACGGTCATCCGGGTGAACTGCTTCAATCCATCCCCATCCTTTAATCGCTTCTTCGCTCTGGCCTGTAAGCTCCCTCCATAAAGGCAAATCTACAACGACCTCTCCGCCGGCGTTTGTGGTCCACACCACTTGCGCAGTCGCCACAATGAATGCTCGATAGCGCTCCTCGCCCTTCCGCAGTTCCGCCTCCACCCGCTTTTGCCCGGTGATGTCCCGCACGATCCCCCACGTCCCCACGGGCTGCTCCTGTTCATTCTTCATGAGCCAAACCCGGATACTGATCGGGAAGACCGTTCCGTCCTTTCTGATAAACTCCTTCTCAAATACATTAGAATACCCTCTGGCCAATACCTGATTCTTGATAATATCCGCATCGCTTTCATGCCACTTGAGCGGCGTCAACTGCTGATAGGCCAGCTTTCTGAGTTCGTCCTTCGAGTAGCCTAGCATATCCAAATAAGCCTGGTTAACATCCAGGATCTGCCCTTGCATGTCGGCGGAAACGATTCCATCCCTACTGGATTCATACAGAGACCGGTACTTTTCTTCAGATTTCCTGAGCGTTTCCCCTGCCCGCGCGTTTTCCAGCGCGATGGCCGTTTGGTTGGCGAAGGCGGTCACCGTTGGCGCTTCGGCCTCAGTCAGGCCGGTCCCGAGGATGGCCAGTACTCCGTGCGCCTCGCCGCCGACTGTCAACCGAGCGGTGATGCCCTGTTCTATCCCCGCCGTGGCCGCCAACTGACTGACTAGCGGCCGCAGCGGCTCGGGCAAACCCTCGGCTATGACCTCGGCGGTCCTACTCCGGTCAGTAAAGATGGTCTGTCCTTCAGCCATAATCCGCTGATAGAAACCGCCCGGCGCCAGCGGTATGGGGTAGTCCTGGAGCGAGAGCCCACTAAAATTCGCGGCCGCCTTGAGCAATGCCGGCTCGAAGGTCGCATGGGAGATGGTGAGGCTCGCCCGGTCCGGCGTCAGGCTGAAGACCACGGCATTGAAGCCCAGCCGAACCACCTCCTCGCCAACCGTGCGGTAGACCTCAGCGGGCGTCCGGGCGCGCTGCACGACCTGGGCAGCCTGGCTGAAGGCCAGCAGCAAGTGCTGGGAGACACGCAACTCATCCTTCATCCTCTCGAGTTTGTTGATATGGGGTAGCATCCGCCGAAGCAATAGGCAGTAAATGGGAACCTCCTTCTTGACTTCAAAAACGGGGAGCATTGTACTCGTGTCTCGCCCGCTCGCGACGCTGGTGAAATGATTTTCATGTGGAGCGCCGCCAAAGATCTGTGAGCAGCGCCATCACCGCCGAAATTGCCCCACGCTCCGCCCTGCTTTTGCAACACTTCACCCTGGCCAAGAGTGCAAGACAGATGCCACTGCCTGCTTGGCCGCCATCTTGCTATCGTCTCGGCGCAGGCGGCAGCGCGATCCGCTCCAGCACCGCCCCGAACCGCCGCCGGTTTAGATCTCCTTCCGCCAGTGGCAGCCGGTAATAACGCGCCTGCCTCACCAGCCGTCGCTCACGGTGAAGCGCCATGACAGATGTGGCGTCGGCTCCAGGGATCCAAATCCATAGAAGTATGGCGGAGTTTACAGGGTTAGCGGCATGTCTTTATTTGAGTCCATCCTCGAAGAGTTAAAAGCCTGGACGGAAACACTGATTATTGGAAAGAACCTCAGTGTTCCCCAATCTCATCGGGAAAAAATAACCTACTCCCGGACCGCCCAGAGAGAATGTGCAGGTGAGGGAACCATGAAGCTGCGGAGAACTGATTCTGACCGAAAAGCGTCTTGCCATCATCAGCCCTGATTCTTATCGTCATTTGATGGATTTGAATTAGTCATAGGAGGTCAAAATGGCTGAGCAGAAAGAAAAGAAAGGTTGTTTTGAAGACGGCGTAATATATCCCTATGGATCAGAAGATTGCATAGACATATATTGTTCCAAATGCGTTGATGGGGAATGGGAAACGAATCCGATAGGCGTGTCCACAGACCCGTCGGAAGTTATGTGGAATTAGCAAGAGCAAAAGCTCCCGCCTTCCTGAGGCCCGAAGTGGATTATTCTGCTTCGGGCCTTCCCCATTTATAAAAGTGTTTCTCTCCTTTTAGTGCTTAAATTATTTTTATGAAGATGCAACAGATTCAGCAAAGGAGAGAAGCAATGGCCACACGGAGTTTAAGATTCTTTGTGTTATTGGTCATGACGGCTGCTGCGATCACGTTCGGATTTGGCCCTGCCGTCGCCACGGCGCGAGAATGCGCATGTATTCAGCAACCTGACATGACTGCGTTCGGATTCTTAATCAATCCCAAACCAGACTGCGACAGGGATTATGCAGGGAAAGCCGATGACGGCCACATTCCGGGGGGGCCGCCGATGTCAGGAATTTCGGCCAGATGATGGCGAAGCACAATACTCTTGCCGGCGACCGGCTTCTGGAGATAGCGAAAAACAATAATCTTGAAGCGCCCACGGATTCGGAAATTATGTGGAATTAGCAAGAGCAAAAGCTCCCGCCTTCCTGAGGCCCGAAGTGGATTATTCTGTTACGAAAAGTTCCTTAGGCCGCCCTGCTACGAAAAGGACTGATGGGTTGCGCTTCGCTCCACCTATCCTACGGGTCTTTTCATGGTTTCAGGGTGTCCCGAAGGGACATGAAAAACTGCTTCGGGCCTTCCCCATTTATAAAAGTGTTTCTCTCCTTTTAGTGCTTAAATTATTTTTATAAAGATGCAACAGATTTAGCAAAGGAGAGAAGCAATGGCCACACGGAGTTTAAGATTCTTTGTGTTATTGGTCATGACGGCCGCTGCGATCACGTTCGCATTTGGCGCTGCCGGCGCTGCGGCACGGGAATGTGCATGTGTTGAACAACCTGACATGACTGCGTTCGGATTCTTAATCAATCCCAAACCAACATGCGACAGGGATTTTGTAACGAGAGACGAAGACGGCAAAGTACAACACTCTTGCCAGCAACCGGGTTCTGGAGACAGCAAAGAATAATAACCTTGAAGCGCCCACGGATATGGACAGCGAAGACCGGGAGGCGCTCCTGCATCTAGTAGAAATGAAGGGCCGGGACTTTGACCGTGAATATAAGAATCAGGGGGTCAAGGACCATAAGCACAGCGTGAAGTTGTTCGAACGGATGGCCAGCGAGGCCGACAATCGCGATCTTGGAAACTATGCCCGGCAGACCATCCCTGTGTTGCGTGAGCATCTTCGGACGGCCGGGGAGATCTACAGCAGGATTGAAGGTCAGAGGTAAACGGGAACGGGTTTGAGGAAGGATTCCACGAAGTCGCCGGCCTTGTTTTTAATCGCGGATTTCAGATAGTCAGGGACTTTGGGTTTTGCCGGCCCCGGTGCTGCATTCCCAAAGGACCTGCTATCCGGAAACCTGCCAAAAAGCAATTCGCTCTCGCCTCACCCTATCACAGCTCCCCACCTATTATCTTGCACAAGTCAGCTTTTATCCGATTGTCATCCGCTCTTTCAGAAACCATTCGGGGTGTGAGATTTTTCAACCTGCCGGTTAGAACCGACCAAATGACAACTCCGAGTGTACGCACTATCATAGACGTTGATTTTCAATTCTTTTGGGCGCGACCCTAACGGTTATGGCCATATCTCATGGTAACTTGAAGGAAAGATACCCATCCATGCCGATTCTATTCATCTCACGCGGCACAATGTCGGGAGTCTACCAGTTGGTGGACTGCCTCCAGGAGCGCACAGGGCTCAGGTGCGCTTCTCACGAAAGCCTGACCAAAATCGTGAACCGGTACGGCGAACTCGCAACCCGTGTGGTGGAACAGCTTACAGACGCCATCTCCGGGTACGATCAATTCAGCAAGCTGCGATGGCCATACCTCGTATTGATGCGCCACGCTCTGCTGGAGGAAGTTCTCGCAGACAATATGATCTATCATGGCTATTCGGGCCATTTCCTGTTGCCTGCCTTTCAGCATTTCATCCGGGTTCGCATCGACGCCCCTTTTGATCTTCGGATAAAGATGACCATGGAACGTCTAAAATGCGATGAGAAAGCCGCCCGAGATTACATCACCAAGGTCGATGAGGAACGGGTGCGGTGGGCGCGGTTTATGTTCGGCCGGGACCTTCGAGACCCGAAATATTACGATCTGCACTTGAACCTGGGACACATGAGCCTCAAGGCCATGTGCGGCATTTTCGAGCGGGTGATGGCAGAAGAGGAGTTCAAGGCCCTCGATGAGACCAGGACCCAGGTGGAGCAACTTTTTCTTGCAGCGAGCGTCGAGGCGGCATTGGTTACGGATCCACGAAGCAACACCTTCGAGATCGCCGCAAGAGTGGAAGAGGGAGTTCTCAGCTTGTCGGGTCCCTATCTTAAAGAGGCTGAAGTGAAGACAGTTATGGAGATCGCTGCAACAGCGCCCGGGGTCGAAAAAGTCCGATACACTCCCGGCTACGCCCCAACGCTCGATGTCCAACGGTAAAAACCCTGGCGAAGGAGTTCTCAATGGATGAACGCAAATTCTATGACGAGCTTGCAGCCGCATTAGACCGCATTCAGTTGCTTCTGAGCCGGTCGCTGGAAGTTCAGGAGCAAAGCAGGGAGACTGAGAGAGCCATTCACGCCCTTGAAAAGCAGCGTACGGAGACCACTTCAGGCTTGCTCGAATATGCCAATACGGAGAGCGCCCTGGCGCAACAGCGGACAGGCATGGCAGAGGAGAGAACGGCGCTCGTTCGGGAGCAGACAAGCCTTTCCACCCGGTCGACCGAACTGGCCGCTATTCGCACGGACCTCTCGCGAGACAGGACCGTCATTGCGGGCCAACGCACCGATCTGGCCGTACTGCGCACCGACTTCTCCCGAGCCAGAACCAACCTCGCCGAGCAGCGCACACGCATGGCGGACACCAGGACCATCTTCTCCAAAGTGCGCACCGAATTGGCCCGCGAACGAACTTACCTCGCTCTTATTCGGACCGGCCTTGCTTTACTGGTTCTGAGCGTGGGCTTTTTTCGCCTTTTTAGCCTTTCATTGTGGTCCGTATTCGATGCCGCGCTGGGTCTGGGCAGCCTGGCCATGGCCTTTGCCGGCCTTTCCGGCTATTGGCGGTCGTCTCGCCTGATCAAGATGCTGGAAACCGGGACGGTCGAAGCAAGAGAACTGACCTCATAATCTTTCACGATCCCCCCCGGGGCAACGGCCTTTTCATCGCGTTCAGGTCATTATCTGCGCCGTCAGACGCCTTCCGGCATACTTTCGCAGGAAAGCCTTCGCCAGTTGACTGCGGCAGGAACTGACGCTCCATAAAAAAGCATCTTTACTGACGGTGTGACTGGTTTTTCTCCTATGGTTCGAATTCGAATTGCCCGAGATACCCTGCGAGTTTTGTTTTTTGCTCTCCATCGAGCGGTGGGCAATCATCGGGGCCTTTGCTTCCCTCTGCAGCATGGGAAGCAAAGACCATACATGTCGGCTGACCGCACTCACCACAGTTAGTTTTGGGGAGCAGTCTCAGGATTTCGAGCACCTTTGGTTTTGGAGAACTTTCGAAACGGGGCTGAATTTCTGCTCGGCGCTCCCATGTATCGTTGATTTTCTCCAGCAGCCATTCAACGATTTTCTCTCCCTCCGAGTGGTCACTGGGGGCATTGACGCAGATTTTCCTAGGATGAATCACGACCAGCTTATCATGCAGCCTAAAGGAAACGGAACGAGGATCTTTGGTGTACTGAAAGCCCCCGAGCACGGCATTCAGATAGGGAATCACCTCACTGATGTCCTCATTGAGATGGGCGATGAGGTCCAGCGGCTGGGCTTCGGACCCGCACGAGAGGCGGACGAATTCCTTGGTGTAACTATTTAGCAACATGAGATGCCTCCTTTAGCGAAAAAACAGCGACGATTCATAAGCGTGTCGAGGACTGCGCTCCGGCCCACCGTGCCGATCTTATAATTGGAGCATAAAATGGGACTTTCGGCATCGAAAAAGTTGAATTTTACCTTGACATCGGATTGAGATAAACTTACTTAAGTGGGTTAAAGAGTGACCGATTGTATTCGGCCCTCGGTAGGTGAGGCTCCCGTGAGCACACAGGCCACTGCCCATAAGCATCCAGAGATGCGGAACGAAGGGTAGAACAGGCACTCCCGGATTAAGGGTTTGCCTAAGGTGGCTGAGGCAAGAACGCCTCTTACGGCTTACGGTGCTAAAACTTGGACGAGCGGGGCATGTTGGGTTAAGCGATAGACCACCGAACACTGCGGTGGTTTTCGCCTCTTCCACGCTTACGGCTGAGGGAAAGAGGTTTTTTTATTTCTCCCGGTCTAATCGGAAACATTTGAATGGAATTGGAGCATATGGAAGAAAACGACGGCCGGCCTCCGAGTTGTGGCGGCCCAGGAACTGTGTGGAAGTTGTGTCAGTGATGCGCGAGTCTTAGTTTCCCCTCCCCGCCGCCTCACCTGACCGCTTCTTCCACAACCGGCAAAAGCGGAAGGTGACAGGCGTTCTGTTCTGCTTCTTTTAAAGCAGCCAGTTAGACCCTTTCTCCTCCCAGGCAGTTTATTCGTAAATCACAGATGACCGTGGCGCAGAGCGTTTTGCCCGAGGTCTGCAACGCCGCGGAAATGAAGACGGCGAAATCCGCCCGCATTGGAAGGGCGCGATTTCGGACTATACGAAGGAAGGAGGAATCGCCATGATCTCGACAAATTATTTTCATGCAATCGATGGCCGGATAAGGATCCGCATCCCAGAGACAAAGGGGTCCGGGGTGAGAGCGAGGGAAATTGCGGCAAAACTCATGGAATATGAAGGCATTCTATATGTGAGCGCAAATCCGGTTACTGGAAACGTCCTCATTAATTACGATCCGGACCGGATGTCCCAGTGCGAGGTTTTCCAAAAACTGCGCGACTCAGGGTATCTAAGGAAAGGCGAACTCACTGCGTCGAGTGTGCAAACAAACGCATCAGCCCGCTCGAACTGGGGTGAAACGGTCGCCAGGTTTGCCCTCGAATCCCTGTTTATCGCTTTGACCGGATGAAATATTATTCCTATGAGGTGGATAATTGCCTATATGAGAATGGCCTTCGTCGCATCCCGCCCGAGGTTATGCTTTTGCAGGCTATCCTGTCAGCCTCAGCCACTGCACTGAGAGTCGTCCGCCAATCCGGAACGGATGACCTTTACGGGGATGCCCGCGTATTGCCAGGCGCGTGTTCAATGTGGAGCCAGTTATGCCGGATTTCAAAAAGTTGTATCCGGCAATCCTGATGGTTTTGGCTGTTATCGCCGCAGGAGCAGTCCAGGGGATGTTTGGGCAGCCGAGCCCGAGGGCGCCGTCGCCGATTCCCGCAAGGACTGCTCCGAGGAAAAACCTCAAGACCCTCCCGATTGGCCCCCCAAACTTCTGGGAGCGCAATACGACAACATATATCAGAACATGCCTCCCTTTCACAGACCATACGAGGGCGCTAACAGCCTGACTTTTCGAAACAGCCCGGGACGGCAGGTCACCCAGGTATATGGAGTGTATTTCGGTTCCCAATTCGCCCGGGGGCTGCGGGCGTATGCAGATGGCGAATTTTTGCAGGGAACACGGACAGGGGTCCTGTCGAGGTATACAGCCTTCGTTTCCGGCTGAGTTACTAAACGCAGTGGAAGGTGAGCGGCGGGTGATCCTTTGCCTGTCAATCGCGGTGAAGGTGAAAAGAAGCCACCGAAGGCCCGCCGCCGAAGATTTGAGTGGCTTTCCTGACTGCAGCCCCGTAGCAACCGCTCGTTTATTTTAACATTTTCCATATTCGGCTGAAAAATGTTCAGTAAGATTTTGGGTTGAGGAGCGCATGGGTAAGGCCTGCAAGATAAAGAAACTTTTTTTTAAAATCTTGCTTGACAAAAGAAATTTTTTTCACTAGCCTCACTTTCAACCGTCTGATGGAGGACCGTAATGCCTGCTGCGAAAGCCGAAGTATTGTTAAGAATCGAGAACTTGCTCCGATCGCTCAATAACGCGGAGAAAAAGACGGCGCAGTTCATTTTGGACAATCCCCAGAGGGTTGCGGAAATGACGATCTCCGAACTTGCGGCGGAGAGCAGCGTGAGTGAATCCACCGTTTTCAGGCTGTGCCGGGTGCTCGATTATCCCGGATTCAGATCCTTCAGGATTGATATGGCCCGGCAAGGTGTAGTGCTTGAAGGCGTTCCGATGGAGCCGGTGCAGCCAGACGACGACATGGAGGCCATAACTCACAAGGTTTTCAACATCACCATCCAAAGTCTTCAGGAAACCTTGCAGGTGCTGGATTATGCCGAAATGGAAAGGGCCTACCAGGCGCTTAAGAATGCCGCGAAGGTGTTGATCATAGCCCTTTCGGTTTCACGGACTTCGGCCATAGTCGCCGCGGACAAGTTCTACTTTGCCGGCCTGGACGCCATGGCGGAGACCGACATCCATTTTCAGGTCATGAGGGCCAGTCTGCTCGGTCCCCGAGATGTCCTTTTCGCTTTTTCCCGTTCCGGTGACACCAGAGACATCATAGAAGCAACTCAGGCGGCCAAGACGGCAGGCGCCACCATCATTGGCGTGACCAACAACCCCCGGTCATTTTTTGCAAAGATTGTCGACATCAAACTTGTCATGAAGTCCAGAGAGTCACGCTTCCGCAATGACTTACTGGCTACACGCATAGAGCATTTGTCGGTAGTGGACGCCTTGTTCACCGCGCTTGCATCGCGTGAGCCGGCGCGAATCAACGCCCGTTACAGGCCTATGTATGACGCGGTCCTGGGCAAACAATGCTGAATTCGGGAAGGAGTTCTCCTTGTCGCTTAAAAACGCTTCCCCAATCTCGATGACGGTCCCCGGCCCGGCAGACTTTTCGTCAGCCGCGCCACCCTCATCTCTTTATCAAAAATTGGTGGACAAGTTCCCCTGGTACGTCTGGTGGCTTTCTCCTGCAGTCATCATACTGGCGGTAATAACACTGTTTCCGTTTTTCTGGATGATCTACATCTCGTTTATGAAGGTTCAATTTGCCCCTGGAGCATCCGATGTATTCGTGGGCTGGTCCAACTGGGGAAAAATGTTTTTGGATCCCTCAGTCTACACGGGTTGGTGGCTTTTATTCAAATATGTCGCAACGTGCATGGTCCTGCAGATGGGATTGGGACTGGGCATTGCCCTGTTGTTAAACGACATCAAGGGAGAAGGGCTAATTGTCACCGTCATAATGATTCCCATGATGGTGGCGCCGGTGGTGGTGGGACACCTGTTCAACCTGCTGCTCAACTCTTCCTACGGACTCTACGCTTGGATATTTAAAACTCTGGGCATCTATTCGTCCGGCAGTCTGCTGAGCAACCCTTCAACAGCCCTTTGGGCATTGGTGGGGATGGACACCTGGGAGTGGACCCCTCTAATCGTTTTGATCCTTTTGGCCGGTTTGAAAAGCGTACCGAGAGACACGATCGAAGCCGCCCACGTGGACGGTTCCAGTCCCTGGCAAGTGTTCATAAACGTGACGCTCCCTTACCTCAGGCCATCTCTGCTCATAGCTTTTCTGCTCCGTTTCATGGACTGCATGCGCTTTATCGACAACAATCTGATCACGACGCGCGGTGGCCCCGCCGACGCCACCAATACTCTGCCCATCTATCTTTATTTCAAATCGTTTCGGGAATTCAACATCGGCATGGGGGCGGTCATCGGTTTTACCCTGCTGGTGGCCATTATAGTCTGCGCCCTGCTGGCGTCCAACATCCTGCTCAAAGAGCAAAAAGGAGAAAACCATGCATAGCTCCAGGCTCAAACAAGTTCGTAAGGGGCTGGTCATCGGATTGTTTGTGCTTTGGACGGTTGTCCCCATTATTTTCATGATCTCATCTTCTTTCAAGGGGACCGGTGATATCTTCACCCTGCCTGCGATCGGCGACTGGTGGGGTCTGATGAAGTTTCTTTTCTTTTTCAGCGCCTCTCTGACACAGTTTAAAGAGATTTTCCTGCACGGTCCATTCCTGGCTCATCTGCTGCACAGCTTTGTAGCCACCGCGCTTTCGGTGATCATATCGGTGCCGGTTGGCCTGGCGGCCGCCTATGCCTTGTCTCGAGCGCGCATCCCTGGCAAGAAGCATCTTTATTTCTGGGTGATCAGCACCAGGATGGCCCCTCCCATTGCGGTGATGGTCCCTCTTTATGTCATGTGGCAAACCTTTGGGATATTGCACTCCATGGTTGGATTGGTATTGGCTTACGTAACCTTCAATCTTCCTTTTTCCATATGGCTGATGAGGGGGTTTATCGACGCCATACCCAGTGAACTGGAGGAAGCTGCCTACGTTGACGGCAAGAGCCGCATCGGCGCCTTCATAGACGTGGTTTTCCCACTGATCCGTCCGGGCGTGGGCGCTACAGTCATTCTGTGCAGCATGTTCGCCTGGAACGATTACCTCTTCGCCCTGATACTGGGCGGCGGCCGGACGAAGACCTTACCCATAGGGATCGGAGAACTGGCCAGCGCCACTTCCATTCTCTGGGGGCAAATCATGGCAGGGGGTCTGGTGATGATAATTCCGATGGTGGTTCTGGGGTTGATTATACGCAAGTCACTGGTAACGGGGCTCACCATGGGCGCCATGCGCGGCTAACGTTGTGATTAATTTGGAACTGGAGCAAGCCAAATGGCAGAAGTTCTATTAAAAGATGTGGTGAAGGAATACGGCTCGGTGGAGGCGGTCAAGAAGCTGAACCTGTGCTGCAACGACAAAGAATTCCTAGTTCTGCTGGGACCTTCGGGATGCGGAAAGTCTTCAACATTGCGGATGATCGCGGGCCTGGAGGACATAACGCGCGGTCAGATATCCATCGGCGGCGTGGTAGTAAACGATACCCATCCTTCCAAACGTGACATCGCCATGGTCTTTGAGACCTATGCCCTCTACCCCCACAAGACAGTCTTCGAAAATATGGCCTACCCTCTGCGGGTAAGGAAGACCCCGGGTCCGGAAATCGATCAAAAGGTGCGGCGGGCTGCAGAAATATTGGAGATCGAAAGTTTTCTGGATCGTTATCCCCGTCAGTTGAGCGGCGGACAGAAGCAGAGGGTGGCCATAGGCCGGGCCATCGTCCGGGAGCCCAAAGTGTTTCTGATGGACGAGCCTATATCTCATCTGGACGCCAAACTCAGGAGCCACATGCGCGGCGAGCTCAAGCACCTGCACAAGGAACTGAACCAGACCTTCATTTACGTATCTCACGACCAGACCGAGGCGATGGCCATGGCCGACCGCATTGCGGTTATGAACCTTGGCGAACTGCAGCAGTTCGACACCCCGCAAAACATCTTCAATAAGCCGGTCAATACTTTTGTCGCCGGTTTCGTGGGCGACCCTCCCATGAACTTTTTGCCTTCGTTGCAGACTTTGGAGGGCGATAAATGGGTCCTGAAATTTGACGGCTTTACGCTGAAAGTGTCCGAAAAACTCAGGTCTCAGATTATAGCGTCAGGGACGAAGTTTCAGCAGGACCTGGAGGTGATTCTTGGGGCGCGTCCCGAACACATCATCCTCAAAACAGAAAGGACCAGTGAGGAGGACATGGCCGGCAAGATATACATCACCGAACCTCTGGGCTCATACATGATCGTAGACGTCATGCTGGGCGGCGAAAGGATCAAGGTGCGCGCAGACATAGGCTTCAACGTTGAACCCGACGATCGGGTATTTGTAGAACTTCCACCGGACAAGATCCAGTTGTTCAATGCCAAGACCTCTAACTCAATCATCCATCCAATGGATGACGTCAGCGGGTGTGCGGCCAACGGTCAGTAGACGGCCACAACGTAAAACCATCTAATGGGGAGGTTAGCAATGAAGGAAATTGAAAGACGGACATTTGTGAAGTTGGGTTTGGCGGCGGCAGCTGGAACAGCCATGCTCCCGGCCTGGATAGAGAAAGCGTTGGCTTCTCCGAGCGAGGCGGCCAAATGGCGGCAATTTGAAGGGGAGACCGTAAAGATCTTGACCGAAAACACCCCCCCTTCACTGGGCATCAAGGCGACGGCCGAGGAATTCACAAAACTCACCGGCATGAAGGCCGAGTTCACCCTTCATGCCATGGACGAACTCAAGGAGAAGATGTTCCTCGACCTGCGCAGCGGCAAGCCGGAGTACATAGTGAACTATTGCCAGTGCCGCCCCATCGGATGTGTAGCGTGTGATTTCTGGCAGCCGGTCGATAAATTCATAGATCTCAAAACCGGAAAGTCCAAGATTTCGGAATTACCCGACGTTCCCGATGCCAACGGCGATCTCTTCGGATCGTGGCAGCCAATGTTTTTTAATGCCTGCTCCATATACTACGAACCCGAAAGGGTGATTTCTCTGCCCTATGACCATGCCCAAGGCATCATGTTTTATCGCCAGGACATCTTCGACAAATACGGTCCGAAGTACCAGGACAAAACCGGAAAACCGATGAAGCTGGGTGAAGAGGTGACCTGGGACGAAGTCTTCGACATGTGTAAATTCCTAAAGGCCAATTGCACGGAAATCGATGCGCCCCTCGGTCTGCACTATGCGCAGGACTGGCCGATCGTAAGCGAATTCAATTCGACGCTTACCGGCCTGGGAGTTCCAAGAGAGGGCTTTGCCAACATAAAAGACCCTTTTCTCGGTTCGCGCAACCCCGGGCCTTTCTTTGCCAAAAAGGAGGAGTACCAAATAGGGGTAGAAGCCCTGGAATTTCTGAAAAAGCTCAAGGAGATTATGCATCCCGATGTACTGACGTGGGACTGGGGCGGGCTGGGCACCGCTTATTCCACCGGTAAACTGGTGATTCAGAGAAACTGTGGCGAGTTTGCCCCCTTCGTCGAAGACCCCAAAGAGTCCCAGGCTTGCGGCAAAACGTCCTACGCCGTTGTTCCCAAATTCCATACGGGCATTCACGGTTACGAGATGGGGCCTGCCGGCCTGTCCGTCCCCAAAGCGCTGCCCGAAAAAGAACAAAGGAAAGCCTGGCTGTTCATCTTGTGGGCCACCAGCGCCAAGGCCCAGTGGGGTGCTTTCGAACAATTCTATGGCACTCCTGTGCGCACGGCCAATCTCGAAGAGGCCCGCAAACGCGGCTGGATGACTCCCGACTCTACGTTCCGCAAGGCGCAGCATTTGTGGGTCCAGGAGATAGAGCTTGCCAAGTACCTGAACGGCTGGGATGTCGGACCCAAGATGCCGACCTACAATGAGTATCTGGCCCTTGCGGGCGCGGAGATTTCCAAGTATGTGGCGGGCGTGACAGCAAAGCCCCAGGAGTGCATGGACAATATGATCGCCAAAGTTAACAAATTGCACGGAGTGTAGGCTTTTAACACAAATTTCCGGCTGTGATCCATCCGTGAAAGGGAAGCAGGACATCGGGCAGTTGTCTCAAGCATTGTCACGGGAACAGGGGAGAGCGTCGATGAGCAGCTATTACATAGGGTTTGACAGCGGCACCCAGGGGACCAAGGTTGCAATATATGCCGATGATTCCAGGCTGGTCGCCGAAGCCTTCCGCGCCCATCAGATTTTGTATCCGAAGCCCGGTTGGGCTGAGATGGACGCCAACCAGTTTTACAGAGCGGCGGCGGAGGGCATCGCGGAATGCGTTCAAAAGGGCAAGGTGGACCCTAAGGAGGTGAAGGGCATCTCCTGCAGCGGCATCATCTGCGGCATCGTGCCTATCGATGAAGGCTGGAACGCTACCGGGCCCTATATGCTTTATCTTGACGGCCGTTCTGCGGCCGAGGCCCAGGAGATCTCTCAAAGCGTGGAGCCTGTTTGGATCGAAGAAAGCGGCAACTGTGAAGTTGGGACCTATATGCCGCCGGTGATGCTCAAATGGCTGCTGAAGCATCAACCCGATTTGATCGCCGCCAGTAAGAAAGTGGTGACCAACTCTCATTTCGTGATGGGAAAGCTGGGTGGTTTCAATGCAACTGAGGCATACCTCGATTGGGGAAACCTTTCAGGGTGGATCATAGGTTACGACGCGTCGCGGCGCGACTGGTCACAGCGCCAGCTTGACCTTCTTGGGCTCCCCAGAGAATTGCTGCCCGAGGTGGTCAACCCGGCCAAAGTGGTGGGCGCGCTGTGCAAAGAAGCGGCCCATGAGCTGGGCTTGCGTGAAGGAATACCGCTTGTGGCCGGTTCGGGCGACATCATGCAGTCCATTCTCGGTTCAGGAGTAACAGATTTGGGTTGCTGTTCGGACGTGACGGGAACGGCCTCCATATTTACGGTCAATGTCGACAGGATGAATAAAGTTATCACGACGAGGCCCGGAATCGTTTACGCCATGTCCACCATGGAGGACCAGTTTCTCTACTGGGGTTATATACGCGCGGGAGGTTTGAGCCTGGGGTGGTTCAAGGAAGAGGTGATGACGGGGCATGGGGATCACGAGTTCTTCCAACGGATGGACAAGCTGGCCGGGGAAACGCCTCTTGGCTCCAAATGCTCCCTGTTTTTTCCCTATCTACAGGGCGGGGACGCCTCCCTTCCGAACGCCAGCGCGGCCTGGCTGGGCCTTTTCGGCTCCAGCAACGCAGGATCCATGTGGCGCTCGATGCTAGAAGGCATTGCTTTTGAGTATCTGGCCTGGGTCAAACTTTTCCGCGAGCAGGGCATTGAGATAAAGGAAGTAGTGTGCACCGGCGGGGGCGCCAACAGTCCCATTTGGAATCAGATCAAGGCCGACGTGCTGGACGCCTCTTATATAACTTTAAAGAGGAGCGAGGGGGCGGTATTGGGAAACGCCCTCCTGGCGGCATACGGCGTGGGAGAGATCAAGGACCTCAAACAGAGCACCAGCCAGTGGGTGGCGCAAAAAGCCCGATACAATCCGACGGCTCAACACCATAAAGCCTACCACGCCATTTATGAAAAGAGGAAAGAAATACTGGACGGACCAATGCTGGAGATTTTCAAGCATTTGGCCGAACTGAGCGGAGACGTTCCGGCTTGAAACGACGACATGAGTTCCGGGACCCCGGGGCCGCCAGCCCCGCAATCAGATTCGCATCCTAATAGATGGTAACGAGGGAAGCCAATGAGCAACAAGCGATATATCGTCGGCCTTGACATCGGCACAACGGGAGCGAAGACCCTTATAGTGGACACCGCAGGAAGACCCGTGGGCCTGGGTTATCGAGAATACCCCTGCCTGTTTCCCTATCCCGGCTGGATGGAACAGGACGTGGAGGCCATGTGGCCCAAGATCTGCGAGTCATGCCGCGAAGCGATCGTCGCTGCCGGCATAAACCCCAGGGATATATCCTCTATAGGCCTATCCAGCCAGCGAGGCACATTCCTGCCTGTGGACCGGAATCTGAAACCGCTGACATGCTCCATAGTCCACTCGGACATGCGGGCCGGCAAGGAAGTGGAGTGGATTGTTTCCGAGATCGGGGCGGCGGAATACTGCAGCATAACGGGCATGACTCCGACCGCTATCTGGGCATATCCCAAAATAAAATGGATAATCGACAACCAGCGCGCCCTGTTTGACGCCACTTACAAGTTTCTCAACGGCCAGGAGTATTTTCTGCACAAGCTGGGAGCAGAAGGACTGTGTACGGATCCAGCCTCCCGAACCCTTGACGGCCTGATGGATGTGAAGCGTCTCAGTTGGAGCGAAAAGTTATGCGACCTAATCGGCCTTCCCCTGGACAAGCTGCCTCCCATGGGAAAGCCAGCTCAGCAGGTTGGAGTGATTTCAGCCGAAGCGGCGGCCCAGACGGGATTCGCTCCCGGGACGCCCCTTGCCATGGGGGCCGGCGACCAGCAGTGCGCGGCGATTGGATCGGGGGTCATGGCGGAGGGAATGGCCGAGATCACCATAGGCACATCAATGGTGATGGTGGCCCACATCGACTCACGCAAAGAGGACCCCGGACAAAAAGTCCTGATGGGCGGTTCGGGCATTCCAGGCAAGTGGGACATGGAAGGTCTCTACGCTACCGCCGGTTCGACTTTGAAGTGGTGGCGCGACGTCTACGGACAACCCGAGAAACGCGCGGCCCTGGATCTGGGGCTGGATGTATATGACCTGATCACGCTTGAGGCGGGCAAGGCGCCGGCCGGATCGAAGGGGTTTCTCTTTCTTCCCTTTCTCTACGGCATTCTGACGCCTAAATACAACCATGACGCCAGGGGTGTGAGCCTGGGACTTTCCCTTTTTCACGACCGCCGGGACATGGCTCGAGGCGTTCTGGAGGGAATCACCCTGGCGACCAACCTCGTGGTTCAAAGTATGGAGGAGGTGCTGGGCAAACCATTTGAAGTGATCCGCGTTACCGGCGGAGGAAGCAAATCAGAAGTCTGGAACCAAATCCAGGCCGATATCTACGGTAGACCTGTGGAGACATTGCAGGAGGCGGAGTGTACGGCTCTTGGCGCGGCTATACTTGGAGCGGCCGGCTGCGGCGTCTACAGCTCCGTGGAGGATGGCGTCGCTCAGGCAGTTCACAGTTCGGCGAAGATCGAGCCCAATATGGGCAACCACTGGATGTATAGCGAGGGGTATGAGATATTTTCCGATACTGTGGCCCTGCTGATTGAAAGTGGAATTTACCGGCGCGTGGCTGATTACCAGAGCAAGAATTGGAAATAACCACCTGCGCACAGCGGACGGCGACATGATCGGGAACTTTTTGCACGTGGCTATTGGAGTGAAAAATATCGAGGAGTCGGTTGGTTTTTACACCAGGGTTATGGGCATGGAGCTGGACTATCGGGCCCATCACAAAGGTGAATTCCCCAGCCGCATAAGCGGTGTGGAGAATGCGGACCTGGACGTGTGCGTTCTCAAGAAGGGGCAGGTCAGGATAGAGTTGGTGGACTACGCAAACAAGAATTCCTCTTCGGGTCCGGTAAAACAGAACCAAACGGGCCTGGTGCATATATGCTTTTTGGTGACCGACATCGAGCATGAATACGAGAAAATATCGGCGCTGGGTTATCGTTTCAACTCGCCGCCTTTGCAAAGCAGAGAAAACGGACCGACAGTCTGCTACTTTCATGGTCCGGACGACGTAACTATCGAACTATACCAACCTGTGCAGTCCGCATAGACGATGGAGGTTCTCCTTTCAGGAAATGGAATTTCAGTTGACGTGTGGCAGCGGATTGGCAAAGACGGTTGGCATTGGTAATTTCGATTATATAGGGGGATGAAATGAAAGTTGATTACGATCCGATTTTATTTTGTCAACACGAATCTCTTGATCGCGAGGAGTTTGTAATTGCTACGTACGCCATGTGGGCTAAGACAGCCGACTGGCTGCGGCGTGCGGGCGCTATCGCCGTGGAGCAGACCACGGGCACATGGGTCCCGGTCCCTGACGAGACGCCTGAAGTACGGCGCCGCCACGTTGGCAGGGTGGTGGGTGTGTATACCATCCCGTCCTGGGAGGACGCATGGCCTGAGGATGAGAAGGAAAAGGCGCTTATCGTGCAGATCGCCTTTCCATGGAAGAATTTCGGACACCAAATTGCGGAGATGCTTTCCTCAGTGTTGGGCAACATCTCCATGGCAGGCAAGATAAAACTGCTGGACCTGGATATGCCCAAAAGTTTTGTCCAAGGTTTCTCGGGCCCCCAGTTTGGAGTGCAGGGCTTGCGGGAACTGATGGGTGTGCCGGAGAGACCTCTCATTCTGGGCATGATCAAGCCGTGCACAGGCACCACTTGCGAAGTCACAGGCAGGATTTATGGAGAACTGGCCCGGGCGGGCGTGGAACTGATCAAAGACGATGAACTCATCGCCGATCCCGAGCACGCGCCATTCGAGCAGCGCCTTGAGAGTTGCCTGGAAGCCGGGCTCAAAGCCGAGCAGGAAACGGGCAACAAGAGCTTGTATTTCATAAACGTCACCGATCGTCCGGACAGGATGATGTCTAAAGCACGGCGCGCCGTTGAACTGGGCGCCAACGCTCTCATGGTGAACGTGCACGCAGCCGGTTACGGCACAATGGCCATGCTGGCCGACATGCCCGAGGTGAATGTGCCCATTCTCTCTCACCCCTGCTACGCAGGCGCCCATTACATGTCGCCCTATACCGGCATTTCTTCACACCTGGCGTTGGGCAAATTTCAGAGATTGGACAGCGCGGATATCGTGGTGTATGCTGCGGCCTACGGCAAGGTGCCGGCTATCCGTGAGCGGTATATTCGCACAGCCCAAACTTTGCTTTCAAAACTCCACCATCTGAAACCAACTTTCCCATTGCCAGCAGCGGGTCTATATCCGGGAATGGTCCCCACTATAATGCACGATCTGGGCACTGACGTAATCATTGGCGCCGGAGGCGCCATGCACGGACATCCCGGCGGCCTGAAAGCGGGTGTGGTCGCTCTCAAACAGGCCATCGAGGCCACCATGGAGGGCAAAGACCTGAAAGAAGCGGCAATTCAGTATAAGGAACTCGAGCAAGCCTTGAATACATGGGGAGTATTTGACCCAAAAACCTCTATCTTTGAATTGACCCAATAAAAACGTAAAGTTTGACCGGACGGGCGGACATTATGTTCCGCCCCGGCCGGCCGCCTGCTTTTACTCCACTAGTCCATCCCGAGGAGGAAGGCGCCTATGAATGAGTTGAACGGCGTTAACCTGGTTGCTCAATTGATGGCCGTTTCGGCCGTCACCGCGCCCAAAAGCCAGGGAGTGAACTACGTGCAGGTAAAAATCATAGGGGGCGAAGACCTGAACAGGATCGGCGAGGCCATGAAGGCCTATGGACAAAAGTCAGGCAAAGGCCATTTTGACCGCGACGGCGAAAATATCGCAAACAGTGACGCCCTGGTGCTGATCGGTTTAAAAAATGCCGCCCCCTGCAGTCTGGATTGCGGGGCGTGCGGGTTTACGAGATGTCAGGACCTGATCCAAAAGGAACCGGTAGAGGTTGAATTCAGAGGGCCTATATGTGCTTATCGTCTTATCGATATGGGTATCGCCCTCGGTTCCGCCGTCAAAACCGCCAGCCTGCATAATGTGGACAGCCGAATCATGTACCGGGTGGGTGTGGCGGTTCGCGATCTGGGTCTGGTGGACTGGGACCTGGTGCTGGGCATTCCTCTCTCGGTGAGCGGGAAAAATCCCTATTTCGATCGCAAGTGACCCGCGCGACCATGCGCCGCTCACTCTTTTTCATATTCGATCCGCCTTGACAACAAAGCGCCTCGTGCAGACAATTACACTTCAACCCGAAGAGCGCTGATGGTAGGATAAAGATCGACATGAAAAAGTGCAGATTCATCTCAATTTGGGTCCTGCTCATCACGGCGGCCTTATTGCCTTCCTCTGCGGCGGCAGGCCTGGTAAGCGGTCCGGGCTGGAATGTCGCGGGCGTAGGGGATTTCAACAGGGACGGATGCCGGGATATTCTGTGGAGAAATCAGGCAACCGGGGACGTGGCGGTATGGTACATGCGCGGCAATACCCTGGTTGCCGAACAGCAGTTTGAGTCATCGCCCGATTCCACCTGGGACGTCGTCGGGGTGGGAGATTTCAATGGAGACGGAAGCCCTGACATTCTTCTGAGGAATAAGTCAACCGGTTACGTTCGGATATGGTACCTGGACGGGTCGACCGTCATAGGCCAGGATACGATCACCGGGTTGGGCAGCCCATGGAACATTGTGGGGGTGGGAGATTTCAACGGGGATGGCAGCCCGGACATTCTCTGGAGAAATCCGCAGACCGGAGAGACCATCGTCTGGAATATGAAGGGAAGGCTCCGTTTAGGCGCGGAGACTATGGAAACCCTCCCCCCTCCCTGGAATATCATTGAAATTGGTGATTTCGATGGAGTCGGGTCTCCTGACATCCTTTGGAAAAATTCGGCAACCGGAGAGGTTGTGGTCTGGCATATGCGCGGTCTGGTCCATTTGGACGCAGACGCCGTTATGGTCCGCGCGCCTCCCCTGGACATAGCTGGAGTCTGCAATCTTTACGGCGATGTGAACCCAGGCGTCATCCGGAGGCATACCGCCGACCTTTCCGACTTCCGCCCACATCTCACAGTGGGACTTCCCGGCAGTATCGTCATTTCCAACCAATGCATTCGCGCCCCACCGATCCCAGCGCCTTGCTCCTGATTTTTCCCATAGCCTGACTCATACTAGATTTGTCTTCCCGCAGGCGGCGCGGGTGAGCTTCCATCCGCCTTGTGAGGCCCTGCACCCTGAGGCTGATTGCTCACCGAGGCTTAATATGCGATTCAAAAAGAAAACTATCGCGGCAGGCGCGG
>PLSV01000388.1 GCA_003165235.1 Syntrophobacteraceae bacterium
GCTCCGTGGAAATCCAGGCTAGTCACGCCGTATGAAAAGGGGCAGTAGAGGGCGCGGATGGGTGGAGGAAAAGGGGAAATACCTTGGGAAGTAGTTTTCAGAGGCAAGTAAGCACATACATACCTAGATTGTGGCCGTTTATCACGCTCTCCATCATCACTTAACGTAATAGTGTTAGTTGGTAAGGCTTTGCGTCGGGGCGGGGATGCGGCCCCCGAGGGAGATGAACTCCCCGGAGCTGTCCGTTCCCGGCACCGGTATAATTGGCGCCTCTCCGAGCAGGCCGCCGAAATGGGCTTTGTCTCCCACTTTTTTACCCGGAACCGGAATAAGCCTTGCAGCCGTTGTTTTTCTATTTATCACCCCTATCGCCATCTCATCGGCTATGATAGCGGCAATGGTTTCGGCTGAAGTATCTCCGGCCAGGGCGATCATATCGAGTCCGACCGAGCAAACGCTTGTCATCGCCTCGAGCTTTTCGATGGAAAGAAATCCCTGCCGGGCCGATTGCGCAATATTGAGGTCTTCGCTCACCGGAATAAAGGCGCCGCTCAGGCCTCCTACGTAAGAGCTTGCGAACGCCCCTCCTTTTTTTACCGCGTCGTTTATGAGCGCCAGGGCGGCGGTTGTGCCCGGAACGCCGATGCTGCCAAGCCCCATGCTCTGAAAGATCTCCCCAACACTGTCTCCGACGTTGGGGGTCGGAGCAAGAGAGAGGTCAACCACTCCGAATGGGACCCCGAGATCGTGGGCCACACGCCTGCCTATCAGTTCACCGACTTTTGTCACCTTGAAGGCAGTATGTTTAATTATTTCAGATATTTGTCCCAAGTCAAGCCGGGGATTGGCCTGACGCGCGCGATCCAGAGCTTTCTTGACCACGCCGGGACCGCTCACGCCTACGTTTATGACGGAGTCCGGTTCGCCCACACCGAGATAGGCGCCGGCCATAAAAGGAACGTCTTCGGGGATGTTTGCGAACACGCACAACTTTGCGCACCCGATTCCGTCGCGCTCCCCGGTAAGCTCGGCGGCCCTTTTTATCGTTTTTCCCATGAGGTAGACCGCATCCATATTGATGCCTGCACGGGTGGATGCCACATTTACCGAGGAGCAGACACGCTCTGTCACCGCAAGCGCCTCGGGGACGGCCTCGATGAGGGCGTGGTCCCCCCTGGTGAAACCTTTTTCGACAAGCGCGCTGAACCCGCCGATGAAATCGACCCCGACTCCCTTTGCAGCGTGGTCCATCGCCCTGGCGACCTCGACCATCCGGTCGGGCGCGCATGAACATGCGGCGACCGCAATGGGACTTACCGCAATGCGCTTGTTCACAATCGGGATGCCATATCGAACCGCCACCTGGTCGCAAACCCTTACAAGGTCCCGGGCAATGGCGGCGATTTTAGAGCTCATCCTGTCGATGAATCTTGCCGGCTCATCGCTCGCGCAATCTAAAAGGCTTATGCCCAGAGTAACGGTCCGGACGTCGAGATGCTCGTTTTTGAGCATTTCGAGTGTGGAAAGCACTTCCATGTGAGTAAGCATGTGATTGTCCGCCGGTCAGACCCTATGGATGGCTTCGAAAATTTCCCTGTGCTGATGACTTACATCGAGGCCCAGTTCCCTCCCTCGTTCATAGAGCGCTTCGCGGAAAAGGTTCTGGTCCACTGCGAGGGGAATGTCCACTTCGTATATCATCGTGTTTTCGTGAGGATTGTCTCCACCCCTGAAAACCGCTTTTAGATTTGAGATATTAACGCCAAAGCGCGCCAGCAGTTCGGTTATGCCTGCGACGAGGCCGGGGCGGTCGGGTCCCATTGTAGTTATGACGAAAGGCTCGCTGGGCGGGGCCTCCCAAACTCCAGCGGCATCCACTTCGCGAAGGAGGACCGAAAGGCTCATGGGATCGAGCTTCTCACGCAGGCGGCCGCTGAGTTCACCGGCCGTCAGCTCGTCCGGACGGGAGGCGATGAAAACGCCGGCGAACTCGGTCTGGAGTATGCTCTGGCTAACGTCCTCCATATTGCATCCATTGCGGAAAAGCACCTCTGAAACCGCAGCTATAATCCCGGGCCTGTCGTGGCCAAGGACGGAAATGATAATTTTTTTCATGCAAGTTCTTCGTCTGCGAAGGAAGCCAGCTCGTGAATGAGGCGAAGTGATTCCATGGCTTCCTCGGGGTCGACCACGTGAAGCGCAAATCCCGCATGAACTATGACATAATCTCCCGGTTTGGGTTCTTCAGGCAGAAGAAGAAGGGACGCCTTTCGGATCGACCCTGCAATCCGCACAGTTGCAACTCCATCGTCTATCTCTACGATTTCACCCGGAATGGCCAGGCACATTTTCACTTTCCTTTTTTTAGAGATTTATCGAGTCTTCGCTTTCACGTAATCAGCGAACGATGGTCAGTGGATGGACGTAAGGTCCCCGCGAATGGATGCTTACACCACTCGCCCGATCTTAACAGGTTGTTCAGCTTTTTTCCAGGCGCCTCCCGCATTTTCAATCTCCCCCAGGACCGCCGCCACAAAATCCTCCATCCGGTTTCGGACAGGTCCGGTGAGTTCGGTGCTCCATGATGTATAGTCTCCGGGCTCGATTCCGATCACAACCGTCTGGGGCTTGTTTCCAAGCTCTTCGGCATAAATGAGGGTTTCCACGATATTCAGTTCGTGAAGCGAGCTCTTGTAAGGGATTTTCCTGGACAAATCCTTTTCCTCGATGCGGTATATGGCGCCCGGGGCGCCGCCGGCGCGGACTATATCCACCACTATCGCAAAGTCGGACCGGCAGATGGGTTCGAGGAGCTTGAGCCCCAGGGTCCCTCCGTCGTAGAGTTCTACGTTTTCCGAAAAGACGTATTCCTCTTCGAGTTTCTGGATTAGCCTAACCCCGGTCCCTTCGTCGCCCAGCAAAATGTTTCCAACCCCCAGCACCAGTATGTGTTTATCAAACATACATAAACGCCCGCCTGAAACCGTCCGGCTGCAAAAAAGGGACCCCGGCCGCACACAACGTGCGGTCCGGACTCCCCATACGTATCCCAAAAACCTGTCTTAGACAACTTCAAATTTATAGACTTCGTTGCTGTGGGTGTCGATCACATGCACGCCGCAGGCGATGCAGGGGTCGTACGAGTGCACGGTGCGAAGGATCTCCACGGGCCTTTTGGGATCGACAACCGGGGTGCCCATCAGCGCCTCCTCGAGAGGACCTCGCTTATCGTCCGCATCGCGCGGGCCGAGATTCCAGGTGGACGGCACCACCAACTGGTAATTGGCGATTTTCTTGTCTTTGACGTCGATCCAGTGCCCCAGCGCGCCTCGGGGCGGATCGTTCAGCCCCGCGCCCATGCCTTCGGCGGGCATCTGGTCCCATGTCCTCTCGTCGCAGATGTTCAGGTCGCCTTTCTTGAGGTTTTCCACCAACTGGCCAAGCATAGTCCCCATCGCCTCGCCGATGATCTTGGTCTCAACCGCCCTGGCCGCAACCCTGCCCAAAGTGGAGAAAAGCGCGTCAGCAGGTATGGCAAGTTTCTTCAGCACCGCGTCAACGTTTTCCTTCACCGCCGGAACGCCCTTGCCGTAGGCAACCAGAACGCGCGCGAGCGGCCCCACTTCCATCGGCTCGCCTTTGTAGCGCGGCGCCTTCATCCAACTATACCGGGCGTCGGGATCATACTTGTCGAACTTGGGCTTGGTTTCGCCCTTGGCCGGGTTTAGTCCCTTGGGATCGCCTTCGTACCAGCTATGCTTGATCTGTTCGGTGATCTGGGTAACATCGACGGGCTCGATCCTGGCCAAATTGCGGTTGAAAATCGCTCCACGCGGCAACAGAAAGCTGTCGGGTTCCTTGGGTCCCATTGGGAAATCGCCGTAGGCCAGAAAGTTCTTCGTACCGCCGATCTTGCCCCAATCCTTGTAGAAGGAGGCAACCGCAAGGACGTCGGGGATATAGACATTGTTGACGAAATCCATTGTTTCCTTCCACAGGTACTTGAACTCGGCGATCCTGTCAGGGGTGAGGTCGGTGGCGCAGGTTACGCCGCCCACTGTCATGCTTTGAATATGCGGGTTCTTGCCTCCGAATATGGCCATCAGCCTGGCGGTGCGGGCTTGTTGCCGCAAAGCCGTCAGATAGTGGGCAACCACCATCAGGTTGGCTTCGGGCGGCAGCTTGTATGCCGGGTGGCCCCAGTAGCCGTTGGCGAAAGGCCCGAGTTGACCGCTGTCGACAAATTTCTTAACACGGTCCTGCACGGCCTTGAAATCGTTTACCCCGCTGCCGGGGCAGTTGGGGGAGACCTTTGTCGTCAGGTCCGCCGTCTTCTTCGGGTCGGCTTTCAGGGCGCTCACAATGTCCACCCAGTCGAGCCCATGCAAATGATAGAAATGCACCGGGTGGTCGTGCACGTACTGGGCGCCGTGGAGCAGGTTGCGGATCAACCGCCCGTTATCGGGCACTTTTGCCCCAAGAGCGTCGTCCACCGAGCGGATAGAGGCCAGGCCGTGAACATAGGTGCAAACGCCGCAGGCGCGCTGCGTAAAAAGATATGCGTCCCTGGGGTCCCTGCCCTGGAGCATTATCTCGAGTCCGCGGAAAAGAGTCGAACTGCTCCATGCGTTTGTCACCTTCCCATTCTGCACTTCCACTTCTATTTTGAGGTGACCCTCAATCCTGGTGATCGGGTCTATTACCACTCGTGCCATAATGGTTTCTCCTTATTTAAAAAACGAATCATTATTTTCTTGTCGCCAAAATGTCCCAATCGATCAGGATGATTTATAAAAAGGAGTGAATTTATCCCAGAAATTGGGTTCGCTGCATCCGATGCAGGGGTGTCCGGCCTGAACGGGCCAACTCGTCCCATCGTTGAACTTGACAGTGGGGCAGTTGTTGTATGTTTCAGGGCCTTTGCACCCCATCTGGTAGAGACACCAGGCTTTCCTGGCTTCCTCCGAGTTAAAGCTGGTCACGAATTCTCCTGCCTCGAAATGAGACCGTCTGGGGCACTGGTCATGAATGAGCTGTCCGTAGGCGAAAAGGGGCCGTCCCTTGTCGTCGAGCGTGGGCAGCTTGCCAAACAGCAGGAAATTCACCACCGTTCCCACCAGGTTTATCGGGTTTGGCGGACACCCAGGGATATTGACGGTCGTGAGCCCGGTAACTTCGCTCACGCTTTTAGCCTGCGTGGGATTCGGAGCGGCTGCGGGAAGTCCGCCGTAGGAGGCGCAGGTGCCTATACAGATGGTAGCCATCGCCTTTGGGCCGATCTCCTTTACTGTCTCCAGCATGGTTTTGCCGGCCATTGTTCCGAAATTGCCGTCATCGCCGGTCGGGACCGCGCCGTCCACGATCAGGATGAATTTCCCGGCATTTTTAGTAACGGAGTCATGCAGCGATTTTTCCGCCGCCTCGCCGGAGGGCGCCATAATCGTTTCATGATAGTCAAGCGAAATGATGTCGAGCACTAACTCGTCGATCCATGGATACATGGTTCGCAGAGTGCTTTCAGCGCAACCAGTGCATTCGGCCAGCGCTAACCAGATAACGGGCGGGCGGGGAGCGCTCGCCAATGCAGCGGCCACTTTCGATACGTACGCTGAGGACAGTCCCATCGTTGCGGTAAGGGTGGCGCAGTACTTCATGAAATCTCTTCGCGAGAACCCCTTCCGCTCTAATCTTTCTAACAGACCTTTTCCTTGACTCATTAGCTCCTCCTGCAGGCCATCAACAAAAGAAAGTATTGGGCAAGCGCCGGTTATTGTGATGACTTTCACAATACCCGGCCGGGTGGCCATGATTCCGACAAACCTGCGCCACGTAATTAAAGTCTTTTAGATTATGTTAATGTGGAATGCAATAATTTTGTTATGCGTTCATCTAGGCTTGTGGATGGGTAATGCGTCCAGATTATTGAGACATGTGCGTCACTTATCACAAATGTAATAAGAATAGATGAGGTTGGGCAGTTCCTTCGTAAGGTCCAACCATATTGAATTAATAATTTCAATGTAAGAACGTGAGAGAGTTTTGATTATATAGAATATTACATTTCTATCATCAACTTATATCGATGCTGCTAACATTTATTGGCAATCAGATATTATCGGATACGGTTACGAAAAGGACTGATGGGTTGCGCTTTGCTCCACCCATCCTACGGGTCCAGGGAAAGGCCGCCCACAAGGGGCTGGACTACGGTTCGTTCAGGCAACTTTTCATGATTTAGGGCAGCAGCAGGGACATGAGTTACTGCTTGGAAGAACCTGCCCCTGAGTCCTGGAGGCAGTCCGAGTTTCTTAGCCCGAATTGTTCGACAGCACGAATGAGGTCCGCCTGCGTGATTTTTTTTCTGTCCTGCAGAAGAGCGTTCAAGACGGCCTCGCGGACAACCAGGCGGAGGTCTGAGCCGGTATATCCGCCGGTGAGTCTTGCTAGCTCGGCGAGGTCGAGCGTTGCGTCAACCTTTTTCAAGATCTTTTCGAAAATCCTGCGTCTCATCTCTTCGTCCGGCACGACAAAGCTCATCACCTTGTCAAATCGCCTCCAGGCGGCATGGTCAAGGAGTTGCGGATAGTTGGTGGCAGCGATCAGCAGTACGCCGTCCTCAACAAGGCTGATATCGTCGATGGCCTTCAAAAGCGTGTTGACCGCCCGTTTTATGGCGCCGTGATCGTCTGCGGCCCGCGATTTGGCCACGAAATCGAATTCATCGATGAAAAGGATACAGGGATTCAGTTTCTTGGCGAGCATGAAAACGTTATCAATATTTTTGGAGGTTTCTCCGAGATAGGCGCTGATGACCATGGAGAGCTTCACCTCGAGGAGGGGCAGGGCGAACCACCGGGAAAGCGCCCGGGCAGAGGAAGTTTTCCCAGTGCCGGGCGGTCCGACAAAGAGAATTTTCCCGATTTCGAAAAGGCCGATGCTCTTGAGGTAGTCCCTGTGTTCGAGGGCCTTGCCTGCTTTTGCGATCTCATCCAGTTGCTCTTTTGTCAGCACGAGATCGTCGAGGCTGTTTCTTACGTCTTCTGGAAGCTTTATAGTTACAAGCTTCAGCAATTCTTCGGATTCCTCGCCGTAGAGCTTTTCCACCCTGGCATGCAGATTACCGCCGCGGGCGAGGATTGACTGGTTGACGACCCTTGCTTCCGGGTAACTCACATCGGGGTCGAATTTCTGGTAGTAATGGGCCAGCACGGGGTTTTGGCGTATCGCTTCCGAGACGTCCTGGGAGGCGAACCACGCAGCCGCGGCGTCGAACTCGGCCAGCCGGATCAGGCGGCCGGCCCCATCGATTTCCACGAAAGGCAGATCGGCTAATATCGGTTTGACATTCTTTGCGCCGCATATCTTTTCGGCATCCGCGCCGCTTACCAGAATGGGCCTGCGGACAGCTTCGGTCTGCGAGTCGAAATAATTGCGCCTGATATCCGGCGGCAGATCGGCCTCCATGAGTTTGTGGACACGGTTGTAGATCTCGGCGGTGAGGAGCAGTTCAACGAGTGCAATGGCGTCAGCTTTTTGAGTCTGCATTTTTCCAATCTCCGAAAAGAATTAAATTAAGCATGAGTCAGAGTTTGCAGTCTTCATATCGGAAAAAGGCGGAAATGCCAACCGGATTGGCCGGCAGTGGGACTGGCCTCGCGGAGCGTCAAGATCAGCCCTTCGGCGGCAGCCGCAGAGGCTTTGGCGTGATGGATCACCGGTCTCGACAGCCCGCCAGCCCACCCGCGAGGCGTGGAGTTCGCATCGGAGTTTCCGGATGGAGACTATCTCCAACGAGCATTAGTGTCAATATCGGGCATATAGCGGCATGGATGAGAGTTTTTGCTTTCCCTTTTATAAAAGCCGGATTAAATACCCGTTGAAATTCGCAAGCCGGCTCGGCATATTTTGTTTGCGTGCTCACATCGCTTAATTGACGCAGGAAGTTTCATCAAAGAGAAGTTTTTCCCATGTTCAAGAAAACTCTCAAATATTTATGGCCTTACAGATTTCCTTTTCTGATTGCGCTTGCTCAGGTTTTTATCATAAGCGGTTGCGAACTGCTCAAGCCCTGGCCGCTAAAGGTTATAATCGACAACGTCCTGGGTGGCAAACCTGCTCCGTGGGGATTGGAAAGCGTCTTTAGCCCCGCAAATTTGCTGATTTTGGCGGTGGTCGGGCTGGTCATCATCTATATAGTTCTGGGCGCCATCACGCTCTTGAACAACTACACAACCATCAAGATAGGCCAGAAGATGGTAAATGACATGCGCGGGGATCTCTATGCCCACCTTCAGCGGCTTTCGCTCGCATTCCACAACCGCCGCAAAGTGGGAGATCTCCTGTACCGGGTCACCGCCGACACATACGCAATCCAGAGCCTGACAATGAACGGGGTCTTTCCGATCGTCAGCTCCCTGGTTCTGCTGGCCGGGATGTTCTTCGTGATGATAAAGATCGACTGGCGGCTTACAGTTCTTTCTCTGACAGTTTGCCCCGTGCTGTTGGTATCCATCACCGTGATGAGCCGCCGGATAACGGCGGCCGCCATGTTTGCACGCCAGCAGGAAAGCGAGGTCTATTCCGTTGTGCAGCGGGCGATGAAGGCCTGGATGATGCGTATGGCCGACATCGCCCGCTGCACAACGGAATAGACCTCNNACCAAGGAAGAGGAAGAGCACCGTAAGTTCATGAGCGCAAGCAACCTGAGCCTTGGAGCGAGCCTCAGGTTATACACTCTTCAGACATTTTATTCGGGCATTGTCAATGTGGTGATGGCCGTAGGGACCGCGCTGGTGGTCTGGGTGGGCGCCAGACATGTCATGAGCGGGCAGCTCACAGTGGGAGAGATAATAATATTCACAGCCTACCTGGCCTCGCTGTATGGCCCGCTGAACGCCATCTGTCAGACCTGGGGGCTGATTCAGGGCGCCAAAGTCGGCGTGGAGCGCGTTTTCGAGATACT
>PLSV01000395.1 GCA_003165235.1 Syntrophobacteraceae bacterium
TCGATTGAACTAAGCCTTCGGCAGTTCGTCCCAGATGCCCACCCGTTTCCAGGATCTCCACAAAAGTCCCATGAATAAATAATTTACCTCCTTGCAGGGTAAGGTGCTTCTTTCAGATTCACTTTCCTTATACGGAGGTATGCCATGACTAACTTGAGAAAACGCATGATAGAGGACCTGCAGCTCAGAGGAATGGGCGCTCTTACTCAACACAGTTACGTCCGCTCCGTGCAGCAACTGGCCGAACATTATGGAAAATCCCCCGACAAGATCACCGAAGAGGAGCTTCGCGACTATTTCCTCTATCTCAAAAATGTTAAGAAATGGGCTCGGAGCACAAGCACAATCGCTCTATGCGGCATCAAATTTTTCTACGAACATACGATCAAACGGGACTGGCCCATTCTCGATTTTGTTCGGGCTGAGAAACAGAAGAAGCTACCGGTTATTCTAAGCCCCGATGAAGTACGCCGTATACTGTCCAATGTCCGTTTGCTCCGATATCGCGTTTGTCTTACAACTATCTACTCGTGCGGCCTAAGGCTTCAGGAAGGGACTCATCTCAAGGTCAATGATATAGACAGTTCCAGGGGGCTTATCCATGTGCGTAGCGGCAAAGGGAATAAAGATCGCTATGTACTGTTGCCGGAGAGAACACTCCACCTGATGCGTGAGCAATGGAAATCTCATCGTTGTCCCACTTGGATTTTTCCTGCACGTTACGGAAAACGAAGCAACACTCCGGTAGTTGTCACGGATCCGGATCCTATACCAAAAACCAGACTATCGCGCGCTTTCAATAAAGCACTTGGAAAAAGCAATATTAACAAGGATGCCTCCATTCATACGCTAAGGCACTCCTACGCCACCCATCTTTTGGAAGCGGGGGTGAACCTTAGACTGATCCAGGAGTACCTCGGCCACACGTCCCCAAAAACCACTTCCATCTACACCCATCTAACGGCCGGCATCATTGAAGCGGCTTCCAGGCGTATTAACGAACTTATGAGCGACCTTTAGTCGTCCAGGAAGCCCCATGCCGGAACTGGCGGACATCTTTCGCCGCCATGGCCAGGAGTACCGCTCCAAGTTCGGCGATCGAATGCCGTATTCTCATCTCAAGGCCATGGAGGATATCGAAAACTGTCGCACTGAATCGATGGGCGGCCATGTCTACCTTTGCGACCAATGCGGGGAGACCCGCTACAGCTATCACTCCTGCAAAAACCGCCACTGTCCCAAATGCGGAAACGACTCCGCCGATCTGTGGCTCAAAGCTCAGATGGGTCTGCTCCTTCCGGAAAACTACTTTCTTATAACCTTCACTCTGCCCGCCGGGCTTCGCGAACTCGCCAGGTCCAATCAGAAGCTCGTCTATGATTTGCTCTTCACGGCTTCGTCAGAAGCCCTGAAAAAATTGGCCGCCGACCCCAAATTTCTGGGGGGCCGCATTGCCATGATTGGAGTATTACACACTTGGGGACGCGATCTTTCTTATCATCCCCATGTCCATTACATTGTTCCAGGAGGTTGCCTTTCACCGGATGACATGTGGCTTGCCTCCGGAAAGAAGTTCTTCGTTCCGGTCAGGGCCGTTTCCATAATCTTTAGAGCCAAGCTCAGGGACGGACTTGAAAAGCTCGGTTTCCTCGGCTCGCTTGATCAGAAAATCTGGAAAAAACCCGTGGTTGTCCACTCCAAGCCCGTAGGTGACGGAGAAGCGGCATTAAAGTATCTTGCTCCGTATGTCTACCGTGTTGCACTCTCCAACAATCGCATCGAACACGTCACAGATACATCGATTACCTTCCGCTACCGGGAATCCGATTCCGGCGTCCTGCGTAGAATGACCCTCGCTCCGATGGAGTTCATCCGCAGGTTTCTCCAACACGTCCTTCCGAATGGATTTCATAAATTCAGGTATTACGGTCTGCTGAGTCCTTCAAACAGAAAAAACCTTGATCTCCTGCAAAAGGTCCTGACAACCAATTCCGTACTCGAAGCCATTTTGTGCCCTTCACAATCCGAAGAGACCGAGCAACTCCAAGAGCCCGAAACCATTCTATGTCCACATTGCGGCTCTACGATGAGGCTGATAAAAACGATCAGGGGTTCCCGCACAAGAGGGCCGCCGTGAAAAGAAAGACAAACCCAACACATGAGGTCCTGGCCCTGCCGGGTAAACTGCGTTTTTCGCCGACGCTGTCCTGCGCTCCGACTCAGCCGATCTGCTTACCAACCGCAAACCCGGCACGCAGGATCTCCTCTTTTTACTCCCTGCCAACCTCTATTTTTCCTTTTCCCAACCTTAACAACCCATATAGTTCCAGCCTGACGAGGCGCAGTCAGCATACGATACGCGCCTAAAATTCCATATCGACCACGGCTTAATTCAATGTGAATTGTGTGGCGGCTCAGTCCCTCGCATTATGTGAGTCCGCTCAATTTTTGCCGCGCCACACTAATTCCTAGCTCATTTTGGTCCATTTTTAGGATTTTTCCCTTTGGCAGGAGCAATCACTCCGTCGCGCAGGGGACATCATCTCATACAAAGGCGCGGAGAGGCCCCAAGGACAGGAGAAGATGACTTCTCCTCCCTTCTCTCTGAATCGACTGGAAGCAGCAAACACATCACAGGATTGTGGCAAAGATCGATCTCCTCTGCGTGAAATACTCTTATCTTC
>PLSV01000320.1 GCA_003165235.1 Syntrophobacteraceae bacterium
TTCATCAGGTCATTTGTTCCCGCAGCGGGGGAGCCCGGCCAAAGGATATCGAGGAGTTGGACATCCTTTTTCGCGTACCGGCGATCTTAATCTTCAAAGGAACCATCTCTGCCTCCATAAAATAATATGACACTTGCCTTAACCTATTGATTTCCGAATATTTTTGCAAATTCGCGAACCCACTTGCAAATGATTTGTCAACATACTGAATTCGCTCCAAATCTTCGATGCAGGGCTTGAGGCTGTGGGTTCGCGATAATCAGGCGATCACCACCTCCTCTTCCTCAACAAAGGAGCTACCCGCCCCGGAGAACTCTACGCGATCAACGCACTTGCCGCACAAAAAATAGAACCTGACGCTATCCTCCATGTGATCGATGACCCCGTCCACGCGCTCGTGCATGCGCCGAAAGAGGTCGTCGGTAAGGTTGCACTCAAACACGCTCCTGAGCACTCGTTCCCCATAGTCTTTCATGATCTTCGCCACTTTGAGGAGGCGTTTGGGGTCGTGCACATCATAGCTTACGACAACATGCCTGACTTCTCGCACCATGGTCCTCCCGCCGCTCCTTCACTCTTTCACAGGTTATATTGATACTGTGGTTCGGGAAGAATTTCCTGCTTCAGCTCAGATGACTTCGAACCCTTCCTCTTCCATGATCTCCCCCCATCCCGAGATGACGACGTGACTTTTGCAACTCCGGCAAATACGGTAATACCGAACGGCGTCATCTTTCTTATTGATGAGCGCTTCCACGCCGCGCTTCATTCGGGCGAAGGCCTGCTCATCCAGGTCGCATTCGAAAACGCTCAGTTGCACCCGGCGCCCGAAGTTCTTGAGGTGCTTCATGACCCGCGTGCGGGTGCGGTCCATGACTATGTCGTATGAAACAACCACGTACATGATAAACCTCGCCATGGCCCCTGCCGTGAGTTCACACTGACGTGGGGCCAACCGTGGGCGTTACTTCCAGATGAACGGCTGGTAGGCCGTTTCCTCGCCGCGCACACAGCGGGCGAGGTGCCGGGCCTGCTCTCTTATGCAGTCGCGGTAGCTGAGCTGCAGGTTGCTCTGGGGATGGCGGACCTTCTCGGCCATTTTGCGTTCAAACTGGGCTATGAACTTTCTGAAGCCCGTATCGGTCAACCGCACCGGCAGCCCAGAGGGGGTATCTTTTGTTTCCACCTGCCCGCGGTCGAAGGCATCTGTGAGGTCCGGCCCCTGCTCGTCCTCCACTTCGTCCGCATTGCCGGGAGCGGTGACAAAATCGGCCAGGGTGAGCGTCTTCAGGTTGAAGACGCTCAAAACCAGGCTGTCCACAATGACGGGGCGCCACTCCTCCATTAGGTCCAGGGCGAGGGAAGGGCGCCCATAATCCACCGCGTGGAAGCACCCAAGATACGGATCGAAGCCGACCAGGCTCACCGCAGCCATGACGGTGTTGAAAAGCAGCGTATAGCCGAGGCTCAAAAGAGCGTTGACAGGATCTGTGGGCGGCCGGCGGGACCTTTTGGTGAAAGTCGCCCCATCGGCAAGGAACCCCCTGGCAAACCCCTCGAAGTAGACTACGGCGCTCCGGCCTTCATAGCCTCGCAGAACATCGAGGCTCGGCGCCTGGGCCGCCTGTTGGGCCAGGCGCTTGATTTCCAGTATGGAATCATCGAGCTCGACCCCATCGCGGCTTCGGTTGAGGCGCAAAAGCACGGCCCTCTGGTTGGCGATCTTCCCGGCAATGAGGCCCCTCGAGGTCTCGAGGGAAAACCGCTCCTCGGTGAGGCGGCTGAACTGATCGCAGCGAAGGGTGATGTTCTTGCTCTGGAGCGCCTGGAGTCTCCCCCGATAGCGGCCGTTTTTGCTCATGAAGACAGTGTCGATGCCGGACTGCAGAAGAGTTGAGATCGCCTGGGGCGTCAGGGACACGCTGCCAAAAAGAACCAGTTGTTCGAGCTTGAAAAGATGCAGGGCATGGAGGACCGAAGTCCCTTTCCTGATAAGCAGGCGTTCCCCTTCACGGCTGACGGAAGCATTCTGTTCAATCACATAGGCCACGGACATCATGAAACCTCCAATATCCACCGGGCGGCCCCATCCTGTTCAATGCGGCGCAGGACGCCGGCATCGAGTTTTATGCAGTCGATTCCGGCATGGCGCGCCTTCCGTTCGATGAGCGCGAGGAGTTTATTCATGGCGCTTTCGATCTCGCCCCTGTGCTGCAGAAGACGCGCGTAGCGGCGGGCGGCGTCCTTTAGCGGCAGATCCTCCGGGACCGGGAATGCCTCGGCTTCAGGGACGAGCTGGGGGAGAACGTGTAAAAGTGGTGAGGGATATTTGCCGCCCCTCAGGTCGAACATACAATCGCATCTGACCGACGAGGTGATCTCGGGGATTAGCTCTCTTATTTTGAGGCAGCTCACGGGATGGGATTTCAGGCGCGCGGCCTGGCGTGAAACCTTTTCTAAGTCATAGTCGGGACAGGCATGGAGAAGCTCGTGGAGATCCTTGCCTTCGCGGTCGAGCAGTCCCACCGTGTAAAAGAGGACAAGTTTTTCTTCCCGCCGGAGGTTCCTTCCCGCAAAGGACCGCCGGACAAGTTCCTTCAGCGTGGCGCACTTGCGGATGAGGGATTCCGCCCTCGGCGAGCAGGCCCTCCGGAGGAGCATCTTTTCCGGGCCGGTTGATGCCATGCCGCGCAGGATGCGATGCGCGGCATCGGGGCGGACGGGTCTCATCTTTCGCAGCAACTTCAACTGCTCGCCGCAGAGTGTTCCACCGTGAGGGTCGAGGAAAAGCGAGCGGCCGAGGGTGGCGCGGTGTACCCCGAGAGGCAGAAGGAGCGGATGCTCGATCCAGCCGACCCCTGCGGGACGTGTGGCTAGAAGGGGTTCGGTGAAAAATGGACTTTCCGGTCCCGGCGCCGCCTCGAGAAACTCCGACAGGAATTTTTTTGCCTTGAGCAGGTGGATAAAAGTCTCAAAGAAAAAGAAGAGGCGGAAAGCGTGGTCTCCGGTGTATTCAGGGTAGGCCGCCAGGCCGAGGCCCGTGGCGAATTGGGCAAGCAGGACGGTGTACCGTTTCATCTTCTCTTCGAGTAAGGAGATATAGCCGCGGCTCTTCAGGTTCGCTTCCAGCAAGCCTGCCGGCAGATGTACGGACACGGCGGCAAAGTGGACGGTGGTGTCCGATCTGAGCGGGTAGACGGCAAAAGTGCGGACCCCGAGAATGTGTGCCCGGATACACTCATGATCGAGCGGGGCGTCGTGATGGACGAAGTGAATTTTCCCATCCGCCGGGCTCACCTGCTGTTCCGCGTAACCCACCTCACGTCCGGAAAAAAGCCGCAGGAACGTGGCAGTGTCCCGTTGACTTACGGATGGGGGAAAGTACCGTAGAGGGGAAGGGGGTTTTTCACCGGGCGGCTCAGGACTGAGCGCTTCGGCCTGCCCTGAAAGCCCAAGCTCCCGGTAAACATCGGCCAGAAGGGCCCGGGTCTTAGCGTGTTCGGGTGCGTGCTTCAAGGTCCTGCGGAGGATATCGATTGCTTTTTCATAGTGGCCGGTCTCGGACAGGAGAAGGCCAAGGCGGTAGAGTGTTTCACCGTCGCCGGGTTTTTCTTTAAGGGCGCGGCCGTAGGATTCCTCTGCCTGCCTGGCCATGCCGAGGGCGTGGCAGATTTCCCCCCAGCCCCGGTGAATGCTGAAATCGCCGGTGGGAGAATTGCGGTGTCTGAGCACCAGATCGCGCGCCTTGGATTCCTCGCCGGCGCACAGATAGCCACGCGCCAGCTCCAGGCGCAGCAGGGCATTGTGAGGGTCTTCTCTGGCGCGGCTTGCAAGATTGTCGATGTTCATGGCCGTTCCATCGGGTGCAGACTTAAAAAGCGAGCATCATTCCCGGTCAAGAGTTGGACGTTTGCCTTTTCTTGACAACTATGATTAAAAAAGTTAAACTTACCCAAAAAAGGAGAACTAAAATGCCGGTTGTGCAAATGTCGCCCAAAGGGCAAATTCTTATCCCTAAAAGACTCAGGGAGAAATACGGCGTTCGGCCAGGCGCCAAAGTCCAGCTTCTCGAGGCGGCGGAGGGCATTGTCATCAGGACGGCCCCGCAGGACCCCATCGCGGCGGCCTGCGGCTTCCTCGAAGGAAGTTTTTCTCTCACCGAGGACCTGATTGAAGAACATCGCAAAGAACGTAGAAGAATTTCACCGGAATAAGTGTGCTCATGAATAGCCCCTATGTCCTCGACAGTTTCGGCCTGGTTAGCCTTTTCCACAAGGAGCCGGGCTGGGAGCGGGCCCGGCAGGTCCTGGCGGAGTTGTCTTCTTCCAACGATAAAGCCCTGCTGTGTATCATAAACTGGGGAGAGTTCTATTACATCGTCAGGCGCAGAGCCGGCAGGCGCAGTGCCGATGAAGCGCTTGCGCTGCTGGAACAACTCCCGATATCCATCCTTTCCGTGGACGATCGGCTTGTCCGGGAAGCGGCGGACATCAGGTCCGACTATCCTGTCTCCTACGCAGATGCTTTTTGCATCGCCACTGCACAGCGCACCGGGGGCCGGGTGCTTACCAACGACCCTGAGTTCGATGCCGTGCGGCATCTTGTTGCAGTGGAGTGGCTGACGGACCGATGAGCCGCAGACCGGCTGTAAAGACCCCACTGTCTGGAGTTCCTCCCACAATTTTTGGTTGCCGGTTGACAATGGTATGTCTCACCAATCCAACCGGGGGAATTCAATGAAGGAGTTCCGGCCGAGTAGTTCCTTGATCAACGCTTCGAACTTTTCATAGGTATTTTTCTCCACCGCCGCTACCCCATGTGCCAAGATGGAATTGTTGCGCGTAAAGATCAAGCCGTCGAAATCTTTCTTATGTTCAATGAAATTAAGCCCCACCGGCTCGTTCATTTCCGCCAGGACTCTGAAGGTGGCAAAAAGGGGCAGCTTCAATTGCTTGTTGTCGCCAGAGCCGTATTTGTGGCTATACTCTTTCTGAAGGCGTCGCGGAATCTTTTCGAGAGGTACGTTCGAAGTGGTGCATCCAGTGCATTCTTCGAAGGCTACCTGCCCCATCATTTCCAGAGCGCGGTAAAGCCTGGCAATCGCGTCGTCGTACTTGTTCTGGGCCGCTCTTCGCCTGGCGTTGGACGTGAGATCATGAACCAGGGCCAAGTGCAGTTTCTTGAAAAAGTTAGTCTGTCTACTCATCTCGTTAAGATCGGCGAAGTTGGCGCGAACAGAATGGGTGTATCCGGTGAGATGATGATCCTGGGAAAAGGAGCAGCACACTTCCAGATCTCTAAGACCCGAGCTAAGATGCTTTACGGCGCCGGCATGATCAAAGTTATCCCAAGCCCGATAACCCTCCAGGGTCAACAGAATTCCCGACCAGATTGTCTGCTCTCGAGGGACGAGAGCGGGCAAGGTCTGGCGCATGATGGTGATGGCAGCCTCGTACTGAGACGAAGCGACAAGTAGTCCGATGCGCTTCTTCTCCTCCACTGCAAAGATCTGCCAAGGGCTAATCCCCGTGCGCACCACTTCAGTTCCTGTAACCACTACTCCGAGGCCCCCCTTGGTGCGCTCTTTGCCGCCGATGTAGGAAAAGCCGTAGCCATGGCCGACCGTGGCCAGGGTGAGGGCGGCCGTCATGGTCTTCGTGCCCCCGGTGTAGTCCACCACCACCTCGTTGGGATCAATCCCTATCTCCTGAAGTTTCTGGGAACACTGCAATGCCCTTTCATAACAATGAATCAGGTCGTTCACATCGTCACAGATGACCTTGTAATCCCGGAAAGAATATCCACTTTCTCTGGTCATGGTTCTCACGGCCGCCACGGTTTCAACGCTTTGCTGAGACGCAAAAAAACAGACAAATTCCGGCTTGTGTTGGAGTATCGAGTAAGCTACAGGTTCTGCGGTTCCACCCACTGATATGATCATTGCTTTCATCTTCCTGCCATCTCCCGTATACGCGGCATAATTCGCGGGCCAAAGCACTCGCCGGAGGCGTTATCTAATAAGCAGCTCCAGCCGCTTTCGAAAAGGATGTTTGTGCCAGACCCCGGCCGCCTTGAGCTTATCGGAGAAAACCCGCGCTATCCGGCTGCACTCCTTTTCGTCCTCGAGGTCTTCCACGGCGTCAACCAGCCGGCTGAGGGACAGCCGGTCATTGATGTTTGCCGATTCAACTGCCCTGAGCAGTTCTGCACCCGTTTTCGGTTTGGAGCGAAGGTCGGGCAAAGGCGGCTTCGGCTTGGGCGGAGCAGGTTTGGCTTGAGGAGGAGCAGAAGGTCTCTTCACCAGGACGGACGGCTTTTCGTCTTTGCTGTAAACTCCCATCCACCCCATCGGAAGCCACTGGTCCTCACCCACCCTCCAAACCCGCCTCGATTTGGGTGCGGGAGCGTCGGGCCGCTCGTGCCCGCAAATATCTCTTATTTTTTGCCTGAGTTTTTCGTCGAAAAGATGATCGACCGTAGTGGAGAGCATCCCGGACCCAAATCCGACCCTGAGCAATTTCTCATTCTGGCCCCGATACCAAGTGTTGAGGGATTTTGCTGCCTGGAGTGCGTCCGCATCACCGCTGCTACCGCCCGATAGAAAGTTTCCCTCATGTTTGATCAAGCGGGAATTCATTTGGTAAACTGAACCAAGAATCTCAGTTAGTGAAACAGCCGGGAAGGCTTTACCAAGATTTTCTTTCCTGAATTTTTCAAAGAGATCCCGGTCCCAGACTAGTTCGCAACGGAAAGACCCTTCGACAGCGGCTTCCACCCACATTTCGAGCTTTCCGCCGACCTCCCGGTCCTGTTTTTTCTTACCGCTCCATGAAAACACCCCCCCAGGATTTCTCGACAGGAAATGCAGAGGAATGAGCCGCGTCAGGACTGAGCCGGCCGGGTAGGCGTCGCGAACAGTGAGGCATCGGAGCAGGTCTTTGTGCGGAGCCTGCCTTGCCGTAGGCACATGGTAAGCAGCCAACAGTTCCTCCTGAAGCCATTTTGCGGAGTAGAAGACTCTTGCGTTCCTGCTGCGTTTCAATTCCTCCAAGCCACTCCAGGCTCTTGCCTGGACTCTCTCTCTTACAGCCTGGTCTGAGAGCAGAATCCCATAAAGCAGTGCAGTTCGGAAAACACCTTTCAGGGAGGAGCCGGGGAGGTATACCTGTTCTAGTCCGTCACGCACGAACGGCCTGAATTCGGTCATACTGGGGCTGCCGCCCTCGATGGACAGCCTAGCGACTTTCGACACGACGTGCTTGAGGTCGGTCCCTGGTATTCTCGAAAGAAACTCGGCCATCTTGATCGGCCCGCTCCCGGCCTGCCTGACGAACTGGTCAACCTGCATGATGCCTTTGCCGATCAAAAACCTTCCGAAAGCATCCTCGTCGATCACGTTCGTCTGCCCCCCTGCGTGGATGAATTCGAGGGCGGAGAGCTTTCCATCCCTGGTTCCGATATGCACAGGAGAGACAATGTGAAGGTCGACTTCGAGCTTCTCTTTGAGCTTCTCGGGAGAGGGTACAAAATCTCTGCTCATTGGATCGCTCCTCCCGGCAAGAGAAAGGCTAGGCCGGAACGGTACACGCTGTGAGGTAAGCCTAAAGCTCTGGCTCCATCCGGGGTAACATCCACCAGAGCGCCTTTGACAGGTTTGGCGAAGACGCTGCCCTCGGTGATCATGTTCAAGCGTTTGCGTTTAATCGTAGAGGGAGTTCTGCCGCTCACCACATAGCCACGGCTTTCCGCGAAGTTCCAGGCGACCAGACGTTCGCCAAGGACTGTCAATTCGTCTGAAGAAGGATGGAATACGGAAAGGAGGACCAGGCGATCTTCTCTTTCGATGGGAACGGTGGGCCATGCGGTGCGCACCGGCTCAAAGCCGGAAAACCTAAAGCAGCCCATCCCGTAGGTGCGCTCTCCGCCCAAACCTAGGTCACCTAGGGCACGGAACGCCGAAGCAAGAGGGGCGGTCCAGCTCTGCTCCAGAAAGCGGACAAGGCCGTAAAGCCCGGCTGAAGGATGGAAATGGAGAACATTACAGTGCCAGATACTGCTGTTCTGACTGGTCCGATCCAGAGCGACACGGGGCCGCAGTTCAGTTGCCGACCACACGGCCTCCGAGCCGTTCTCAGCGCCTTTTCCTATCTCCCGGCTGTGGGCGAGGACGGCTTCGGCCTCTGTTCCTGAGAGCGGCTTTTCGCCTATCCAGCGGAAGAAATCGTCGGGAATGAGATAGCGGACGCGCTTTAAATCCCTCCCAAGATCACGCAAAACCTCAGGCGTTTCAACGGGAGGCCCTGTCAGGGGACGCGGAAGTGCATAGGTTCGTTGATTCTCCTTCTGGGAAGGTCCGAATGGAAACAGTGAACTTAGGACAAATGGAGGCCGGTCGGAACGGAGGGCTCGCACAACCTCATCCGCAGTGCCGAGAACTGCGAAGGCGTTTATCAATGCAGAACTCAGAGAGTCAGATGGAAGGTAGTCAAGCGTCTTTTCAAGCCCGATCCCTATTGTCCCGAAATGCACGGGGCCTTTAAACTCCAGCCGATACAGGAAGTCTTCCATTTTGCACCCCGCCGTTACCGGCTTGGCCGGCTTTTAAAGAAGTCCACCACTTTTCCGAGCTCCTCGAGAGAATCCACGCTGAAGCTCTCACCATCCAGGCCCTGGTAGAACCCGATTCCTCTGGCCTCAATCTTGCTGAATCTCAACTCTACCTGACCATAGCCCCTTGACCCGTGGCCGCCGAGCGAATCGTCGTGAAGGAGTCGAATGGCGAGCCTCAAATTGTCAATGTCTTGCTCCAGAGTATCGAAGTCCTCGACGTCATAGACCATTGAAAACTTGAATTCCGCCCCTCTGGGCACTCTTTCCAGGTTCCGTGGATTGGCGGCCGAAGTGACCCGATCGATGGTGTTTTCGAACTTCCACTCGGTGAAAAGGAGGCCGGTGTCTATTTTCTTTAGCTCTTCGACGTTCTCGAGCAGGAGGTCCCTGACGCGCACGCGGGCTGGGAAATTGCGATTTTTTGAATCGCCCGAGCTTGTGGAGCCAAAGAGCCTGCAAACCGGGCAAGCCAGAACCCCAGGATAGTCAAATGAATAGCCTTGGTAATTCTTGTTCTGGCTTTTCCCCGAGCTCCAGTCGTCACATTCATGTCGGCTTGTCCCGCTCCCGCCGTCCCTGTTCGGAAGAAGGTGGGGGTTGGCTTTTTCGAGAAGGGACCTGAGCTTCCCCTTGAGCGAAGACCCAGGGATATAGGGTTGCATCGAAATTGGGTCCCTCACAACAGGTGAATCCAGAGCGCCGATCTCCATGTTTTCCTTTGAGGCTCCGACGTGGAGGCCCGTCCGGCACTTGAGGGTGCCCTTTATCTCAATTTTTCCGAAAAGTTTTCGCTGGGCTGTTTGATCCATCGTCCTTTCCTTTCCCTATTTCAGGCGGCATTTCGCGGACCTTGGTGTTTGGATAACTCTTTACCGTCTGTTCGAAGAGCGTATCAGTTCGTGCCACCGTAGAACCGATGGTACGCAATGATTCCCTCAATGAGCCGAAGCAGTTTGTCGAAGTTGTCCTTGGAGGTAGCCCCGGACTTAATGGCAGGGTCGAGAACATTCATCAAGTGTCTGACCTTGTTGTCTCTACCTGCAGCATAGGCGAGTTTAGGTCTCAGGAGGACAATCGAGTCCTTAACCTCTTCAAACGATTTGGCCTTGATGTCGGACTGAATCCTTCGGGCTGCATCCAGAAAGCGCCTGATTTGGTTCACTTTCAAGTCGATTCCTTCGGGGTTTTCTTTTGTCCTTCTGCCCAGGAAGCGGCCCACTTCTTCAGCGATCTCGATAATTCTGTCAGCATTTGCACGCGAAAGGTCTTCCAGACTCGTGCGCACTTTTTGTAGCTGCTCTGGATTCATTATGCCTCTCCTCTCCTCATCAGCATAAGGCACCACAGAATGGCGACTTCGAGCTGTCGCCATTTCACATCCTTTGAAAACACGTAATTCTTGAGTCCAGCCCAAATCTCTGAAGAATCCTTATGCGTGGGTTTGACCCGGCCGAACAAGTACGCCAACTTGGGCAAGATCCATTTTCCCTCCGTCTTGTGCTCACGCGCTATACTCAGCAGCCGGTACATCGTACCCGACGCTATGGAACCTGGCAGCTGACGCAGTCGACTGTTTTGAACTCCAAACAGACCGCTTATCTTCTCCAACAGGTCTCTGGCTCTGGCGGCTTCATCCCAGGGGAAGGTATACTTATTAAAGAGAGTGATCGACTGCTTTCCCGCGTTCTTGGCCTGCTTTTCAGCTTCCCCCGCCTCATCAGCCAGGTGGTAGACTGGATCGTGGGAGCCCCCCAAAGCTAGACCTGCCGATATGGTCATATAAGGGTTGGCAGTGTACCTTCCGAAAGCCGCATTGATGTCGAAAGCGGCTCTGGTTGCATCCAGCCAGTGTCCGATCAAAAAGAGGTCGTCGCCGCCGGCATAAACAATACTCAGCCTGCGTTCGCCCGTCGTGAAAAGAGCAGATTTTCCGGTCGGATACCCCGGCCTCATCTCCATAAGGTTGTTTATGTGGTACTTGAAAAAAAGGTTCAACTGGCGCGAAATGGATGCCATTCTGGAAAATGTCCGCTCCTCCTGCGGCACGGCTGTCGAAAAGATTCGCCCGAGATTGTCCACATCCATCCGCAATGCGGCCAGGAGTCCGATCCCAAAGCCTTCGCTAGCCATTCCCTCGAGCTCCAGGCAGCTTTCATCCTCCGGCAGATATGTACCAGCCAGAAGCGGACGGCTGACCGGGTGGGTGAAATTTTTCAAGTCCCAGTCATTCATGTGGAAGACAGCGGATGCAGGTCCGCCTATGACGCTCCTGGTATCCATAGAAGCGCGGGATTCAAACTGATAAAAACAATTGCCGAGCTGAACGCACCTTCGAGAGTCTGGCTTCTGTTCCCAGCGGGAAATGACCGGCCATTCGTTGTGCCTTACCGTACTCTGAATCAAAGCGCCGAGCCTGTACTGGTCCATGCAGTGCTGGCAAACGAGGACATCGGGCTCTTCTTCGTTCAATTCGATTAATTGCAAATCCTCACGGCCGCAAACAGCGCAATTTGTGGTTTCGCAGGACATGTGCGGCATCTTTGGGTCTCCAAAAAGCTGGCCCACCCGATTCTTCCATTTCTGCCTTTTCGATTCCTCGATCTTCGCGGCGAGGTTTGTCCAAATCTTGGAGGCATCCTCGAAGTCGGCCTTCCCGAACGGAAATGATTCGATAAGCAACTGAAGCGAAGCGCCAAACGCGTCAAACAGGTAATCGTTGATTTCCCGCCTAACCTTGGCAATCGATTCGGGTATGCTCGGAGTATTCGGTCCGAGAAGGTAAAAGTGTCCACCCCCTGTGAATATGACGTTAGGCCTGGCCAAACCCATTTCCTTGATTAGCCTGTCGACCGCGTGTTCCGTCAGAAGCTCGAGGAAAAATGACCTGCCTTTGAGGGCCTTCAGAGCTCCTTTGGAGGATATGGTGTATAGGAACTTCTGGACCCCTGAGATGTCTCCTCCGATTAGCAGGAATGAGGATTCATTTTGGGTCCAGGTTTTCTCGCCAGTGATCTCCTCTTTCAGGAGGTCGGTTTCCCATCGATCCGGCTGCTTGGAGCTGTGGTATCGGGCGAGGCATACGGCAGTGGCGGCCGTGACCCGCAGGTGATCGAAAAGGGAGACGTCGGGGTGCTTCCGGTAGGTGCTCTCCTCGGAATTGGCGCGGACCTTCAATGTTATGGAGGGGATAAAGGAGGTATACTTCTCGAGGAGATGTAAGACTGCTTCCACATTGTGATGGCAACCGGCCGCGTGGAGCGACTTAAATTCCTCCTCGAACCTGTCCCAAAGCTTGTGGTACTCCTCTTTGCTGTTCTTCCCTTCGGCGGCAGCTGGCTCATTCCAATGGTCGACCGTAGTCAGAGGGTTAAAACTCCCCGGTGGTGCTTTTGTTTTGACGGATGTGTCTGCGCTCGATTGAGGACGAGGGTCTTGGACCCTGGAAAAAACGTTCGCCAATTGGATTTCTCGGTGCCAATGGGCATCCAAATCGCTCCGGGGGTCGAATGATGTTTTTCGCTCCGCTGCGGCACAATTATCTGCCTCGTAGAATATGAGGCCGAGGTTGCTTTCCCAGGCTTCTTTTTCTGACCCGTGATGGTTCCGGGCAGCAGCCGTTACCAACCCCTCACCGTAAAAGCTTTTGAGCCAGTCATATCCGATCTGAACATGGGTTTTTCCGGCATCGTCCTCAATCCCGGCACGCTGCTTGAACTTGCCTATGTCATGCAGCAATGCGGCCAACGCTATCGAGTTCCCGGAATGCTCCTCAGACATCATCTGCTCCTTCTGCCTCATGCCTACCGTGTGATTCCACGCTCAAGGATAAATTTGCCTAAACCAAAACTGGCGGCCTTGCCCACATGGAGGATTTCCCCGAGAGCAAGAAGGGGCAGAAACTCCTCGAAATCACCAGCAAAGGTGACCCATCCGACAAGACCGCCCATACTCATCGACTGCTTTTGCCGACTTGAATATCTTTCCCAATCATGCCATGAAAGATCCGTTGACACCGTCTTAACCTGCTGCGCACGGTCTATGAGCCCACGGAAATCCAGGTCCAGCCTACGACCGCAATGAAAATAGGAAACACTGGAGACTCGCCGCAGGAGCGACCTGACAATGTGGTGGAACTCGATCTGGTTGGTCAGGTGCCCCTCGAACTTGATACGGACGGGGGTCATGAAGCGAAACGAAAGCTCAGGGGAAGAGGCGAGAGACTCGCAACGCCGGCAGATTGCATCCGCGGTTGAAAATATGGCCGGTTGCTTTAAAACTTGATCCCCGTTCTCATAAATCGTGGCCCAGTCGCATCCGTTCATAGCTGATATGCGTTCCAGAGTATATTTGCCCTTTCCCCGCCCAATGCCTCTATCTCCAAGGTGCGCAAAAGCGTATACAAAATAAGGCAGGTATTCGAGCGCCCGGCCCATGAGAAGCAGGCAGAACTCGAGGCTTTCGTCTTTGGAGACTGTTCTGGAATCCGTTTCGGGAGGTTCGATAACAAATGGGTGAGGCGCCTCCGGGTAGAGCCGCATCATCTCGGCATCCTCCGGTGGCGGCGTCTCAAAAAGATACAGGTAGACGCAACGGGTCCTGAGAAGGCATGTCGGGCATTCCTGCCGCTTCAAAGCGCATGTGACATGCTTCAGCGCGTGCCCGAAACCGCCTCTTAAGGTCGATCCCTTGTAAGCCGGCAAGTGCAAATCCTCTTCGGCCTTCAATGTCAGTTGAAATTTCCCTATGGTAATGTGGCTAAATGCCTCCAATTTATTCCTCCCCCAAAAGGAAAAGACCTGCGGCCGCAAGCCGAAGGAAGGTATATTAATCCTATAAACCTGTTTAAATGGTAACGGGGAAAAATTATTATTCCGGCAAAATTTCCGGAAATCTTACCGGGTTGGTTTCCAGCGTCTGCCCTCGGCCGCGATTATCTGAAAATTGGGCACGCGGACCTTAATGTCACGTCCAGTATGGATTGTGATCTGCTCCGCGAACCTGTTCCTGCCGACCGCCGAGTAGATGGCATGATTTATTTTGCTGATGCAGGGTCTTATACGATCACGGAAATCGGCCACCTTACGAATCTTTTCCCAGGCGTATTCTTCCTGTTCTCCAGCCTTGTAGCTGTCGATTCGTCTCTCCAGGTCGGCAATGACCTGCTTTCCGTAAAAAAGGTTCTCAAGCGGCAGACCAGTAGGGGAGCCGGATATTGTGATGAGCAGAAATGCATAGACAGCTAGAAGCTGTCTTGAAAGGGGAAAAGTGAAATGCCCGACTTCGACGTTACTCTTGTGAAGATTTACGGTGAGAATCGGGGGGGTCTGAAGATAGGTTAAAAGAAGCTGGGAAGATTCAACGGCCTTTATGAGACCTTGTTCGAGCGGCAGTTCACCCCCGATCAGTTCCCGCAAACGTGGAAAGGGTATTTCGGCAAGATCGATCCTGGCCTCATCGGAGGAAATCTCGATTTGGATCGCTTTCTTTGATTCATCTATTCCGACGAATTTTGGATATATACGGGATTCCGGGGGAGGATAGAAGAAGTCTGGGACGCCTGACTCAAAAGCCTTTGATACCAGGACATGGTAGAGTCTGTCCTGCATACGGCCGCAAAGCATTATCGCCATGCTTAGGTAGATTCCGAGCGTCTTTCGCCCTCCCGCCACCGAGCAGTAGAGAATTTCATCCTCTCTTTTTGCCCATTCCCTGACCAGAGAGAATACCTGGTCGGCGGCGCAGACGTTGTCGCCGCTGCTCCTGATGTCTTCAAGCTCAATGCCATTCTCATCGGTGATTACATGGATATTTTTGGGCGAAAAGGCTATTCTTCCTGCAGGAATGCGGTAGTCGCAGCAGAACTGCCCGAATTTGCCCTGGTCGCCGAAAAGAGCTTTCTTCAAGGTTGTGCAGCCGCTTGCCGTCGTTATAACTCGGATTTCGTCTATTTCTATGTGGTGCTGTTGTTCCAGAGCCCAAAGCGTTTCAGTGATTATTTGCGGCGTTTGCCCTGAAACGGCCACTAATACGGCCCTTGTCTTTTGCGCCTTTTGGGGCACGGCCGACTCCGCGGAGGGTGAAAAACCTGACTATTCATTTGCAGCGTGGATTTGGATTCCGTTGCATCCGGGCCATATTAAGCCATACTGTCTTTTCATTGTCCATGCTGATTGTGAGATCCTTGATAAGAAATAGCCGTGAATTGTTGGAACCAGGAAACCGCAAGGCCCAGGGTGTGGGAATTAGGAACCGCTTGCAATACAGTTAGGTCTTTCGCCTGCGCGAAAATGGAGTCTGTCGCATGGGTGTTTGTGTAAGCGAGTTGGAGATGGACGGCTGCGGCTATCTCGGTTACGATGTTGCTACTGTCCGTGCGTCCATAGGCCGAAGCTCAGCCTGAATTTCCGAGGTCCTCTGGTCACTTTTTAGTCACTTAGCCGGTTTCATCCTGCGCTGGATTGGCTCTCCACACCATTCTCGCCGCTATCATGCCATAATGCCGACTTATGTCGCGTTTCGATCTCGTTACCTGAACGTAGGCTGGTGGCCGATTGACGGTTTGGTCACTTTTCCGTTACTTTTGAGATATCCGGTTAGTTTATGCCAGTGATATCAACCACTAAGCCTATAGCATGCTTGACGGGAAATCGATCTGTTTTTTCTTCATCTTTTCGATCAGCGTTGTCCGGTTGAGCCCCAGCAACTTGGCGGCTTTATTCTTTACCCCTCCGGCCCTTTGCAGCGCGTCGACAATCAGCCGGTTTTCGAGGGAGTCCAGCGTTTCCTTCAGGTTGATTCCGTCTTGCCCCAGTTCGATATGTCTCGCCTCGGGCTGCTGTACGACGACCTGCATCCTTTTCGGCAAATCCAGGAGCTGTATTTCATCGGTATCGGTAAGGATCACAAGGCGTTCGATGACATTCTCAAGCTCTCGGACATTGCCGGGCCAGTCATATTGCTCCAGGCTTTCGATGGCGGCCGCGGACATCTGCTTTTGGGGAATATTCTTCTTCACGCAATGCTGTTTGAGGAAGTGTTGGATGAGAAGCGAAATGTCGCCTGTACGTTCTCTCAGTGGAGGGACATGTATGGGAATCACGTTCAGGCGGTAGAACAAATCCTCCCGGAATTCGCTTTCAGTGACCGCGCGTTCCAAATCCTTGTTGGTTGCGGCCAAAATGCGGACATCGACTTCAACTGTTCTCGATCCGCCGACCCTTTGAATTTTGGTCTCCTGGAGGAAGCGAAGAAGTTTGACCTGGAGCTTTGGGCTCATCTCCCCGATTTCATCGAGAAAGACCGTACCCTTGTTAGCCAGTTCGAACCGGCCCCGCCTTTCCTTGAAAGCGCCGGTGAACGCACCTTTCTCATGGCCGAAAAGCTCGCTTTCCAGAAGCTCTTCCGGAATGGCCCCGCAGTTGATTGGCACGAAAGGCATGTCCCTGCGCGGGCTCTGGTAATGAATGCCGTTTGCGACAAGTTCTTTTCCCGTCCCGCTTTCCCCGGTTATGAGCACTGTTGAATCGGTCTTTGCAACCCGCTTTATTATCCGATAGAGGTGGTGGATCGCCGAGCTTTGGCCGATCAGTCTGTCGGGTCTGTGTTGTTCCTGGATCTGAGAGCGCAGGGCGACGTTTTCTTCCTTGAGGTCTTTGTGATTAATGGCCCTTTTCAATGTCAGCGAAATCTCGTCCAGATTTGCTGGCTTAGAGAGGTAATCGTAGGCGCCGCGCTTTATTGCTTCCACCGCAGTTTCGATAGTTCCAAACCCGGTAAGCACGATCACCGGCGTTTCCGGATAATGCTTGACAAAGTGCGCCAGGACTTCCATACCGCCCATGCCGGGCATCGAAAGATCGGTGAGAACCAGTTTGAAGCTGTTTCTTCTTGCTGCCTCGATAGCCTCCTCTCCATCCGATACTACCTCCACCTCGTATCCTTCGGCTTGGAGACGCTCGACGACCAGTTCCAGCGTAAGAGGTTCGTCGTCGGCAATAAGAATTCTGGGCTTGAGTCCCATTAATTTACCTGGTTTATGTTCGGCGTACGATATCGGAAGACTATCCCCACGCAACCCCGAGCCCGCTCATGAGACTTCTAATCCACAGGTTCTGCGGGGCGCTCAATCTCCAGACGCTCTGCGCAAAGCTTCAAACAGCCTTGGCAGTCCGATGTCCGGATACCGGTCTTGCAGAAACGGGCGAATCCGTCGAACCAGTCAGCACCCGTCCTGGGACAGATGCTCATGAATTCGAGGAATCGCACCAGGCGCTCGATAGCCGTCGGGTCGATGGCATGTTCGATGCGGCAGGCATTGGCTTCAGCATCTTCCGCACCGAGTTGCAGGGTGTTCATAAAGAACTCTTTAAGCACCCTGTGACGGC
>PLSV01000167.1 GCA_003165235.1 Syntrophobacteraceae bacterium
CTCTGTATCTGGTGGACGGTTACTTAGCTTCATAGTTACCTGATGATATGGCTGAGTTCCGTGATTTGCAATTAAGAATTGATTGCAATAGTCCTTTAAGGTACCTTCGCAATATGGTTCTATCGTTGGTATTTATTGGTATCTCGCTTAATATCATTGTGTAGGCATCTTCGATGGGGCGTAGCCCCGCCATGCTACGTAGCATGTTAATGTGGAGTGATGCATAATCAAGTTCACACACTTCGTTATCATCAATCAATATATGACTTCGCGAGTTTTTATTATGCTGTTGGACTCCATAACTTGTACAGGTATAAAGTCTGCCGCCTAGAGTTAATTCTTGATTACTGAAAATACGTCTTAACGATGTGACTACAGGCTCGCCGTTTAACCTAATTCGATGTTGATGATTGAGTTGATATGAAGCTTCGAGTATACGGTCAGTCATTCTAGTTTCGCGATTTGGTCCGAATGGAAGATATTTCTTTTTCCACACTTTTTCCATTTGATACTCTTTAGTCACGATATTGTATGCACGTCGCTTTTTACCGGTGTCTTCCCATTCTTGCGCTATGATCCATTCCTGAGGTTTGAAGTCAACATATAGTCTGCCACCAAAGTATTGATAAAACTTATCGGTAGCTGTAATTCTTGTTGCTCGTTTCCAACTTTCACATCCTTTATCCCAATCTATGTAATCTGCCGCCATCATTACGTTGACTTGGTCTACGATAACTGGATTAATATTGTAGTGTTCTTGTTTATTCCACCAAGTTCTGTTCATGGGAATAATCAGGGGATGTTTGTTATGACCAAGATTTGCAAGTAATGTTGAGAATGTGTCTAGTGTAGATTTATATATGCGTTTTGGGGAAAACAATTGATGGAATAGAACAGTCACTTGCTGCTGTTGTGAATGCCAGGGGAGTAATCCAGGTTTTGGGAAGCTCCCATCGAGTTGTGGCTTATCTAAATTAGTATTACAAAACATTTAACAATCCTTCATTTTAATTATCGGACTAGGCCGAGCTGCTTTTGCGGGTAACTCGGCCTGTTCTTTGAATAAGTCGTCATTTAACGTGTCATGGTCCTTTCACTTTGGTCTACCACTCCGGCTACTCCGGCGTTACACTATCCTCATAAACCAGTTCTTCGATTTCGTAAACCACCTCGGCCATGGCATCTCGCAGACGGTTTAGGCAAAAAGCAAGGCGAGCGTCAGCCCAACCGCCCTGGTAATGAAAATCCATGACTGAAGCCATTAGGGTCTCTGCCTCCTCGGCAACTGTTTTTATGTTTCTCATTTGTCCGTTCCTCCCCTCATTTTAGCATGCCATTGATTCCATTCAATTGGCCCCAAAATTGTCTCAACCGCCGCTATGTGGTGAGGCAGGAGCGTCAGTCTTCCCTGTTCCACCATGCTGATATGTACCTGGGCGAGACCTACCAGTTTACCTAACTTGCTCTGCGATAATCCGATTGCGCGGCGTGCAGCTTTTAACCCGTTCTTCTCGATATTTAGCGTAACTTCCATTGTACAACTCCTCAGCTCTGGTTTGATATCTCCAATGATTAATATATTCAGCTATGTTTTTTCATATCGCTGAAATCTTTCAACTCAAGGCTTAAGCAACTGGTTAAATCAATTCTCAATAGAAATAATATAAAAGTATAAAACATATCTGAATGTCCAAGTTTTGATGAGCATTTGTTAATTGAGTTGTAAGCAAGATTACACACATCTATGGAAGGATAAGAAACAGTGGATACGCGCATAAGAAAGCCAGAGAAAATGGAATCTGTTAAGAACGAAGGTACTGCGATTAAACCCAAAACGTCTGTACCATTTGAGGAAACGGACGAAATCGATACCCGTGACCAGTTTGAGCAGGACCGCGTGACCGAGAAACTCTCAATGTCAGTGCCCGCCCCACGCTTGCCGAAGCTAAATCCACCACTTGGAATGTTTCTCAATCAACCAGTGAGGCTCCAACTGCGGGATGGCAACGTTATCACCGGCATACTCAGGGGGACACAAGGAGACTTTCTACGGTTGGATCAGGTCAAGGAAACTTGCCAGGAGCACATAATTACGGCAACATGGTGTGCCGTGCGTACTGATAGTGTTGCCCGGGTGTATCCGGGGAGTGCCGTGGTTGAGAAGGTTTAGTAAAGCGTGTCGTTGGGAAGATGCCGTGGATAGTGCGCTACGCAACGTAGCCTTACATCCAGGTTGAAAATAAATGGTTGTTGAACAAAGCGAGGCAAATTCCCTGCTATTCAGGCAGTAATCATAGTTTTAATTCAGACTTAGGGAGGTCGTTGAGCTACGATCAGCACAGCCTTTGTCTAGCCCAAACCCTTCCTGGTCCGGGGGAATGCAAACCAAAATCTGCCACCTCTCAGCCATTTACTGGACCTAACCCATACCCAAACACGGCTCCTCGGAAACCCATTCAACAGCCTGATAAGCAGCGATCAGGAACAGAGCCGGTCCGGTGGCCTGGAAAATCACGCAACCCTCATTCCTCGCGGCATCTCATAAGGAAACCTCGGCCAAAGTTGTCGTGTGCACCATCGCGGGAAAACGCCCCCTCTAAAATGCCCCACAATCGATTTTCTCGCCGGGGGCTATGGTTGAGGTCGTCCGGGGAGCAGCCGGACATCTCAGGAGCTTTAAACCGATGGACTGTTACGAGGAGGTGTCAAAAAGCGTGCCAAGTGAACTACCTGTTTTTCTTTTCACATGACCCTCTCAGCGCCTCTGTAGACCGGGGAAGGAATTTTCCGCGTGTCCCCCACGCGGGAGGATTCAAACTCTCCGAAAATGCGGGTTGGCGTGAGGTGTTCCGGCATTACAATGTAGGGTAGTTTAACAAATTAACCCTTTACTAAGGAGCACGTCATGCCAAAACACAAACAAAATCACGAACCTGTGCCTGCGCCCCCGGAAGTGCTGCCGGGAGAACAGGGTGCTCAGCCGGGAGGAGAGCCTCCTGTGCCCGGAGAGTTGCCGGAAGAAGTCGTCGAGGAGGGTTCGCGCGGCGAAGAGACCCCGGAAAAGCCGCCGGAAGTGCTGCCCGAGCAGCCACCGGAAAAGGCCGTCACCGTGGAGGCACTGCCGGAAGTGCAACGTCCGGCGGAGACAGAACCCGCCGGAGAACAACCCCCGGTAGAGGCGCCCTCGGAAGAGACTCCCACAGGGCGCACTCTAGCGGAGCGCACGCGGGCACATGTCGAGGAACAGGTAAAACGAGACCCCGACATGCGCGACTTAACACCGAAAGAGGCTTACGCAGAAGTGGAGGGCACCGAGGATATAGATTACGATCTGCGCGAGACTTGTAGGGAGCTGACGAAATTAACGGCGACGGTCGGCGATGCCAGATTAGCCAGGGGGCAATATATAGTTGAGCACTACTATCCCCCGATTGAGTTTAGTAAGCGACTTGCTGCCATCTATTGGCACAACCGCCCCAAGCCCCGATTTCATGATCTCATGAAATTTAAGGATTTGCCGTGTTCCAAGAGCGAGTTGGGTGATGATGTGCAGTTGTACCTCCAAAAAAGGATGTTAGATTTCGAAGACACCGGCCCGTCGGATTACACCCACATGTCCATTTCGCAATTAATCTTGCTTACCCGCGTGAAAGACTTGGGCGATAAGGTGGAGGTAATCGAGCACCTGAAAAAACACCCCAAGAAATACGTGGAAACGAAAGCATGGATGAGGGCGAAAGGCTACATCAATGCCGCGAAGGAAGTGGACCAAACCAAAAAGCTGGTGGAAGGTTTTGAGCGCGTGGTGAAAAACGCCGAAGCCAATCTTCCGGCACTTGACGCCGCGGACCCACATTCGTTTGGATTTAACATACTTGCAGGCTGGAGGGAGAGGCTTGGGGTTGTGGTCACGCTGCTCGCAGCATTGGAGGAGGAAGAGCAGGCGAAAGCCGCTTAATCTGTCCAGAATTTCTGGACAGGAATGGCAATTAACAAATTAATTAGGGTATATATGAGGACTAAAATGGAAGAAAAAAGGGTTTGTGAAGAATGCGGTAGTGATAAGATTATCGATGCACAAACAGATAAGGAAACTTTATGGGGTGATGTTGAAGCAGATTACCCTCATGGTTCCGAAGGAGATTGGTTTTGGATTTATTTTAGCTTCTGCGCTGATTGTAGGCGCGTGCAGGGAGGAAAAGTTGAATTAAGCGCGTAATCTGTAAGAGTAACCTCCTAACAAATCCTCGATTTAATAATCATTCCGAATTAAAACCTGGCAATCATCCCCATCATCAAGTACCCCTCGGAAGGGCGAAGAGCAGGCGCATATGAAAAACCGTTTATCAGATATTGCGGGCGGCCAGAGAACCAGCCAAAACCGGCAGTGAAAGAGTCGGCCAGGATAAGAATTGGGCAAGGCACAGCGATTTCGCCGAAGCAACAGACGGTGCAGCGCAGGTTGTCAGATAAGCCAGAGATAGCGCTACTCGATAGCACGCCTTGCTTGGTTACGATCCAGTTGTGAACTCGGGTGGTGAACCGGGGGATCGGGAAAATAGTTTTCACACCTGGGGGCCAGGAAACCGTCCCTACGAGCAACATCATTCCCAAGTTCCCAACGATGCCCATACTTTACGACAAGTATAAGAACAAAAAGGAATAAAGTAAAAGGAATTTGTGGACACAGAAAGACCAAGAAGTAGAAGTAAATGGACGGATTCCGGCCGTCGGGCTGGCCGACTTTCTCACCGCCCATTTTGGCAGACTCTTTCACCGGCGGTAATAATCAGAGGCGGACGTTCCGGAATATGCCGCACAGGACACCAGAGACCGAAGTATCCGGTTATGAAACGCCTTGTGTCTCGGTAAGACCCTCTCCTTGAGCTGAAACCTTGAGTCTCTCGTCAAAAGTGAGGAGAATCAATTCGGGAGTGTGATCCCGAAGACCTTTTGCCAAAGCCAGATGCCACAGATCAGCGCCCCTCAGAGCCCACTTTTTGGAAAGCGCATCAATGTGAATCCATGCCGGTTGTGCATTCACTCTCCGCCACGGACCTTCATGGAAAGCCTCCATGGCGGCCTCAGCCACGATTTCCGCAACCCTCCGCTCCCTTAGCATTCTGGCGATAACGGCACAGGTTTCCGCATAGGTCAGGGTAGACAGGAAATGGAAACCGTCTCGGTTTGCCCAATACTGTGCCTGGGGGCTGTGATCATCAGTGAAAAGCGATGAGAGCACTGCCGATGTATCCCAATAAACGACGATCGCTTCGCTCTCGCTTTTCATGACGCGCTTTCCCGGTCCTGATCGAGAAGCCTCCGAGCCATTCCCTTCTCGACGGGGATCGGCGGAGGAAGGCGCCTGGGACCTTTTCCGGTTACCGGCTCAAGGATACCGGCATCTTCCATCTCCTTTATTCGGGCGGCAAGCGGCAATGCTCCTTTACCAATTGGCACCAGTTTTCCCACAGGCCGTCCGCGATCCGTCACAACCACCTCTTTTCCCCTCTCCACCATCCTGAGGAGCTTACTCAGGTTCGCCTTGGCTTCCCGTATTCCAACATTCAAGTCTCCCATGCAACGCCTCCTCAATGTAATCACAGTAGATACGTTTACATAAAACCATTGTAGTCACATTAGAGGGCGGGGTCAAGTATTCAGACTCATATTAGATGTCCAGTAACATTTCCATCACGGAGTATCCCTTGGGAATGGCAACGAGAGGGTCCAGTAGGCTTTGGTCTCAATCTGAAGCTGCTCTTCCGTCCCCTCGGCTTCATGGAGACACGAACGCGAGTGGCGTGTTCGAGGCGGCCTGGCGCTCGATAGATTAGAATCCGATCAGGGATTTGTATTAGTGCAGACACATGAAGAAAAAGCCAGGCTCTGCAGTCACATAAGCTCAGAGCTTCCGGTCGTTGTGCTGAACGCTGAGTGACCGGCAAGAAATCCACTTTTTTCAGGCGAAGACGCGAAGAAAGAAAAGAGCATTTTTTACTATGGCGGGAGCATCATGGCTGAGAGCGGGCCGGGAAAAGGTTCGACATTCATAGTTTGACTTCCCGGAACGCTGCCCGGATTGAGGGTTTTTGACTTGCCACTGCGGATGTTCCATCACAGTGTCGGGCGATAGACAGTTTTGATCGGATCAGCCTGCGGGCTTCATCCTCCGCCCACGGGCAGTAAGAAGCTGATTTTATCGTTCGGGCTCAAGGTGCGATCCATCGACGTGAGCTTGTTGTTGACGAGAATGAAGACGTTACCGTCTTTCAGTTCCAGATCGGGGTAACGGTCGCTAACGTAGGCGATCACATCCCTCACTCGAGTGTTTTCGGATATCGGCATATGGATCTCGCTCGTTCTTGTCGTCATTCGGTGAAGCCCGTGGAATTGAACTGATACTATCATTTATCGATAATCCTCCCGAAGAACGATAACCTTCCCGAAAAGGTCGAGAGAGGGGGACTCATCTCTCGACCTCCGGTGCTCTCGTTGGTTTGCTTTTCTATTTTTCCATCACGCCGTAAGCGGCCAGCAGACTCTTGACCTTTTCGTCCAGAAGGCCGAACTTGGCGATTGTCTCAGGCAGGGGAATCGCATCGGGTGTGAATCCCTTTTCCTTGTAGACCGTGTCGCACAGCTTCTCGAAGGCTTCCTGGCGCAGTTTGATGAGCAGATCGTGCCTCTCTTTGGCATCGGCTGGAAGCTCCGCTCCGTTGAGCCGCTCCTTGAGCCAATCGGAGTAGTATTCGGCCCTGCTCTCATACTCGTTGATAAAAGCCGGTCCCATGGCTCTTAGGGGAATGCGGTCGCTTTTCCTCGTTCCCTTGCCGTTTCGCAAATTGATGAGCTTTTGCAGAAGGTGGAGCCGCTCCGAGTCCTTCAGGACGTCCTGGAGGGATTTTTTAGAGCCCACGGTAGCGTTCAGATACTGAATGTAATAGGCGAGGGTCGGCTGGTTCTGAGCGGGGTTGTCGGTCTTGGCGGCCTCGGGATGGCGCACATCGATCCAGGGAAGCTTGCACAGACCCACCGCGTTGAACCAGGTACGGATCATGGGAAACCACTTGAGAGCCTGGGCCTTGGCTTCGAACGTGGGAATCTCCTTGTGGACCTGATCGATGAAGATGAGCCAGGCCTCGTCATGCTGGGGCCCCTTGAGGGCAAAGCCGTAGCCTCCCTGCTGTGCCAGGGATTCTTTGCTGATGTACATGGAGAACTCAAGCCCCTTGGTTTCCATGGCAAACTTCTCGAGCTCGTCCAAAATTGTCTCGATCGGCTCGCCCGTTCTGGCGGCATGACGCTCGGCCACCCACTTTTTCGCACGGTGCACGCCATCGCCGCACACCCTGCCGATTCCCCGGCCGAAGGCCGTTTCCTCAATCAATCGGTGGGCGGCCTCCACATCTCCCCATTTCAGCTCATAGCCCGTGTCTTCTTTGGTGAGATATCCCCGCTGGGCGCATTCCATCAAAAAGGAGGCCGAAACTCCCATGGAGATGGTATCCAGGCCATACTCATCGCAATACCAGTTGAACTCCATGATGAACTGGGGATCGAAGATGCCCATGCAGGTCACGGCGCCGGCCGTCTCATACTCGGGTCCGTCCACTCCTACCCGCGCACCCGCCCTGGAGCCGTGCTGCAGGGTCACGTTTTCGCCTGACTTGGCGCAAGCGAGATTGCACCCGAAGTAGCACCCGTCCGGGAGTTTTTTCTCAAAATAGCGATTCAGGAAGACATCGGCGAAGATAGCCCTGGCATCAGAATGGCTGCCATACTGATAGTTGTTCACGGGCAGCAGGTGGTACTTGTCCATGTATTCAATCAAAACCGGTGTCCCCCAGTTGGAAAGCCGCAGCTGCTGGCGGTCCATCTGGCTTACGACCTTCTTGAGACTGCTTCCCGCCTGCTTTACCCCCGCATCGTCAATGGGGTGGTTGGCCCCGATCCGCTCGGAGCTCGAGCGAACAATCACGGCCCTAACACCTTCGCGGCGCATTACGGTGCCCGTTCCGCCGCGCCCGGCCTGCTTGGATCTCACCCTCTCCCTTCGCTTGTCATAGAAGAGGCTGTTTACGATCCCAAATCTCGCGTGAAGCGCCCCGATTCCGGTGGTCACGAGGGCGACGTTCTCATCGGAGGCGCCCCCATTGAACTCACGCATCAACGCCTCGCCGTAGGACAGGGCGCCCCCGTCAACGGTCTCACCATAGGGAGGGGCTTCCGCGATCTCTAAGGTTCCCTTGTCTCCGTCCACGATCAGCACCACTTCCTTTTCGCTAATCCCGGAAATGGCAAGGGCATCGAATCCGCAGAGCTTGAGCAGGGACGAGAAGTGGCCGCCGATGTTGGAATCGATGAAGGTGTCCGTGAGCGGGGATATGGTGCCGATAATGAATTTGCCGGCGCCTGGAAATCGCGGCTCGCAGCACAGCGGGCCTCCGGCCATCACCAGAACGTTTTCTGGGCTGTCGTATCGTGTATCCTTTGTCGTCTCATCCCAGATGAGCTTCAGGGCGTAGCCTCGGCCACCGATATATTTTTCCTTGAATTCGGGCGGGAGTTCTTGAATCGAAACCGCATATGAACTCACATCGAGTCGGAGAATCCTGTCTGTGTATCCTCCTTTTATCGACTCAGGCTTGTAGCTCATGGACTGGATGGTCTTCATTGCACCTCCGAAATCGTTTTAGGGGTAACTGCCAAGATCCACAAAAAGCGTTCCTCGGGGGAAGGAAAGAGGACAAATCATTACAGGCAAGAGTGCAAAAAAGTCAAGGGATTAACTGCAGATCCGCAGCTGAGGCATGTTTACATGCCTCGTCAAAGATGGCGAGGCACGTCGTGTACCTGTGAAATCAGCACCCACAATCCTGACGGCATTGTCTTCTTCTCAGCCAAGACGAGCATTCTCATTGAACGAGATCTGGGTAAAGCGTCCATACAAGGAAACGAAAGGCTCATGCGAACCCTGCCGCCGCATGGTCATGCCGAGTTGTGCCAGCAACTGGAGCTTTTGGATCGCACGGTAGAGGAACACTACTCTTTTCCCGAGGATCGGGAGCTTGCCCAGATCCCAGATTCGCAGGGGCTGGGGGGCGCGTTGGGAGTGGCGCCAGCAGTTGAGGCGCCATCCACTCACGTCGGAAGACCCGATAAGTGAGGGTGATCCGTCACTTCGTAAACACATCCTGGGCGGCGGTAGTCTAGAGGACATAGCTATTAGAATAACCTCTGTCGGACATGCACTCGTGGTAGAAAGTCAGCAGTTCTCTCCTATCCTTGAAAAAACGAGGTTCTGAAATACTCAAGTTTGCAAATCATATCTGGATTTGGGTGTCCTGTTTCGGAAGTCGTGCGTATAGGTCAGGGCAGGAATCCGAGATCGGGAAAAGCTTGCGGCGCAGAGGGTTGATGAAGCCTTGCCGTAGTTTGTAACTTTATGAAATTATAGGATAGAGCAGTCAGCGATCGAGCTAATTTGGTTGAGAAGGGCTGGCGCGCTGGGTGTAAACCTTCCATGTAGCCGGCATTAATGCCATTTTACGATGGCCCAACGTGCCCATGATGCTACCGCAAAAGTCTATTGTCGTCAATCTTTTTTCACTTGACGTGCGAGGCCCCGCCAGGCGGAACACGTTGTGAGATCCGGCGGCGGCTGTCCCAAGCCGTGCCGGGTTCCCTCCACAAGAAAAGCATTATGTGAAGCGAACCTGCAGCACTCGAAATGCCTCCGCCATTTTGGCGCCTTGAAAACCAGATTCCCGGAGCTGAAATTCTCAGGTAGGATTCTAAAAACAATTCATATTTTGAAAAATCACAAAGTTACGGCGTTGGCAAGGGTGGTTGAGTTTTCATTTCCGTCAAACATGTTCACCTAATCCTATTAAAATGGTATATATCTGGAATTGAAGGATAAAATTAAACTGAAGATCAACGAACTTAAGGAATGCTACACTAGCCTGGATTTCCACGGAG
>PLSV01000205.1 GCA_003165235.1 Syntrophobacteraceae bacterium
TGCTCCGTGGAAATCCAGGCTAGTCGCGCCTGTTAAACTCATTCATCGCATCGGACAGGCATGAAGCGAGGATGGCGCGGGCTGCTTTTTCCGCCTGCGCCGTCATTTTTTCGAAGTCTTGCCGGTCCTCCGGGTATGGGGGCTGGAGGACAAAGGTTTCGACCGGCTCCTCGTGTTTGGGGCGGCCGATTCCCATTTTGAGGCGTGGAAAATCCGAACTGCCGACGTGGTCGATTATGGACTGGATGCCCTTGTGCCCCCCTGAGCCGCCTCTTTGTGCGATTCGAATCCGGGCAAACGGCAGATCTAGGTCGTCATGTATGACGAGCATCCTGTCTGGAGGGATTCCGAAGTATTTGATAATCTCGCCGACGGCTTCGCCGCTCCTGTTCATGAAGGTGAGCGGCTTTGCAAAAAGGATTTTTTGTCCCTCGGCGATCGCGAAACCCCATGCGGCCCGGAACTTACGTTCCATCATGGGGGTGGAATAGTGCGCAATCAGCCGGTCAACGACCTGGAACCCCACATTGTGGCGGGTGTGTTCGTATTGTTTTCCCGGATTGCCAAGGCCGATGAGGGCAAGGATTTGCTCTTCGCTGCGGCAGACATCACCCATAGGAACTGAGCCGTTTCAGATATTTTTAGCCCGCAGCGATTCTGCAAGCGGGCAAATCGGCAGCCGGTCCCACCGGTTTTAGCCCGCGGCGATTCTGCAAGCGGGCAAATCGGCAGCCGGTCCCACCGGTTTTAGCCCGCGGCGATTCTGCAAGCGGGCAATTTGGCAACCGGTCCCACCGGCCGCTATTTTTTGGCGTCTTCTTCCGTGGGCTGGGCCTCTACCTCAGGAGCCAACACGCTTACGACCCCTACGGTGGGGTCCTCGTCGAATTCATAGGAAGATTCCGCTACAAGGTCCGCGACGTGGAGCGTCTCTCCCATATCGATGTTACTGACATCGATCCGGATGTTTTCAGGAATTTTGTTTGGCAGGCAGCGCACGGAGAGCGTTCGCTGGATGAGATTGATCTCTCCGCCTTTCTGCACACCTATGGAATCTCCTACCAGCTCTACGACAACTTCCACAGTGATTGGCTGGTCGAGGGGCACCTCATAGAAATCGACGTGGAGAAAGCGCCTTCGGAAAGGGTGCTTCTGAATTTCGCGAATGAGCACCTGCCTGGTTTGGCCGCCATCGATCTTAAGGTTGAGGAGCTTGCTTTCGCCGCCGGTCTCTTTGAGAAGCTTCTCCAGATGCAAAGACGAAACCGAAAGTGAAGCCGGCTGGGTTTTGGGTCCGTAAAGCACCGCAGGGACCCTCAGGTCACGGCGAACGGTTCGTGCGGCGCCTTTTCCAGTCTTAGTTCTTGTTACCGCTTGAATTTCCAGGGTCATTCCTTATGCCTCCCGATGTATCCGGCGCTCAACTTCAGCCAGGAGCTTCCGGTAAAATTCCGGGCGCCGAGATCTCAAATTTCGTTGAATATGGAACTTATCGATTCCTCAAAATGCACCCGCTTGATGACTTCGGCCAGCATGGGCGCAATGCTGACCGTTTGGATTTTTTTGATGGCCCTCGCACTTTCAGAAAGAGGAATTGTATCTGTCACCCTGAGTTTCGAGATGGGCGAGGATTCAATCCTTTCCACGGATGCTCCGGAGAGCACCGGGTGAACGGCGCAGACCTCGACTGTCGCTGCCCCGGCCGCTTTAGCTGCGTTTGTGGTTCGCAGGACGATTCGAGCCGTATCGATCAGATCGTCAAGAATTATAACCTTTTTGCTTTGGACGTTTCCTACGATCCTCGGGTAGACTCCTTCTTCCTCGCGATAGTCCATCAGGGCCAGATCAAGCTTGAGCCGGGATGCAAAAGACCTGGCGCGCTCGGCGCCTCCGGAATCGGGGGCCAGCACTATCTCGTCTCCCCGTATCTCTTCTTTGAGTGCGTCGCTCAAAACAATCGTGCCTAAGAGATGATCCACAGGAATATCGAAGTAGGCCTGAATCTGATCGGCGTGCAGGTCAATCGTAATCACGCGGTCAGCCCCCGCGACGCTCAAAAGATCGGCGACCACTCTAGCGGAAAGCGGGACCCTGGGTTTTTCTTTCTGGTCCTGACGGCCGTAGCCGTAGTAAGGAATTATCGCGTTAATCCGCCGTGCAGACGCCCTTTTGAGGGCGTCTATTATCACCAGCAACTCCATGAGATTTTCATTGACAGGCGGGCAGGTGGACTGGAGCACGTAGGTGTCTTTGCCCCTGACGTTTTCGCCTAATTCGACCCTGACCTCTCCGTCACTGAATCGGGTGATAAGAGCTTTGCCCGGACCTATGCCAAGCTGCGAACAAACTTTATCTGCAAGGGCGGCGTTGGAATTTCCTGCAAAAAGAGTGAGGCGGCTCCACATAATTGCAATTTGCCTGGGCCAGTTTGCGTCCCTGCGGAAAGGGCTTCAGGCCCTCCCGCACAATTTACCCGATTGCAACCCGTTATAGATTACAGTTGCCTTTGGCCCGCAGCGATTTTGCAAGCGGGCAATTTGGCGGCCGGTCCCACCGGTTTTCGCCCGCGGCGATTTTGCAAGCGGGCAAATCGGTAGCCGGTCCCACCGGCATTGAAAATAAAATGGCTGGGGCGGGAGGATTCGAACCTCCGAATGCGGGTTCCAAAGACCCGTGCCTTTCCGCTTGGCGACGCCCCAACGTATCCCGCTAATGCGGCAAATCACAGCGAAGGCGCAATAAAAAAGGCGCCCCCGGTCAGATCAGTTTTGACGGCCGATTACTTCTGCGGTATGGACCCAGCAATCCGGCCAATTTTTTCTTGCGATGATTTCAGCATCTTCCGCCGCCTGCGCGGTTCTGAAAATTCCAAACACCGTCGGCCCGCTTCCACTCATGGAGGCCCCCAGGGCGCCCTGGCCGATCAACCATCGCTTAAGTTCGGCTATGATCGGGAATCGGGGCACTGTAACCGATTCGAGATCGTTTTCAATGAGATGCTGAAGTTGCCAGGGATACTCACTTAAACTATCGAGTCTAATTCTAGGCAAGCCTTTTGTCAATTTTAAACTTTGATATACCCAGCCCGTCGGTACGGTCACGGGTGGTTTTATCAGGAGCAGCGGATAATCAGGTGTCTTGTCCGCAAATTGCAGTTTCTCGCCTATCCCGGTTGCCAGGGCAGGTCTCGAGTGCAGGAAAAAGGGCACATCGGCCCCGAGGCTGAGGGCAAGTCTTTCCAGGTCACCCATGGGGAGGGCGTTTTCGGAAAATGAGTTCAGGGCGACAAGAACGCCGCCCGCGTCAGAGCTACCGCCCCCGAGGCCGGCGCCCCAGGGGATGTGCTTTTCAAGATGTATGGTCATCCCGGGCTTCCAGTTGCTGCTTTTCATGTAAAGATCAGCGGCGCGCCAAGCCAGGTTTCGGTCATCGGAGGGTATTTCGGGCGAGTCACAGGTGATTGAAATGCGCCCGCCCCCGGGCCGAAGGTCGATCGAGATATCATCGAAAACCGAAATGGGCAGCATCAGGCTCGAGATATCATGATAGCCGTCTTGCCTTTTTCGGATCACCTCGAGCCAGAGGTTTATCTTCGCGGGAACGCTGATCTTGTGGATCAAATCCGAACGGTCCTTTGCCGGCGCCCCAACCTTCCGGTGTTTACGGACGCCTGCTATTTGCCTGATTTCTGGATGTAGCGCATCCGAAGATCATAGAGCACTGACTTGAGAAGCCTTTCCTCGTCCTGGTCGAGATTGCCCTTGGTTTTCTCCTGGAGCATGCCCAGAGTGTCGATAATTTGCTTTGCGATAGGCAAATCAACCAGAGTACGATTGGTTTCCGGCTCCGGAATTTCTCCCAGGTGCACCAGCGCCGATGAGCTAAGGGAGAAAATGAAGGTGGCCAGCGTAACTTCCGGCAAAGGACCCCGTGCTTTTTCCTCCTCCCTGTCGGGGGCCTCTTCCGGGCGGGCGCTCTTTTGTTCCCCGGCGGGGGAAGCAGCTTCGGACTGGGGTGCCCCCTCGTTTTGTTCGGTTTCGGCCCCCTCTGCGAACCTTCGACGGTCCTTTATCACGAATCCCTTTTCTTCTTCTTTCTCTGCCATGGCGTTTTTCCCTCCTCCTAATCAATCGAGCGCATTAAAGCTCGATTGCCTGGACAATATCCACATTTTCCATCGCAAGCAGTTCCTCGATGACATTCGCGGGAACGGGCTTTTCAGTGCGGAGAAAGATAATGTTTTGTCCGCGTTCGAGCACCTGCCCGACATTCATAAGTGAAATATTGATGTTGTGGCGTCCGAGGCAGGTGCCGATGGCGCCTATAGTGCCCGGCGTGTCGATATTGTGGATCAGCAGCAGATGCCCTTCGAGCGCCGCTTCGAGGCGGAAGTCGTTGATCAGGACCATGCGCGGGTCTTTTTTCCCAAGTATGGTCCCTGCAACGAGGTTTTCCGCCTGTGAAGTCTTCAAATGAATGCTTATCAGGTTGGTGTAGTCTTCGGCCTCGCTACGGACCGACGTGGTCACTCTGATATTGCGCTCCTTTGCGTGGATAGGCACATTGACGAAGTTGACCATGTCGCCGAGAATCGGGGTAAGCATGCCTTTCAGGATGGAAAAGGTCAGGGGTTGTGTTTCCAGTGAAGCTGCATCGCCGACGAATTCTATGGATACCTTCTGTATGGCGCCCTTTGTTATCTGAGTGAGCACGCATCCGAGTTTTTCAGCCAAAACCAGGTAGGGACGCAGTTTGGACAGTACAGCGCCGTCGATATTAGGAGCGTTTACGGCGTTGCGGATTGTCCCGCGCGTCAGGAAATCCGATATCTGGTCTGCAACTGCGATGGAGACATTTTCCTGGGCCTCAGCGGTGGAAGCTCCAAGGTGAGGCGTAGCTATCACCTGATCGAGGGTGAGCAGGGGATTACCCGTAGGGGGCTCTTTAACAAAGACGTCAAGCGCAGCCCCGGCCACGACCCCCTGTTTGATTGCCTCATAGAGGTCCTGTTCGTTTACGATTCCTCCTCGAGCGCAGTTGATGATAAAAACACCGGGCTTCACTTTCCTGAATGCGTCGCTATTGAGCAGGTCGCGGGTTTCCGGAGTCATGGGGGTATGAACCGTAATGTAGTCGGCTGACGCCAATAGCTCGTCGAACGATACGCCCCGGATACCGAGAGAGTCAACCACTTCGGGGTTGATGTAAGGATCGTAGCCGATGACCTGCATCTTGAGTCCCTGGGCTCGCTCGGCCACTATTCGCCCGATCCGGCCGACTCCTATGATTCCGAGCACCTTGTTGAAAACTTCCTTTCCCTTGAAGCGTTTCTTCTCCCAGGCGCCATTCTTTATAGAGCTCGAAGCCTGGGGAATGTTGCGGGTCAGGGCAAGCATCATTGCAATGGCGTGCTCGGCGGTGGTTATGACGTTGCCTTCCGGGGTGTTCATCACCACTATGCCGCATTTGCTTGCGGCTTCAATATCGACGTTGTCAAGCCCTATTCCGGCGCGGCCTATCACTTTGAGGTTATGGGCATTTTGCAGCACTTCGGCGGTAACCTTGGTCGCGCTCCTGATAACCAGCGCGTCGAACTCCTTTATGACTAGCCTGAATTCTTCGGCAGTGAGTTTTGTATTCACTTCCACTTCGAAGCCGGGAACTTTCTCAAGCTTTTCGATCCCCGATTCGGAAAGGTTGTCGCTTACAAGAATCTTCATTGATTTCTCCAGTTTCATTTAGCCATTTCAACAGACTTTAGCTGCGATCCGGCGTTTCTTAACTCCTCGTCAATCATGCTCCTGAAGTTATCCAACGACGGGCCGCCGGCAAAAAGGACCCCGTTGACGATAAAAGAGGGGGTCCTGTCTATTCCAGCCAGGTCTGCGTCGCGCACGTTCTTTTCCACCAGCGCCTTGTATTTTGAATCCTGAAGGCATTGCGAGAACTTCTCTGGCGACATTTGGAGCTCGACGGCATCCCTTACCATGCTGTCGGGCGAAAGATCCGGTGTGTTGAACAATTTTTCCTGATACTGCCAAAATTCGCCCTGCTCCTGGGCGCAGTGAGAAGCTTCGGCCGCCTTGAAAGCGTCTTTATGCCGCCTGAGCGGAAAGTCTTTATAGATCCACTGCACCTTGTCGCCATAAGCGGCCCTGACCTTTTTCACCACCTCATGGGTCGATCTGCAGGCGGGGCATTCGTAGTCGGAGAATTCGACTATGGTGACCGGGGCGTCTGACGGCCCCAAGGTGGGAGCGCCCTTGGTGTCGATGGTTATCCTGGGCGAATGGGGCGCGGAAATGAGAATGCGGACGCCGTATTTGGATTCGAGGCCACGAGCGTAATCCTCGTAGAGCTGGATTTTTTTCTGCTGTTCCAGAAAGGTCTTTATCCGCGGTCTCAGATCCGTAAGGGACCCCTTATATTCCTGGAGCCGTTGCTGGTTGTCCTGCATGTATTTGTCGATTTCAGATTCTTCAACCTGCGTAACAGCCGCAGGGGCTATTTGCTCCACGAGTTCCTCGATAGTTTTTCCCTGCTGTTTTGCTTCCTTATCGAGAATCATTTGAATTATCAACAGGTCCAGCTTTTCCTTCTTCATGCGGTAGATGTCTTTGCGGGTCTCCATGAGTCTGGGGCCAACGAGCACATCGAGCCGCTGGTTAGTAATGACCTCATCGCCCACCGTGGCGGCAATCCCCGAATCATCGGCGCCCGGAGCGCCCACCTCGGCGCGGGCCGCACTCTTTGTCTTGTAAAGAAAGAGATCGTTTTCGAAAGGGACCCAGAAGAAAAAACCCACGAAAAAAAGAAGGGCAAGGGTCGTTTGCTGCCAAAAAAGCTCTTTTCTGAAGGCAGCCACAAGCAGCAGGACGATGACGGCGGCATTAGCCATGCAAAATACGCAGGGCGCTTTGAGGTCAATCATGAGCAAGATGAGAAGAGCTTCCACTCCGGCAGCGGGGCCGGCGATCCATGCGGCCATCTCGCGCCTGAACAGGGCCAACACGGCTGCGGCTGAATAAAACAGGGCGCCCAGCAGCCACAAGGGCATATGCAGAAAATGAATTTCGGCAGTATCTCTGCATGCGTTCGAGCAAATAGATTTAAGAAATGGGATACTCTCCTGAAACCCGCTCATCAGGGATACGAGCAGTCCGGCCAGGGAAATGAGCAGCAAAAGGATGCTTTTTTTACTGCAATCCAGAGACAGAGGTATTTCCAGTTTATCTGGTCTCTTTTCTATTATCGGGGTGTTTCGGGAGGACATAAATTCACGGTCTCCATCGGTTATGAGAAAATCCCTTTTTTCTTTGGGTCCAGTTCTTTGAGGTCCTCATTAATCTCCTGCATTTTTGAGGGCGAGTCTGTGATAAGAGATTTTGCTTTTTTAAAGTGCGAGATAGCGAGTTCCTTGTTGTCTTTGTGAAAGTAATAGCGGCCGAGATGGAAGTGGGCCAGCCCCAGCTTGTCGGACTGCCCCAGGATCACTCCAAGTTGATAGTCCACCTCGGGGAACATGGGCGCAAGTTCTTCTATTCGCATCAAATGGTCAAGGGCTTCATCTTTTTTCCCCATATCCATCAACACCAGGGCCAGCCTGAAGTCGGCGATCGAGGCGGAAGGGTCGATCATCAGGGCTGACTCCAGGGTGTTTTGGGCCTCCTGCAGTTTGCCTACCCTGTGGTAAGCTTCTCCCAGCGTGCTCAGAACAAAAGGACTCGAGGGCATGAGCCGAGCGGCTTGCCTGAGCTGATCGACTGCTTGGGACCACTTATTTTGCCTCAGGTAGAGACGCCCCAGCCCGAATACGGCAATATTGTCACCTTTTTTTATCTCCGCCTGGAAACGGTCAAAAGCTTTTGTCTCGTCTGTATAGTCCGCTATCAGGGTTGCCTGCATGACTTTGAAATCCCCGCTTGGGGGTTCCACCGCTTTTCGGGATGAGGCCTTCTGTTTTTTGACCATCTCAGACAGGTACTGCACACGTTCGGCAAGGGCCGGATGGGTGGAGAGATAACTGGGGACCCTGGAATTTTGGAGCCAGGTGCACTGCAGCAGCTTCTGCATCATGGCGGGCATGGCGACAGGATCATAGCCTGCCGCGCTAAGAAACCTGAACCCGAACTGATCTGCTTCCATTTCATGGGCTCGGCTGTACTGTAAGGCGCCGGTCTCGGAAGCAGCCATGCCTCCGACCGCCAGCACCGGGGCTCTAAGAAGAATCCCTGCAAGGATGCCGGCTACCATCCCAACGCTCAAAACCTTCGCTTCGTCTATGGATCTCTGAAGGTGCCGCGCCTGTATATGCGCCAATTCGTGGGACAGAATACTCGCCAGTTCGCCTTCGGAGGACATCATTTCAATCAATCCCCGGTAAATGAATATATAGCCGCCGGGGACTGCGAACGCATTGGGGACCATTTCATCTACCACAAAGAACTGGAATTGGTAAGTGGTTATGCCAACTTCTTTGGCGACGCGGTTACCAACGTTCCTGACATAGGTCAGCACTTCGCCGTCTTCGACAAGGGGCATCGACTTACGGATCAACCCAACGAACTTTTTGCCCAAATCTTTTTCTTCGCTCAGGTTGATCGCGCTCACCTGGGTGCGAGGGCAGAGGATTACGAGGGTGAAAACAAACAAAGTGAGGAGGATCGATCCTTTTTTTAATTTCCTTGCGGAAACCGCTGCAGAAAACATAACAATAAGCCTTTATAAATCTTTTTAGGGCATGTTTTCGTTCGGCCCTTGCTCCCACTCGACTCTGGGCGCCTCGGACCACAGGCTTTCCAGGTCGTAAAAACAGCGCACAGGTTCGTAGAAGACGTGGATGATTACATCTCCATAATCCATCAGGACCCAGTGGCCTTCTCGTTTTCCCTCGGTCCCGATTGGTTTGATTCCCCTGGTTTTGAGTTCGCTTTCAATGTTGTCGGCGATACCCTGGACTTGTCTTCCGGATTTTCCGCTGCAAATGATAAAATAGTCAGCAAAGGAAGAAAAGCGGGAGACATCCAGAAGGACCAGATTGAGGGCCATGAAACGCAGCGCCTCGCTGGCGCACAGGATGGCTTTTTCCTTGCTGCTCATCTCCATTCGGAGATCTTTTCCCTTTTGTTCAGCTCCGGAGATACCCAGATCAGGCGTCACTTTCCCTTACTCGTTCGGAATACGGCCTGCTGACCGCTTTTAGGTATAAACCATTTTCCGCAATATAACCCCATACATTGTCCGGAACCAGATATCGCACGGATCGCCCTTCGGCGGCAAGCTCCCTGACCCTGGTCGACGAGATATCCATCCTGGTGTTTCGGAGGCTGTACACCGAACGAAGCGCCGGATGCCGGATTTCTCGATTTCCAGGCTCGATCCTATACAACTCGGATACCTTTTTGGACACAAATTGCAATACTTCATTTTCACAGCATTCGGGTCTGCAAAGCACGACAATGCCCGCCAGCTTAAAAATTTCCTTGAACTCATACCACGTGTCCATCTCGAAGAAAGCGTCGCATCCGACCAGGAAGAAGAGTTCGGCCCCGGGGTTTTCCTTGCTCAAGTGTTGGAGCGAGTGCACCGTATATGATTTTCCTGGCATTCGCTGCTCGAGGTCCGAAAGCCGGAAGCGCGAATTGCCGGCAAGGGCAAGCTGAAGCATACGCCAGCGGCTTTGGAAGGAGAGAATTTTCCAGCCCGGTTTGTGGGGAGGAACGGCGACCGGCACGAAAAGCATCTCATCGAGTCCAAGTATATCCAGGGCTTCTTCGGCTGCCCTCAAATGGCCGAGATGAACGGGATCGAAAGTGCCTCCAAATATGCCCAACCTCAGTGGCATTGGCTCTGCTCCATATCATCCGCGCAACTGGCCGTTGCCGAAGGCAATGAATTTGGTCGTCGTAAGTTCTTCGACACCCATAGGGCCGAAAGCATGGAGCCGCGAAGTGGAGATGCCGATCTCGGCGCCAAGGCCAAGCTGAAAGCCGTCATTGAATCGTGTCGATGCATTCACCAGGACAAGGGAAGACTGCACCTGCCGGACAAATTGGCGCGCCCGTTCGAAGTTTTCCGTAACAATGGCCTCGGTATGTTGAGAGCCATATCTTGTGATGTGGAGGATAGCTTCGTCCATGTTCTCCACTACACGCACGGCGAGAACGAGATCGAGGTACTCGGCGGGCCAGTCCTCCTCAGTTGCGGCGGCGCAGTTGGGCACAAGCGCCCTGGTCCTGGGGCAGCCGCGCAACTCAACGCCGCTGCGCCGAAATTCTTCGGCCATTGCTGGCAGGAAACTTTCTGCAACCGCCTCGTGAACCAACAATGTCTCCATTGCGTTGCAGGTGGCAGGCCGCTGCACTTTTGCGTTCAGGCATATTTTTTGGGCCATCTCCAGGTCCGCCCCGGAATCCACGTAGACATGGCAAACACCCTTGTAATGCTTCAAGACGGGCATCCTCGCGTGTTTGGCGACAAAGCGTATGAGATCTTCTCCGCCGCGCGGGATCATGACATCCACATATTCTTCGAGACCGAGCAGATCGAGCACCGCCTGCCGGTCGGTTGTTTCGACAAACTGGACAGCGTCCTGGGGGAGCCCGGCTTGCTTGAGCGACTCCCTTAAAATCCCTGCAAGGCGGATGTTGGAATGAAAAGCCTCGGAGCCTCCACGAAGGATTACGGCGTTTCCGGCCTTGATGCACAGCGCCGCCGCATCCACCGTGACGTTGGGACGTGACTCGTAGACGATTCCGATCACGCCCAGAGGAATGCGCATCTTGCCGACTTGGAGGCCGTTGGGCCGCGTCCACATCCGGGTGATCTCGCCAACCGGATCGGGCAGCATCGAGACCTCTTTAAGCCCTTCGATCATCTCCTCGAGGACTCTTTCGCTTACAATGAGCCGGTCTATTTTTGCCTTTCCAAGCTCGTTGCGCTCGGCCTGTTCGACGTCTTTGAGATTGGCCGCGCCGATGGAGTCTCGCTCGAGTTCCAGGGCCGAAGCCATCTTCTCGAGGGCTTCCCGCTTCTGATCGCTGTTTGCCGTCGCCATGAGATGAGAGGCTGCGCGGGCTTTTCTCCCCATCTCCAAGATTTCGTCCCGCATAAATTCCTCCGGTTTCGATTTTCAACGCTTTAAGGGGTCTCGCTTGTGAGAACGAAATTGTCCCTGTGAATCACTTCATCGGAATGCTTGTAGCCGATAAGGTTTTCGATTTCCTCGCTGTGGCGCCCTTTTATGTTTTCGATCTCGGTCGATTTATAATTGGTGAGCCCTATGCCTATCACATTTCCGTCCTTGTCGATGCACCGCACCGGAGCGCCGACTCCGAAGACGCCCCTCACTTCCCTTACGCCGATGGGGAGAAGAGAGCGGCCCTGATTAATCAGGGCCGTTACAGCCCCATCGTCCAGGATAAGCTCACCGGCGGGTTTGGGCAAAGTCGCAAGCCAGACTTTCTTGCCGGAATAAGCACGCTCCCTGGGAACAAACATCGTCCCCAGGTCTTCACCGTCAAATAGCCGCAGGAGAACATCCCTTTGCTTTCCCGCAGCGATTATCATCGCAATGCCCAGGGCAAGGCATTTGCGGGCGGCATTGACTTTGCTCAGCATTCCGCCCGTTCCGGCCGAACCCGGTTCCGGAGCGGCGCAGGCCATGATTTTGGCGTCCACCCGGTGAACCATTGGAATCAGTTTGGCGGAAGCATGAACCCTGGGGTTGCGGTCGTAGAGTCCGTCAGTGTCGGTGAGGTTTATAACCAGGTCCGCCCCGACAAGCCCGGCGATAAGCGCCGAAAGGTGGTCGTTATCTCCAAACTTGATCTCTTCTACGACAACGGTGTCGTTTTCGTTAATAACCGGCATGATTCCCCAGGACAGGAGCGTCTCGAGCGTGTTGCGCGCATTGAGATAACGGTGGCGGTTAGCGAGGTCCTCACTGGTCAGGAGCACCTGGGCCACAAGCAGATCGTACTTGTCGAATGCGACCTCCCAGGCTTCCATCAGCGCCCCCTGGCCGACGGCCGCAGCCGCCTGCTTGTGCGGAATAGTCCGCGGGCGCTCTGTGAGACCCATTCTGTGCATGCCGGATGCGACCGCGCCGGAGGATACGACAAGGACCTCCATGCGGGCGCTGCGTTCACGAAGTTCCGCGATCTGATCGCTAAGCCTGTGAATCGTGGCCCGGTCAAGCCCTTTAGGTCCCGTCACAACGGCGCTGCCTACCTTGATGAGAACACGCCTGCACCGGCTGAATACTTCCGCTCGTCCCTGAGAATCGTACATAAGCTGGATCGGTTCCCCGATTGAATGTCAGAGAATTTCAAACAGTTTATACGTCAAATTCCAAAGTCAATAATCATATTCCCAAAACCTGCTTTTTACAATAAGTTCAAGGAAATGAAGTCAAGGAAATTAGAAAGAACCTCGAAAAACTGATAGTTTTCACCAACCTAACCATATCGATTGACAATCCGGCTTCTTCAGGCGACAATATTAAAAGTGCTTGTTCCAGTATCCCCGGAATAAGATCTCTGCGGAGTTGATCGAGAGCGTGAGGGTCGGCGAGGCGCTTTTGATGGCCCCACAAAGGCTGTTTCCGGTTGTGCAACGTTAATAGTCCACGGCTGTTCGATTCAGATTATCGGCCAGAAGATAGAGAGAAGCAAAATAATGGCAAGTCCCCCTCGAGGTGGGTTCAATTCATTTCGCAAATCCGTGAGGCAGGTAGGCGCATTGCCTCGAACCACCAAGAAGAGTCCCGTTGAGGTCTGGAGACCCAAGCTCAACGACAGGGTGCAGATACCCAACGGGATCGGGGTCGTCGTGGAGATCTCGGGGGACATGTATTTAATCGATCTGGATAACCAGCTTGCAAAAGTATGGGAGCGGCTTACCTCCATCAAACTTCCAAAATAGCGCCGGTATGCTGTGTGCCCCCGACAAGGTTCATCACACATGGGAGATTTATTATGGAGATTCCGCATGCCTTGGTGAAAGATTTACGCTCCACCGGGTACTTTTTTGAAGAACTTAAGAGTTATTCTCTATCTCCGGAAATAAACGTTACAACTTATTGTATCGATTTCGCAATTCCATACCTGCTCAGGCTGTCGGAATCCTACGACAAATCCGGCAATCCCGATAGAAGCAGGATTTTGAGGCTTGCAATCAAACACTTATCAGATCCAGGCGATTACGAAGTAGTGGATTCCATTTTTGGACTCAAGAAAGTAGCTCAATCTGAAATAGACAAAACAGGTAAAGCAGCTCTTCAAGAGCAGTTCGATAAACCCAAGTCTTTAGCGAATCGCCAAAGGTTGGAATCGGCGGAACTTGTTACTAAGCTGCTCGTGAATATCATTAAGATGTTCAGACTGGCCGAACCGAATGCCAGGCAGAGAAAAGCCGATGGGATAGAGAACCCGGTTGGTGACGCCATAGTCCAGAGCTGGGAAATTTTGGGACTGGCGGGCATTTAGAAACGCCCTGCTCCGATTCGAGGCCGGGTCCCCGCACGGGAAGGGAGTAGATGAGAGAAAAATGTTCGCCGTACCTTGCTTTTCTCGCCGGGAAGCGCTACGATACTCAAGAGATACGGGCAGTGCTGTTGAATTGAGTTGTCTCGGGAGTCGGTCTTTCGCCTGATTGGAACGATTCTTAAGTAGCTCCTAAGCCGTGCCGAAAAAAAATTAGAAAAGGATCAAAGATGGCAGAAGGTAAAGTGAAGTGGTTTAACGAGAGCAAGGGTTTTGGATTTATTGAAAGAGACGGCGGGAGTGACTTGTTTGTCCATTTTTCCGCTATTGAAGGCAGCGGATTTAAGTCTCTGAACGAGGGCGATCGGGTGAGCTTTGTCGAGGAACAAGGCACGAAAGGCCCCCAGGCTACTAAAGTGAAAAAGCTTTAGCCTCTTTAGAGAAATTTTCGTCTATTCTACGATGGAAGAAAGAGCCGGAGTAAATCTCCGGCTTTTATCTTTATAAGAGGAAGCCAAATTTGCAAGCTGCAAATTAGCATAATTCGGTTGCGCAAAGCGGAAACAGAGGAGAGCAAATATGAATATTCATGTCGGCAATCTAGGCTTCAATGTCACTGAAGATGATTTAAAAGCTCTTTTCTCCAGTTTTGGAGAAGTATCTGCTGTGAACATTGTGAAGGAAAGGTCCTCAGGGCAGTCAAAAGGGTTTGGATTCGTGGAAATGCTAAACAATTCGGAAGCGGACAAAGCTATGAAAGCCCTGAACGGGACCCGGCTAAAAGACCAACTTATAAAGTTAAGTCAGGCGAAACCCCCTGCTAAACGGCCGCGGCGTGGGTTTGGGTCAAGATATTAGTGTTTGCGACACTTCTTTAACAATTTGGCGGCAAGCCAAATTCTGTGGAGTTAAATAATGGCTCAAAGGTCAAAGGCCACCTTTCAGAAACGGGAAAGAGAAAAAGAGAAGCAACAGAAACAAAGGGATAAGGAAGCTCGCCGCACGGAAGCCAAGAAGGCCAAGGCTGAACGTGAACCGTTCAATGGGAATGAAGACCCCGATATTGCCGGAATTAAGCCGGGGCCTCAGCCTCTGCCCGAGCAATGGCAATGGGTTGCGCGGCGGGACAGCAAGTAGGCTGCGCTCGAATCTCATCTACCGTGAAAATCCTTGAGCGCCGTCGAGCGCCCAGGGAACGAACCCGCCCTGAGCTTTGCCGGAGCAGCGGACAAAGGATTTATCTCTGTCCTGAGGTGAACGTTTACCCCCGCTTCGCGCCATTTATTTGCGAATCCAAAAGGAACTCCCGTGAAAACCGGCATTGGGAAATTTTTTGATAATAGGATCAAGTATATTCATTAACTCGGGATCCATGTGAACAAAGAAGCTTGGAAACACTATATCCGGTTTCGGTGTTGATAGAAGCAAAACCGCAAGCAAATACTGCTCGTTATAAAACGAATCAATTAGTTTAGGGTCGTAATCCAATGGCAGGAGTATGTCATGAAAGTGGATCAAAACACCACTTTTGAGTTCTGGAAGTATATCCAAAAACACTGTAGTCACATCTGAATTCATGAAACAACGGTGTGACCCATCAATAAATAAAATATCATTTGTATTCAGATTGTCAAATATATTGATATCTACGCTTTCTAAAGTACTGTAAATCACTCGATCTGCAATAGATTCAATCTTATCTCTTGGCTTTGGATCTATACAGATAATATCTGTACTTAAATTATGATCATTGATAGCTTGTCTGGCGAACTTTGTGGAATTTCCGGACCCAATTTCAAAATAGTGAGTTGGTTTCATTAATGAAATTATGCAGTAGAGTGCTAAGGCATCAAGTCCAGGAAAATATCCGTTATTCCAGGAAGGACTGGTTTCGTTTATCTTATCCTGTGAGATATTTCCCAGATCGTTTTGAAAGCTCAACATTTCTTTCAAAATGCTGCGGTATTTGTGTTTGTTTTCGGATAATAAATGTGTGATCCGCTTGTGTGGTTCGTGTCCATATCCATATCTTGGAACGGGATTGATTGGGTAATCTAACCAGATCGCCTTGTGTGTGTGCACTTTATTATCTCGTCTAAATACGAGCTTGATGGCTTCTTTTAGCAGTCGCCTTTTATATTTGAAATTCTTAAACATGAATAGACCCTCGATCTGTGGCAAACTTTATCCATACCCCTTTGTAAAGGTCTCTCCGGCCATCGGAACCGCGCTGCCTGCTGCACAAGCCGGCATAGGGGAGCTTCTACGGTGGAAGACGACAGGCGGTCGATCACAGAGGTCTGTTCATAGCCTGCACGCAACGCGACAGAATTGAGAGCGCCTCGAAGGGCTGCTCGATATAGGTGAAAGAAGGAACCCCGAGGGGTTCGATATACGCCTTGCACTCATCCTCGAAGTGTTTGTCACCGCTAAAGGTGACAAAGACCGGTTTTTCAGGATACCTCCTGGCCAGGTCTACTATAAAGTCGAACGACGGTATGCCGGTGTCCTGTGTAAGCATGAGCACTGCAACGACCGCATCGATGTTCGGGTCCTTGAGGACCGCCTCCATCCCCTCCCTGTAACCAAATTCGACCCCGCTCACCGAAGCGGCCGCCCAGATATCAACGGGATTCCTCATGCGAATAAATGGAGGGCTGATTTCCTGAAGCCTCCCCAGGGCCTGCGGTGTAAGGTCGGGGACTTCAAGGCCCAGGCGGACGCAAAGGTCCGCCAGCGTAACCAGCATAGCGCCGGACGGGGCGAGGAAACTTATCCTTTTGCCCTTCGGCAAGGGCGCCATGGAAAGGGCCTTTCCCGCAAGGATCAGGTGGGTGTAATTCCATATTCGGACAATGCCGGCCTGGCGAAGCAGGCCGTCAACCAGGCGGTCCTCAGCGGCCATAGCGGCTGTATGTGCGACGGCGGCATGCCTGCCCGCCTCGGTGGCGCCGCTCTTCAAGATTATAACGGGCTTGAGTCTGGTGACCTCGCGGGCAATTTCCAGGAAACGTCCCGGCCGCTTGATGCTTTCAAGGTACATGATAATCGCGCTCGTGTGCGGGTCTTCGGCCAGATACTCCAGGGCGTCACTTTCGTCGATATCGATCTTGTTTCCAAGGCCAAAAACCCTGGAGACGCCAAAATGCTCGGCCGTCAGGATGTGCTTCATGGTATGGGTGGCGAAATTGCCTGTCTGTGCGACATAAGATACTTTGCCCGACCGGATCCTGCCGAGTGGGAAAAAAGTGGAAGTAAACCTGCGCGGCGTTGAGATATGACCCGATGTGTTGGGCCCCATGACACGGACCCCGCTCTCCTTGATGATATCGATGAGATCTTGCTGAATCCCGGCGCCGGATTCATCCACCTCGGCAAAACCTCCGGCGGAAAGCACAACCTGCCTGATTCCCTTTGCGGCGCATTCTCGAAGGGCCCCAAGCGTATCTTTTGCGGGAAGAATGATGACGGCCAGATCGATTCCCTCAGGCAAACCGGTGATAGAAGTATGAACCGGAACGCCTAGAATTTCCCCACCCTTTGGATTGACCAGGAAGAGCTTGCCGGCATAGTCATTGGCCAGAATATTTTTTATCACGTCGTTTCCCGGCTTGTGGGGAGTAGCTGAGGCCCCGATGATTGCGACGCTGGCGGGTTCGAAAAATGGATCGAGTTTTCCTCTCATCGCACTACTTGTGACAGGCGGATTCTCAGCCGCCTTGAGAACGACAAGGGCGTCCACCGCCACGGGTTTGCCGTTTGGGCGAATCTTCAAAGGGTTTATATCGATTTCTAGCACGTCGCCGTATTTGATTCCAATCTCCCCCAAAGCCACAAGGGTTTGACACAACCGATCCATGTCGGCGGCCCCTTCTCCCCTGAAGGCTTCGAGCATCTTTGTTCCGCGAATCTCCGCAACCATATCTCGAGCATCCGAAAGCGTCAGGGGGGCGATGCGAAACACGATGTCTTCGAGAACCTCCGTCAATATGCCGCCGATCCCGAACATTACGCATGGTCCGAATTGAGCGTCTCTCATCATGCCGCAGACGATTTCCCGGCCGCCTTCAACCATTTCCTGAACCAACAGGGTTTCACACCCTGGAATCTTCAAAAGACGCTCACCTTCTTTTATCACTTCTTCCCCGGTCCGGAGGTTAAGCGACACGCCTCCAACCTCGGTCTTATGAGACAGACTCGCCCCCGACGCCTTAAGGACAACGGGAAATCCAACTAAAACTGCGGCGGACGAAGCAGCTTCCAGGGCATCTCGGACGATGACCTCGTTGGTCACCGGGACGCCAAAGCTTGAGAGCAACTGTTTGGACTCGTGCTCGCTGAGCGCCGATGGTCCTTCCGCCAGGGCTTTTTCAATCATATTCATAGGTTCCTCCATCCTTGCGACATCCCGGTTTTCAGCATGCGTGCGTTTCAGTATTTCCCATGGTAAAATGGCAGTTTGAGGTCATGTAACGCCACGAGAAAGCAGGCGCCTGCTCATAGGCCCTTTGGACACCTTGACCGGTCTGCCCTGGACCGGCATTGGAGCAATCTTGTAATCGAGCCGCCCGAAACTTACATTAGGCTGAACCGGAGTTCACCCTGCTCGAATGAAGTGGTTATCGACATCGTTGCAGGATAACTGACCCATCAACATGAACAGTATACGAAAACGCGCGACGCTTCCAGCGATAAAGAGGCTAAGCCCGGTCTGAGCTTTTGTTTGTCATTATTCATGACAACTGCGGCGAGCGCCTTGCCTGTCGATGTCCCCGACGGCCGGGAGGAAACCTGACTTATCGCATCGGAGCGCGCCATCGCAAGGAGTGAGGTTATGAAAGCAGGATTTATAGGACTGGGGCGCATGGGGTCTGGCATGGCGGCGAACCTGCTCAAGGCCGGCCATGAGATCACCGTTTACAATCGAACAACCTCAAAAATGAAAACGCTCGTGGAGCAAGGCGCCCACCAGGCCGCGCAGGTGAAAGACGCCTGCCGGGGCGAGGCCGTCATTACGATGCTGGCGAACGACGCCGCCGTTGAAAGCATAGCGTTCGGAGATGGAGGCATGACAGACAACCTGGGCAAGGGTGCGATCCACATTTCCATGAGCACGATCAGCGTCGAGTTATCTGAAAGGCTTGCCGCTGCGCACGCAGAAGCCGGCCAGCGTTTTGTCGCGGCGCCCGTCTTTGGGCGGCCGGAAGCGGCTGCAGCAGCCAAGCTTTTCATAGTCGCCGCCGGCGCGCCGGATGCTGTTGAGGCCTGCGTCCCTCTTTTCGAGGCGCTGGGGCAAAGGACTTTTAATTTTGGCGATAATCCCCAGGCCGCGAACATGGTCAAGCTCAGCGGTAATTTCCTGATCGCCGCGACGATCGAGGCGCTGGGCGAGGCCATGGCGCTCGTCGGCAAGGCCGGCGTCGATCGAGGCCAGTATGTCGATTTTTTGACCTCGACGCTCTTCAACGCGCCGATTTATAAGATCTATGGCCGCATGATTGCCGAGCAACAGTTCGAGCCGGCCGGGTTCGCGGCGCCATTGGGATATAAAGATATGCGGCTGACCCTTGCCGCGGCGGATGCCCTTCGCGTGCCCATGCCGTTGGCGAGCCTTTTGCGCGACCGGTTCCTGACCCTGTTTGCTCACGGCGGCGAGAACCTTGACTGGTCGGCTATCGCACGGCTTGCTGCGGAGGACGCCGGTCAGCAAAGGCAGGGTCCGGGCTAGCAATGCAGTCGCGGGGTCTGATCGCCCAACCCTCCACCGGATGAATCGGAATGCCGTGGGGAAAAGGAATCTTCTTGGCAAGACCTTCATCGCCGGCTTCGTACTCAACGGAGTAGATACAGTATTGCAGATGCTCGGCGGTGCATCGCTCAAGAACAGAGGCGCCCGAGGGCGAGGCGTCTTTTTTCGACCACCTGCTTCCAAGTTTCGTTATAGTGGTTCCCCCGGCATTCGAGACGGTTTTCCTCGTACTGAGAATTGAAGCGCGCAATTCTGCGCTTTTCCCTGCCGTTTTCAAAGGATATCTATCCGTAGCCGATCCACGCGAAGCCGGTTAGACCGATAAGCATCAGCGCCGAAAAGGCGAAGGATTATAGAATCTTCAAAGCGAAGTGGTTGCTGCAGAGAGGCGCAGAAGTGGGCCGCGTATTTGCCTGAGCCTGATTAAAAAATTGACGCCCCGTCAGGTCGAACGCGCGGACAATGACAGGAGCAAACTTCAACGATCTCGACGAGAGACGCCGTTATTTCCTTAAGAATTGACGCACCGCGAGGGCGCGGCGCGAAGATGGTTGCGCCATACAAGGGCGCAACCGCAACGCTCGCTTCGCTCGCTCGAGCCGCTTTCGCGGCACAATTGCCAGCGAGCAAAAAAAGCGAGTAAAAACAACGGGCAAAACTGGACGGTGTTGTAAATTGTCTAGTTTCTGAAACCGCCCTCAAAGCGGGGCGCGGGTTTAGTGGGCGTTCCAGAAGACGAAAACTAGACAAAATGCTAATGGGGCCTGAATAATTCACTTGTCTTTACACCATAAAGGTGTATATTCTCGACATGACGGAAAAACGGAAGCCAACCTATGACCTCGAAGCCTTTAAGGCCGCGTGTAACAGTGTGGGGAGGCTTAATGTTACCGGTACGGCATTGCGAAGCGCCGCCGCTTTGGGGTTCGGACGCGCCAAGATCGTGACGACGATCCAGACCATGAAGCGGGAGCACTTCTATAAGTCCATGACGCCTTTTGCCGATCATCGGCTTTGGCAGGACGTTTATCACGTCCCCTCACCTGTTGGCGTGTTGTATGTGAAGTTTACCTCTGATGCCGTCACCGAGTTTTTGTTGCTGTCGTTCAAGGAGAAAGGCCATGACTAATCCTGTTTGTCCAGAAACGGGGGCGCCGATGCGCCGTGACGTGCGCCCGATGACTCTTACCTATAAGGGGGAGAGCATTACGTTTGATATGCCCGGTTGGTATTGTGACCAGTCGGAAGAAAGCATTCACATCGGCGAGGATATGAAAATATCCGACCGGATGTTGAACCGTCTTAAAGCCCGTAGCGAAGGGTTGCTTGAGCCGGAGGAAATCCGGCGCATTCGCAAAAAGTTGCGACTAACCCAAGAGGCCGCCGGGCTGGTGATCGGCGGCGGGCCGCGAGCGTTTCAGAAATATGAAAGTGGCGACCTCTTGCCAAGCCGTGCCATTAGTAGCGCCTTGGCCTTGCTCGATCATGATCCCAAGGCGCTGACGGTGCTAAGAGGAAGGCAAAGCAAGGCGCCCGCCCTGCATGGCGAACTCCGGCCATGAAAGACAAGCGCAAGCACCTTACAGCCACCGAAGTGGACAAGCTCATAACCGCCACCAAGGGCGTACGGCATGAGGCCCGCGACCGTTGCTTACTCTTGCTGATGTTTCGCCACGGGTTGCGCGGGTCGGAGGCATGCGGGCTACTGCTCTCGCATGTGAACATCGAAAGCCCCGTCCTGCACGTCGCGCGGCTCAAAATGGGACTCTCCACTACGCACCCGCTCAGGCCGGATGAAATCAGGACGGTCAAGGCGTGGCTTACGGGGCGGGCGAAGTTGAAGCCGGAAGCGGCTGCAGCAGCCAAGCTGTTCATAGTCGCCGCCGGCGCGCCGGATGCTGTTGACGCCTGCCTGCCTCTTTTCGAGGCGCTGGGGCAAAAGACTTTTAACTTTGGCGATAATCCCCAGGCCGCGAACCTGGTCAAGCTCAGCGGTAATTTCCTGATCGCCGCGACGATCGAGGCGCTGGGCGAGGCCATGGCGCTCATCGGCAAGGCCGGCCTCAATCGAGGCCAGTATGTCGATTTTTTGACCTCTACGCTCTTCAACGCGCCGATTTATAAGATCTATGGCCGCATGATTGCCGACCAACAGTTCGAGCCGGCCGGGTTCGCAGCGCCATTGGGATATAAAGATATGCGGCTGACCCTTGCCGCGGCGGACACCCTTCGCATGCCCATGCCGTTGGCGAGCCTTTTGCGCGACCGGTTCCTGACCCTGTTCGCTCACGGCGGCGAGAACCTTGACTGGTCGGCTATCGCACGGCTTGCCGCGGAGGACGCCGGTCAGCAAAGGCAGGGTCAGGGCTAGGAATGCAACAGCGAGGCCAGAACGCCTTTATGTTTGACACTCGGGCCGACGAGTGATAGGCGAACTTTGGGTATCTCACCGGGACTGAGCATTTTCTTTCTAAGTGTGAAAGTTGATTCATCACTGACCAGCTTTTGAATATGGGCGAAGCATGCCCGCATTTCGCGTCGCAGAAAAAGGATTGTACTTTTTGTGAGGCCGAAACCAGGACATGAAGAACCGGAAGGGTGGCGAGAATGACAAAACTGGAAGAATTGGAAACGGCCATTGGCAACTTAGCTGAAGAGGAGTATCGCCAGTTCCGCCGTTGGTTCCTCGAAAAAGACTGGGAAAGGTGGGATAGACAAATCGCGGAAGATTCAGGAGCTGGCAAGCTCGACTTCCTGATAAAGGAAGCCCTTGATGCTAAAAAGAATAATAGGCTGAGGGACCTGTAATGCACCGAGCGGCAGAGCGCTTCTGGCGGTGCTATCGGGATTTACCCGATGAAGTCCGGGAAATCGCAGACAAGAGCTTCAAACTCCTAAAGAAGAACCCGAGGCATCCCTCCCTGCAGTTTAAGAAAGTCGGCGAAATGTGGTCGGCAAGACTCGGTCGAGCTCATAGAGCATTAGCTGTCGAAGACGGCACTGACTTCATATGGGTGTGGATCGGTTCCCATGACAACTATGAAAAAATGATCAAAAGGCGCTAGATTCGAAATTTCATTGTGAAATCCTCCGTTTTCGCCGCTCTACTCAAACCTTTGCCCCTGCCGGTTGGCCTAAGGGGCAGGATTTTGTGCCTGGCCGCAGCCCTGATTTTCATTTCACCCGGCTTTAGAGCTGCCTGGAGCGCCCAGGCCTGCCATCACGATCTGAAAGTCGAACTGCAGCCTGAAGCACACAGGCTGCTCGTTCACGACGATATCAGGTTCGCAGGGTGGAAGGGCGGGGAGATGAGCCTTATGCTCTCGGATAAGGCTAACATCAAATCTGTGCTGCTCAATGGAAAACCCTCGGAGTATTCCTTCAGTTCAGGCAAGCTGACCCTCTCGGGCTTTTCTATCGCTGAGGGGTCTTTTGACGTTTCGATTTCCTTTGATGCCGTATTTAACGACCCGGTAGATCGAGAACCCGCCACTTTTGACAATCCCGGATTCGGGGTGGCGGGGTCTATCAGCGACAGGGGAACTTTTCTGCTTGCGGATGCGGGCTGGTATCCAAGCCTTGCGGGGTGGCGAGCCGCCACTGCCGAGTTGCCCGCTTGCAGAATCGCCGCGGGCGAAATACCGGAGGACTTTAACCTTGAGGTTACTGCTCCGAGGGGCATCTACGCTGTTACCGCCGGCGAGCTGGTGGGACATGAGGACCGGGGCGCCGTCAGCATATCGGGCTGGAAAACGGGCCCAATCGGGCAGGGCCTGTCGCTCTCGGCGGGCAGGTATATCGTTCGGTCCTCGGCGCGCGGCGACTCCGCAAGCGCGCAATCCGGCAGCAGCGGCTCGCCACCGCGAGGCGATTCTGCAAGCGGGCAAGCCGGGAGCAGCGGCTCGCCACTGCGCGGCGATGAACCCTCACTTCGTTCGGATTCGCGTTTAACGTCGCAGCCAGCGTCAGATGCTTCAAGTTCGGCGTCCGATCTTTCGCGAGGACGCGCAAGCGGGCAAGCCGGGCGCCGGTCCCACCGGCAGGTCCCTGTTTATACATACTTCACCTCGGAAAACGATGCGCTTTCGGAAACCTACCTTAATGCCGCCGTCTCACACATCGAATTTTACGAGCAATTGCACGGGCCGTACCCTTTCCCGAAGTTCGCCATAGTCGAGAATTTCTTCCCGACCGGATACGGGTTTCCTTCTTATACGCTTCTGGGCGGCTCGGTTCTCAAGCTTCCGTTTATTCCGGAAACCAGCCTCAGGCACGAAATTGCCCATTCCTGGTGGGGCAACGGCGTGCTGGTTGATTACGCTGCCGGGAACTGGTGCGAGGGTTTAGCCACCTATGTGGCCGATTACCTCTCGCAGGAGATTTCCTCCGCCGCAGACGCCAGGCTTTACCGGGAGCAAATTCTCCGGGAATATGCAACGCTTGCCGCACCGGGGGCGGATTTTCCGCTCCGGCTCTTCGAGAGCCGCTCAAGCCCTGCCACAAGGGCCGTCGGCTACGGGAAAGCGGCGTTCGTTTTTCACATGATCCGGCAAAAGCTCGGAGACGGCGCTTTCTGGAAGAGCCTGCGGCAGATATACAAAGAACGGCTGTTTGTCAGGACTTCATGGGAGGATTTCAGGGATGTTTTCGTCGGGACCGGAGGCTGGGACCCCGGAGAAGCCAAAGAGTTTTTCGATCAATGGGTCGCGCGAAGCGGCGCCCCGGTTCTGAAGCTTCGAGATGTGCAGCTTAAATCGGATGATTCCGGTTGGCTGGCAACGGGGTTTCTTGACCAGCACCCTCCTTGGTATGATTTGGATATAACGGTCGCGCTGAAGATTTCCCCGACTGAAAGACTCGATACAAGGATCGGAATCAAGGGCGGCTCGGCTGTTTTTGCCATCAGGTCGCCACGGACAGGATCGGCGCTCAAACCTTTGGCGGCGCCAACCGCGCGCGGCGATGAACCCTCACTTCGTTCGGATTCGCGTTTAACGTCGCAGCCAGCGTCAGATGCTTCAAGTTCGGCGTCCGATCTTTCGCGAGGACGCGCAAGCGCGCAATCCGGCAGCAGCGGCTCGCCACCGCCCCAAAAGCTGATCGCAGACCCGGATGTAAACACCTTCCGGCTTCTTGACCCGGAGGAGATCCCATGCACTGTAAACAGCGTCAAGGGGTCAAAAAGTCTGACGGCTGTGCTGGGCGACGGCAGCCCTCGGGATGCCGTAAAAGCCTTTAAACTTTTGCTTGAGGGTCTCGGCCATGCAGACGCGCAGATAACGAGTGAAAAAGAGGCGGAGGTGAAAATGAGCAAAGATAGGGACTTCCTGTTTTTTGGCCTCCCTCGGTCTGAAAAGCTTAAGTCTTTTTTCTCATCTCCTCCGGAAGATGTGACGCTCTCTTCGGAAAAATTTTCACTGAAGGGTTCTTCCGGCGCCGACTGCCTGTTTCTGGTTTTCAATGAGTCGAATCGGGGGGCGGGAATCACGGCGCTTTTCCTTCCCGTTTCAGGGACGTCCGCCGACTCGGTCCTGACAGCAGCCCGCAAGATCACTCATTATGGGAAGTACAGCTATCTGGCGTTCTCGCACGGGGTGATCCGGCAAAAAGGGGTGTGGGAAGTCTTGCGCTCGCCTCTTCAATTTGATTTTGTTAGAAGATAAGCTTTCCTATAACCCCCGCCCCCTGAATGGTGTCCTGGTCACTTCAACTTATGCATTGACAACACTTCATGTTATGAAGTATAATATGCTTTGAGGCCGCGTCGCAAGGATGAGAGTTCTGATCCCAAAAAGTGAACGTATGGTTAAAATCGAGGAAAGCCGCTACCTCGTAAAGCACCTGGACCGGCTCAAGAATTAAGCGATTTAGGAATTTAGGAACTAAGACAGCCGACAGTGATGGGTAGTGTAAAATCTTTTGTGTAA
>PLSV01000044.1 GCA_003165235.1 Syntrophobacteraceae bacterium
ATGCAGTTCCAGATCGCCGGTGAGACCTTCAGGGATTTTTCGTCAAACCACCTCCCATCGGCGAGCACCACCTTAATTTTTGTTGCGCCTGCAACCACATGATTGTTGGTCAGAAGATTTGACCACAGCCATCACCCGTGTAGCAAAGCAAAACATCCCCGCAGTGGTTCACGTGGATGTGACGGAGCGCCAGATAATTGCAAACCCGTTGATCACGTTCGAAGACAGCCCTTTATTCCGGTATTTTTTCGGCAACCCGAAAAAAATCCCGAAAAAATTTCAGCGGGAGATTTTGGGGCTCGGCTCCGGGATGATCATTGACGCGGAAGGGCACATGGGAACTTCTCAGCTATCAACAGCCAATATGAACAGAGCCAAAGTGGAAGATGAATTGAATAAAGGTGCAAAAATACAAGCTTAACCCCATTGTATTTTTTTAAAAAACATGTTTAGACATTGAGCATTCAGCCTGAAGCGCAGATTCGGAAAGGGAGGGCAGAGGGAAAAAATGCTAAAAGCTATTGATGTAGCAAAATACTTCCTTTCCTTGACTGATGAAGATGCTGAAGATTTCACTTCTAATCTTAAGCTTCAAAAACTTCTCTATTATGCGCAGGGCTTACATTTGGCCCTTTATGATGAGCCTCTTTTTCCCGAACATATTGAGGCTTGGACACACGGACCCGTAGTCCCTCAAGTTTACTACACCTACAAGGGAAATGGGTCATGTGCAATTCCTGCTCCTGACGATTTGGACTTCTCAGTGTACGACGAGAAGACCAGAGAATTATTAGATGAAATCCATAATGTTTTTGGCCAGTTCTCGGCGTGGAAACTGAGGAATATGACGCATGAGGAGCCCCCTTGGAAAGAGGTGGCGGATTTTGCTGGAACCATTTCTCATGATTCTATGCGGGAATATTTTAAGACTCTTTTAAAATGATCAAGATTTCTAAACATCCAAAGAACGAAAGTAAGCGATTTCGGCCAACTGAGTCGTTCGATGTTCCTGCAGAGCAACAGCCCCCGTTGTTTTCGCTTCGATACCTGCAGAAAAGCCATGGCATATCGAATTGCACTCAAGAAGAGAAATCCTCGTTTGCCGACTCCCTCCACAATTTAAGCCAACTCACATGGGGAGAACTCAAACAGGCCTCCCGACATGGTCTTGGGTTTGAGAAAATTCCGAGAAATCATATAAAAAAACCTATCCCGCCTCATATAAAAGAGGATGTCAATTTCATAGCCTTTAGGTTTTGTGGAAAAGCACCCATGGTAGGCTATCGGAGCAAAGCGGTTTTCCATGTTTTATGGCTCGATAGGGATTTTACGCTTTATGATCATTGACTCAGGTTTAACCTAAGAGGCGATAGGGATCAGAGCTTTGAAACTGCTCCCTTGGCCAGGGGAGCTTTCTACACTGATGGTTCCGCCGTGAGCAACAGCGATTGATTGAGCGATAGCTAGCCCGAGACCGGTTCCCCGCTCTGTCAGGGAGCGGACTTCCGAAGTGCGATAAAAGGCTTGGAAAATATGCTCTTGCTCTTCAATGGGAATCCCTATTCCAGTATCGGAAACGAGAATTGATGCCCATCGGCTCTCACGCTGCAGCTCGAGGGTCACACTGCCTCCCGCCCCGGTGTATTTTATTGCATTGTCCACGAGGTTAATTGTCATGCTCTGCAGACGCTCGCGATCACCCTGAACGCAGAGCGGTTCTATGGAACCGAGCCGAAGTTCTATGCGATGGGAGTCTGCCAGTGGCTTGAGTCGGAGGTAAACCTCTTCAACCACCTGTACCAGGTCTACCTCTTGCCGGTCCATTCTAAGTATCCCCACTTCGGCGCGAGCTAGGAGCAGTAGACCTTCCACCAAGTGGGCGATTCTGTCGACCTCTTCCAAGGCACTCTCCAGGGTTACCCGGTATTCCTCCTGTGTTCTCGCCGAACGCAGAACAAGCTCAATTTCACCTTTCAAAATGGTGAGGGGAGTCTGAAGTTCATGCGAGGCATCGGCACTGAACCGGCGGATCTGGCTGAATGCAGCATCCAGACGGTTGAGCATCTGGTTCAAGGTTTTGGCCAGATTGTCCAGTTCGTCGCCTGTCCCTGTCTCATTCAGACGTTGGCTAAGGTCTTCGGCGCCTATCCGGCGGGCAGCGGCAGTCATCCGGCCCACAGGCTTTAATGCCCGATAAGCCACAAGCCATCCAACGGATGCAGCCAGTATCAGGCCGAGAGGGAGCACCCCTGCCATGATCAAAAGGAACCGAAGACGGGTTTCATCGATATTCTTAAGGGACATTCCAACCTGGATCATATTGATCACCCTGCCGGATTCCATTACGGGCATGGTCAGTACCCGCACTGGATATTCTCCGAGACCCTCCACTGTCTCAAAAGAAGATAGGCCTCGCAATGCGTTTGCGAGCGCGTTCCTGCTCAGAGGCAACTTCCCGGTCGAAGGCAAAGACCTGAGTTCGTCACGGTTGCCCGATGGGTCACGCATCTGAAAATATTGATCCCATGGAGAAAAACCGAAAAAACGACGGAAAGCCTGATCGATTTCAGACGGGAGAAGTGTCGCCGATCTGCCCAGGTCCCGTTCGATCAATGCGCCGGCAACACTATGGAGTGCGCTGTCCATCTCGTGGGAGAGGCTGTACGACAGAAGCCCGTATGCTGCCCCTCCCACAATGAGCAGAGTAACGGTCAAAAGGCTCGTATACCAAATGGTGATACGTGTCCGGATAGACCTAATATACAAGGATCACTCCTCTTTTAACACATAGCCGACGCCGCGAACCGTGTGAATGAGTTTATGCTCGCGATCCGAGTCGATTTTCCTGCGAAGGTAGTTCAAGTATACGTCGACGATGTTGATCATCGAGTCGAAGTTGTAGTCCCAAACATGGTCGGAGATCATGGTCCTGGTTAGTACCAGCCCGGAATTTCGCATGAAATAATAAAGGAGAGCATACTCCTTTGCGGTCAGGTCAATTTTCTTGACGCCTCGGAGGACGACACGACGAGGGGGTCGAGCGTGAGATCGGCAAACTGAAGCAATGGTAGTTCCGCCTCGGTTTTCCTTCTGAGGCAGCGCCCGAATCCTGGCGACAAGTTCCTGAAATGCGAATGGTTTGGTCAGATAGTCGTCAGCGCCTGCATCCAGACCCAGGACCTTGTCTTCAATGTTCGCTCTTACCGTAAGCAGCAGCACCGGGGTTGAGACCCTTCCCTTGCGCAGCTCATGAAGAACGCTCATGCCGTCCATCCCTGGCAGATGAATATCGGAGAACGATCAGATCGTGTACCTGATCCATGGCCATTTGAAGGCCGGTCTGTCCGTCGAATGCGACATCGACTGCGTAGCCTTCTTCCTTCAGGCCCTTACTGATAAAGCTGGATACTTTTTTTTCGTCTTCCACAACCAGGAGCCGAATCGTCATTCCACACTCACCAAGTCTATGATCCAAGAAATCTCAAGCATTCCATATCAGGCAGGATTCAGGAACCCTGCCTGCCAAGGCCTGCAATATACATTAATTTACGGTAGATAGCGCCGAGAGAGTGTAAGACCCTCACATCCCGATTTATCTTAGCAGATTACTCTATAGCCACATAGGCTATTGATAAATATCGTAGCAACTTACTGATTTTTATATATTTGTTGCGGAACCTCCCGAGGGGATCTTACGCGCCGACTTTGAGTAATATTCCGTTTTTACAAAATACTTGCAGTCTTTTGATCAGGATCCCCGAAACTCTTGTCCGAGAAAGCTTGTGGGATAGCCGTAGCGAATTTAGTCAAGAAAGCCGGCATCCGTGGCGGCGAAGCTTATGAAGATCACCGTACCTGAGAAGAAGACGTAGATACGGTCCTTAGTCTCTAAGGATGGAACCTTCCTGCCTCCCCTCAGCTAGAACAATCCAACCGTTTCAAATGAAGATCATCGGCAATTATTCCATCTTCTTCGGACTAAACCGCCGCCTGACTTTCTTGACTCTCTCAGCCTCCGGGCCACTCGCTTCGGGAGGTGTTTCTATCCCAGCCTTATTCTGCCTTTTCGCCTCCATAAACTGCATCAGGTTCTCGGGCAATCCTCTTTTCGCCGCTTTGCTTCGCGCTTTGGTCAATGCTTTTGCCGACGTGCTGCATTGCGAACCCGTATTTCTTTGTAGCTCTGAAATATCCAGGAGCTACATTTGAAACTTCTAATCTCCGTTTAATTCTCTTTTAATCTTCCATGCCTATACTTCTGTCAACTATGAGACCTTCTGTTGCAGGCGCACATTGCAAAAAAATCTTTTCATGATAAGGAGAGTACCAATGTTCAGGAGAATCGGGAATTCTTTAACCAACAGACGTTTTGGGATAAACACGATCGTGCTTACGGCCCTTCTGTTTCTTGTGGCAGGCTTTATCGTATCGGCGAGGTTCAGCACGGTTGGTTCAGCCGCCGCCGACAGCCCCGCCCTTCAATCGCAGGTTCCGGCAAAATCGTTCGTGGAAAGTCCTTTTACTCCACTTGTGNNCCCTCGGTCGTCAACGTAAAGGTGACTAAGATCGAAAAAGCTGAATTTCCAGTTCAGGATATGCCGGGAAACCCGTTCGGACAATTTTTCAACAACCCGAGGTCTCAACAGAGCCGGCCCTTTCAGGGCGCCGGATCCGGGGTGATCATATCTTCCGACGGATATGTTCTCACCAATAACCATGTTGTCGAGGGCGCCAAAGAAGTAGAAGTGACACTAAACAACGGGAAAGAGTTCAAGGCTCAAATCGTCGGGCGAGACCCGAAAACGGATCTTGCGATCGTGAAGATTGACGCCGGAAAAAGCCTGCCGGCCGCAAATATTGGCGACTCAAACTCTCTGAAAGTGGGGGACTGGGTCCTTGCGATTGGGAATCCTTTCGGCCTGAACCAGACCGTAACTTCGGGGATCGTGAGCGCCAAGGGCCGGGTTATCGGTGCGGGCCCATACGATGACTTCATCCAGACCGATGCCTCGATTAACCCGGGCAACTCTGGCGGCCCGCTCTTCAACATGGGCGGAGAAGTGGTTGGGATCAATACAGCGATAATTGCCGAGGGGCAGGGCATAGGATTTGCCATTCCGATCAACACGGCAAAGCCTCTGATCCCGCAGCTCGAGGCAAAAGGCGAGGTGACCCGCGGCTATCTGGGAGTAAACATTCAGACCGTCACCCCTGAGCTTGCCTCCGCGTTGCGGTTGGAAGACCCCAAAGGAGCGCTGGTGGCCGACGTTGTCCCGGGAGGACCGGCAGACAAAGCGGGAATCAAACGCGGTGATCTGATAATTTCATACGACGGGAAGGCAGTAGGTGACAGCCATGACCTACCGGTGCTGGTCGCTGCGACTTCAGTTGATAAGGAAGTTTCGATGACTGTCATCCGGGATGGCAGAGAGCATAAGATCTCAGCCCGAATAGCCATGCTCGAGTCCGACGGTACTAAGCTCGCTGAGGCTAAACAATCCGCTCAGGGCGCACACTGGAACGTGCAAGCAAAGATTATCCCGAAAATTCGATTTTTTCGGCTTCGCTCTCTCGTGTGCGGGCCATAATGAGCGCTGTGGATACGGCAAAGCAGGAGATGGTGAGGGCCAATTTGCGCCTGGTACTGAGCATTGCCAAACGCTACAGAGGCCGGGGGATGACTTTCGATGATCTCATTCAGGAAGGCAACCTGGGGCTGCTCAAAGCGGTCGGACGTTTTGACCATACCAAGAGAAACAGGTTCAGCACGTATGCGACCTGGTGGGTACGGCAGAGTATTATCCGGGGGATTTACGACAAGACGCGAACAATTCGATTACCCGTTCATTTTATCGAATTGAAGAACCTCTTCTTCAAGATCTATTATGAACTTCTGAAGGAACTCGGGCGGGAACCTACACCTTTGGAGATCTCCGAACGCTCGAAATTGCCGGTCGAAAAGGTTCAGATGGTTCTGACCCTTGCCGCCCAGCCGATCTCCCTGGAAACCCCGATCTGAGAGGGCGAGCAGAGCCTGGGCGATTTGATCGAGGACGAGCTGGCCATATCTCCGATGGACGAATCTTCGGATAGAGAGTTGGCCGAGATGACCCGTATCCTACTCTCAACGCTTCTGCCTCGCGAAGAGAAAATCCTCCGGCTCAGATTCGGAATGGATGGCCAGCCAGCGGAAACTTTGGAAAAATCGGGAAGATATTCAATGTTTCCAAGGAGCGTATCCGGCAGATCGAGAAAAAGGCCCTTCAAAAGCTCAAGAATCCGAACAGGCGGCTTTGCCTCAAGACTTTCATCGAGTAAATACCCGGCACGTGAGGGAAATACCTTCGTGGCCTGCGCATCAGAATCTGGATGGTTATGTTTCTCCTAATAATTGGATAAGGAGGAAAAGGATGACGGAAATAATGGAATATATGCGTGAGACACTTGATTGGGCTGCAGGCCGAATTCTGGAGTTTCTCACAGGGCTGAGCGGATACAAGCTGGTAGAAGTGAAAGTACGAGTCCCAGACGTTCGTAGAGTTGATGACGATCGACTGGCTCGACGCCTTCAGCCTTCCGGCTCTCCCTGCGATCGATACTAAACCCGGTTCCGTTGGACTGTTGCGGGCAAAACCGCCGGACTGCAATGCCATTGGCTGATTAACAACTACATACCGATGGATTGTAGAATCAAGAGCATCCTGAATATAGTCGTGGTGATTGCTGTGATCATATGGCTAGTACCACGTAACAGTTAAATTTGCGGATAAAGACGCTTTAACCTGATCCGGGCGTCTGCTGTCGTAAACTGCCACACAATTTTTTTTTGCGCTATTGGTACGGTTTCTTTCCCATGCAGCCACCTCGGCCTGCATGGAAGCCATGTCGGGAATCCGGCGATCAAGGCACTGCCCTTTGAGGGCACTGAGTTCTATTTCCGCCATGTTCAGCCAGCTTCCATGTTTGGGCGTGTAATGGATTTCAAGCCGTTCCGCTAAGCGTCTGGCCTCTTTGGGCTCAAATGTTTCATAGAGCGAGGCAACATTGTGAGTGTTCAAATTGTCCATGACCAGCCGAATTTTGATTGCATCAGGATAGCGCTCATCGAGCATTTGCTGGATCTGATGCGCCCAATCCTTTCTGGTACGGCGCTCCGTCACCATTACATGTCGTTTGCCGGCCAATGGCTCCACTTCCATAAATATTTCCGCCACGCCATTTCTGATGTATTCGTCGTCAACGCGCGCCGGTTGTCCCGGTCTGCCTGGTATTGGAGCGCGGACTTCGCCGATCATTTGCTTGGAAGACTCGTCCATACACACCATCGGATAATCAGGATCGTAGGGCATGTGATAGACCTCCAAAACATCCTCCATAGCCGCTACAAACGCTGCGCTCCCTTCCGGCGGGATTTTCCAGTACTCGCTGAGGTGAGGCTTAAGTTCGTTTTTTTTAAAACCCGCTGTACGGTCATGTGCGATACCGATGGCGCCAAGTTGAGTTCAACGGCCTTGTCGGCAAGGAGCCTGACCGTCCATCGCAAGTACCCCTCTGGTGCATCTGAACAAGCCAAGGCGATCAGTCTTGCTTCAAATGCTCCGCCAAAAATCACCTCTCTTGGCGGTTTTTCCCGTGGTTTGCGCTCCAGAGCAGCTTCAAGCCCATCCTCTACAAAGCGCTTTTTGAGGTGTTCAATCGTCCGATTGGTTACTCCCAGCGCTTCAGCCACATCGGCAACAGTCCACGCTGGCCCATGCGAACCTGCATCACAAAGCAACAACGCACGCGCATGGATAAATCTTCTGGCGTGGGTTTTTCCGCGTCGCGTAAACGTCTCAAGCGCATTACGCTCCTGCTCGGTCAGCATGACTCGATATCGTGGCGACATGGCGGCCTCCTGATTGGGTAGCCACCAGTATATCGCATGCAAGTAAAAAACGAAATATTAAAAGTTACATGGTACTAGTGGGTGTCTTCGGGAACATAGGTTCGCTTTCGGGACTTCGTGTAGGAAGGTGAGGTTTAAGGAGGAATGAAATGAGCAACCAGAACGCAGTTGTTGGAATCTACAAGACCCACACCGATGCCGATTCCGCGGTCAAAGAGCTCCAAAAATCGGGCTTTGACATGAAGAAGCTCTCGGTGGTGGGGAAGGACTACCACCCCGAGGAGAATGTCGTCGGGTTCTACAATGCAGGTGACCGGATGAAGTTCTGGGGGAAGCTCGGGGCCTTCTGGGGAGGCTTGTGGGCGATTCTGTTTGGCTCGGCCTTATTCGTCATCCCCGGGTTGGGCTCACTGGTGGTGTTGGGGCCCTTGGCCATGATGATTGGGGGTGCCCTGGAAGGTGCCGTTGTGACCGGAGGGCTGACCGCTCTGGGCGTTGGACTGTATATCCTCGGAATCCCCAAGGACAGCATCGTCAAGTATGAGACCGCCCTGAAGTCGGATAAGTTTCTAGTCATTGCCCACGGCTCAGCTGGCGACGTCGCCAAGGCAAAGTCCATCCTGGAATCCACGTCCAAGGAAGATCTCGTGGTGCACCAATAGTTACCAGGCGCTTGGTGTTCTCTTGTTGAGTTTCTGGAACACGACGCCGACGGCGACCCAGCATTGACGCTTAATGGGAACTTCTCAAGCTGTGCCCACTCTGCATGTGACCAGATGATGAATACAGGCAGCCCCTCTACTGAACAGCCGGCGGAAGTAGCCCGCAGATCCCGCTCAAAGCTCTCCTTTCTAGCCGCCAACCCTCGTTGGAGAGAAAAAATCGTAATCTACTGAACGTCACACGATCCTCAGAGAAGGACTGAAAATGCTCTGCCTGAACAATGTCCTTCGTGCTACCACGGGTCAAATTATTTTCAGATTAAATGCCAAAAATATTAAAGGAGAATTTATGGTTTCAAAGATTCTTGTGCCGACAGATGGTTCCAAGACAGCTCGAAAGGCAGTCAGGTATGCGGTTGACCTTGCAAAACAGTTAAATGCCTCGGTAATTGTCCTGAGCATTATTGATAATCGCTCGTTTATAACCCAGCCAGGTCCTGGCGTGGATATTCCAATGCATGTAATAGAGCCCATCGATGATTATATGCGCGAGGCTGCCAAAAGGTATGCAGAGGAGATAAAGAAGATGTGTGATAAAAAAGACGTCCAATCAGAGACTGTTATAAGGACAGGACATCCTGTTGAGGATATTGCGGAAGAGGCTAAAAAGTCAAAGGTAGATCTCATTGTTATGGGTTCCCATGGTAGAAGCGCTTTAGCAGCCGCATTACTTGGCAGCGTTGCCTATGGAGTCATTCACTACGAGACAAAGGTTCCTGTGCTCATCGTGCGCAGAGGGTGATAAGTGGGTATCTCGCATTCAGCGCTGACGTTGGAAAACGTGTCGTGATGACGTCGGAGGATCCCATAAGACTTGCCAGTAGGAGCTTGGAGAAAAGTAGTCCTGATCAGTGGGATATAACCCCCATATGGCTATGAACTGGGTGCGCGTTTCAAGACATCCGAGCATCGCCATCTTGCGCGTCGTCAAATGAAAAGAAGATATGGTTACCTATTGGGATCATGTCGCAGCAAGCATCATGGATTTTTAATAAGACGCCGCTTCATCCCCCATTTGCCCTTAAATTTATCATATTCGATGGGTCCTGATGCTCATTTCAGAGGAGCAAGCAATGACTCTGACAAAAACCAAAACGTGGAAACACTCTTTGCCAAAAACATTTTTACAAAGACTGAGTCAGCTCAGATCAGCCTTTGCGGCTGAGTCCACAAGAAGCCATCCATCCTCGTTCAGCTCCTGTAAAAAGAGACCTGCAAGATATTCTTACATACATTTACCTGCGGGATATCTGAGTCCATCGCTCTCGACCACTTGAGGTCATGTAGAGTAGAGATGTGACGCGGTG
>PLSV01000060.1 GCA_003165235.1 Syntrophobacteraceae bacterium
CGGCCAGCAGCAGGCGCGCTCCCTCATCGGCAAAGGCCAATGCAGTGGCCGCGCCAATGCCCGACGAGGCCCCGGTAACGAAGACGACTTTCCCTTTGAGATTCATGGCTCTATTTTAACCAGATCCCAATCCCACAGGCCCACAGTGTGCGTGTTCTTGTGAGGTCGCAGATTGTAAGTATTTCAGTTTGAGTATGTTAAGCGCTGCTCCACGGTTTCACCGGTTTTATTGGTTATGTGTCTCCGTGTAGGCTGTATGTTTAAGTTATTGATATTGAATATGTTATGTGCGTCTCCACAGTTTCACCAGTAAAAAACCGCAAAATTTTTTAGGTTTGGAAAGTCGGCGGATGATAGTGGTATGTGACTGGAGGGGTTTGGGTTAGGAACGGGAAAGCGCTGGCAAATGACGTCTTCCGGGGCGCGTTTTTTCGATGAAATGGCTGACAACCGCGAAGATTGACGTGTTGCTTGGGCTGGCCAAACCCGCGCACGGCGGCAGGTATTGCCGGGAATGATACCGGTGAGGTTGCGCAGGACTTCTCCGGTGGAAGAAAGATTTCGCTCAGTTTTCATCTACCTAACAGTGTGCGCCAGCGGAGGATTATTTTCGGCAAGTGTGGTGAGAGCGGGTTAGCAAGTCAACGGGGCGCTTGCGCCCTGGGAGCAGACCGGGGCTGTGCTGAATTGTGGCCTACGAGATGTGACCCACCCGCCGGGAGAGCGGGAATGCCGGGCCGACGCTCAGAAACCAGTATCCAAATCAACACTTTCCACAATCGCCCGCATAGGCTATTTTGTTTCATAGATGAACCCACCAAAGGCAGTCCTCGATCTGGTCGAACATTTTCGACGAAATGCCGTCGATCTACGTTCCAACCGCTACAACGAAACCGAGCTGAGACGGGAGTTCCTCGACCCCTTCTTCGAGGCGCTCGGCTGGGATGTGAACAACCATCTTCGCTACTCGGAAACCTATAAAGATGTCGTCCACGAGCCAACAAGAGAAACAGAGCAGGGCATTCCCGACTACTGCTTCCGTATTGGAGGCACGCCAAAGTTTTTTCTCGAAGCCAAAAAACCGTCCGTGCGTCTGAAGGACAACCCTGACCCGGCATTGCAACTCCGGCGCTACGCATGGTCTTCCAAATTGCCGCTCTCCATACTCTCGAATTTTGATGAGCTGGCGATTTACGACTGCCGAATCGCCCCAAAGCAAGGGGATAAGGCCTCGACTGGGCGCATTTCGTACTACAGTTTCGAGGAATACCAGCAGAAATGGGAAGAAATAGCCTCCCGTTTTTCCAAGGAAGCGGTGCTCCAGGGCTCATTCGACCGCTTCGCAATATCATCAAAAGCCAAGAGGGGAACCACTGAGGTAGACGCGGCCTTCTTGACGGACATCGAAGAATGGCGGCACGATCTCGCTGCAAACATAGCGGTCCGAAACCCCGGACTCGGCCAGCGTGAAGTCAATTTTGCCGTGCAGCGAACGATAGACCGCATCATCTTCTTGCGCATCTGTGAGGATCGCGGCCTTGAAAGCTACGGCCAACTGCGCGCGCTGACCGAGCGGCCCGGCATATATCCACAGTTGTGCGACCTCTTCCAGTTGGCCGACAAGCGATACAACTCCGGCCTCTTCCACTTCCACCAGGAAAAGGAGCGCAACGAAAGCCCAGACACGCTTACGCCCGACATTACCATCGATGATGTTCGCCTCAAGCCGATACTCAAAAAGCTTTATTACCCAGAAAGCCCCTACGCCTTTTCGCATGTCCCGGCAGACATCCTCGGACAGGTCTATGAGCAGTTCCTTGGCAAGGTGATTCGCATCACACCGGCGCGGCAGGTAAAGATTGAGACCAAACCAGAAGTATTGAAGGCCGGAGGCGTCTATTACACGCCAACCTATATCGTGGACTACATCGTCAAAAACACGGTCGGAAAGCTCTTGGAGGGAAAATCCCCCAAACAGGTAACAAGAATTCGCGTCCTTGACCCGGCCTGCGGCTCTGGTTCATTCCTCATCGGCGCATACCAATACCTCCTCAACTGGTATCGTGACCGTTATATGGAGGAGGGGCCGAAGAAACACAAGAATGAAATTGTCCCTGACGCCATGGGGAACTGGCGCCTCACACTCAGCGAGAAGAAGAAGATTTTGACCCGCCACATCTTTGGTGTTGATATCGACTCCCAAGCTGTCGAGGTCACCAAGCTCTCACTGCTGCTGAAAGTCCTCGAAACCGAAACCCAGCTAAAGCTATTCCACGAACGAGCCTTGCCGGACCTCGGCAGCAATATCAAATGCGGAAACTCCCTTATTGGCCCAGATTTCTACGAAAATCAGCAGATGCTCTTGCTGGACGACGACGGCCGCTATCGCATCAACGTATTCAATTGGAAGCAGGGATTCCAACTGGCGATGAAGGAAGGGGGATTTGACGCAATCATTGGAAACCCTCCGTATGGTGCATCCCTCACCGATCCGGAAACAGAGTATCTGCGCTCATCTTACAAGGTTGTGAACAATGAGCTTGATACATACGCTCTATTCATGGAAAAAGCCATCTCGATTGCGAAGCCGGGGAGTCCGATCTCTATGATTGTACCGACAGGTTGGTACAGTGGAGTTAAATTCAGCCGCCTCAGGCAATATATCGCTCAACAAAGCAACCCACAGGTTTTCGTGAACCTCCCATACGACATCTTTGCGGCCTGGGTGGATACGACAATCTTCGTATTGACGAAACGGGAAACCATAGCAGCCTGGCCGCCAAAGGGAAAGCAGACTGTTCGCATCCGTACCTTCCCAAAGCGCTTTCATATCAAGAATTCGGACGAAATCCAGCAGAACGAAAAAGTGGCTGATTTTGCTCGATGGTTCAAAAACGGAAGAGATGAGTATTTAACATACGCCGACACAGCGGCGACGGTATTGATTGACAAGATACAAACCTGCGGTCAACCCTTGGCACAATTTGCAGATGTTCAGCGGGGCGTTACGCCGTACAACCTTACGGAAACTCCCATTCACATGGCTTCGGTGGCAGCCTTTGACGGCACAGTCAGGCGTTACTTACTAGAAAGGGGTCCAAAGCGATATATCAGATTCGACGAGTCACTAGCTGAGCCAAAACCAAAACGATATTTTGAAGGACCCCGACTCTTACTCCGTGAATTAATTAGTCGGCAGTTTCGACTACAAGCAGTGAGAGCCGAACAGAACTTTGTCACAAATAAGTCGATGCAAAGCGTGCTCCCGTTGGGAACGCTGGCAAGCCTAGACTTTCTGCTCGGCTGTATAAACAGCAAGCTAATGTCATGGTATTTCTTGCATAGGTCTAACATCGCACAGCGGGACGACTTTCCAAAGATTGTTCTCAAAGAGACTCGAAACTTGCCGATCAGTGTCTCCGCAAATAGCCCATTATGGAGAAACCAACACGACCGAATGCAGATAATGGTCGGTCAGATTTTGAACCTGTCATCCCAGCTTCAAAGAGCTAGGACCGACCAGGAGCGCACTGTGCTTGAGCGCCAGATCGAAGCGACCGACGGCCAGATCGACAAGCTGGTCTATGAGCTTTACGGACTAACCGAAGAGGAAATCGCCATCATAGAGTCGGGGGTAAGAGGTTAGGAAAGACGGGTGGCCACGCTCTCGGCGATCTTCCCTGCACAACGAGGAGGGATTCCCAGGTCTCAAAATCGAGACCTGGGGCACCCAGAGTTTGTGGGTGGAAACGGATGAATGGCAATGTACCTGAGTTATTGGTTGTTACTCGTTGGCGGTGGAGGAGACTTCGTGGAGCCAGCCGGGGGATTTCAGTAACTCGCGGGGACGGGAGCCATCGGCGGGGCCTACGAGACCGTCGGACTCCATGAGGTCGATGAGATGGGCGGCGCGGCCGTAGCCGATTCTCAGACGGCGCTGGAGCAGCGAAGTGGATGCCTTGCCAAACTCGAAAACAAGGCGGACCGCGTCGTCGAAGAGAGGATCGTTTTCGTCGGGGTCGGGGTTGGAGCCGTCCACCTGGGCGCGCTCGTCCTTGGGCGATTCGAGGAAGCCCTCGACGTACTCGGCCATGCCCTGCTCCTTCCAGAATTCGACCACAGCGGCGGTCTCCTTCTCGCTGACGTAGGGAGCGTGGAGGCGCATGAGGCGGCTGG
>PLSV01000331.1 GCA_003165235.1 Syntrophobacteraceae bacterium
CTCCTGGCTCGCTACGCTCACCCACTTTCACCTCAGGGGCATTCGATCGAGAGGTCCTCTTTGGCATGCTGAAAGTTCTCTTCACGATTTTTCCTTCCCCGCCCTCTACTCTAATTTATCAAGGGGAAGGTGTCTCAGTTATATTGACACAGAGGGGGATTGCTATCGCGTATAAGCAGAGCTTTGTTCGCGCGGTGCTCCGGAATATAGTCATAGAGGTCCCTGGAATGGAGGTGGCGGGAGAAGCATGCAATAGTTCCGAACTGCTGGAGTTGCTGAAAAATTCCGTGGTAGACCTTGTCCTTCTCGATATTGATATCCTCAAAACGCGTGGGATAAAAACGATAAAAGAAATCAAGGGCCTCATCCCTGCGATCAAGATTCTAACCGTCCACAAGTCAAAACCACGTGTCTCCCGTGCTCTCTCCGAGTGCGTTGACGGCTGTTTTTCAATAGAGCAAGCACGCATGGAACTGCCAAAAGCAATTGAAACGATCGGCCGGTGAGATGTTTGCATCTGCGCCTGTGCGCCCAGGCCTGCGCCCGGCAGATACCCATGTTGTTCTCACAGGAGTAAGTCGAATCGGAGAACGCGCCCGTGTGTCGAAAGACAAAAAGATTATTATTATTTCAACTTCGCTACATCCATAAAGGGTTTCAATGGCTTCTGGACCCCGACGGAAAAACGGCCACCAATGACGCCCCGGACGTGGTGAATAATTCGTGGTCATGGGATTCTGGAAATCCATGTGACACGGAGTTCGCAAAAGACATCCTGGCCCTTGAGTCCTCTGGAATCGCGGTCGTCTTGTCGGCGGGAAACTACGGTCCGAACCCATCGACTTCAGTGGTCCCCGCTAACAACCCTGGCAGTTTTTCCGTCGGGGCCACAGACGAAACGTCGTTCATTGCAGATTTCAGCAGCCGCAGGCCGTCCTGCGACGGCTCTTTTTATCCAACTGTGGTCGCACCGGGCGTAAACGTGCTGACTGCGGATCTCACCGATGGCGGACTGATCCACGATCCTTATGCAACCGTGACCGGAACGTCGTATTCCAGCCCTCACGCGGCAGGGGCCATCGCATTGCTGCTCAATGCCTTTCCAAGGTCGAAACTGGCCGATATCGAGTCCGCTCTGGAAAACTCAGCGGCGCACCTGGGTACGCCGGCACCCGATAATAACACTTATGGAAATGGTCTGCTGGATGTAAGCCACGCCTATGCCATGCTCAACGCCGGTCAGCTCCCCCCTGTCGCCGTCAATGACGCATATGTCGTGGCGCGCAACGGCGCCCTGGTTGTGGCCAAACCCGGCGTCCTCAAAAATGACAAAGGCAAAGGCGCTCTGACAGCCATCTTGGTTGAAAAGTTTCGCACGGGTCCCTGGTTTTGCATTCCAATGGATCCTTTACATACCGGCCGGCCCGAGGCTTCACCGGCATTGACAGTTTTATATATCAGGCCAGCCTGGCCAGCAAGGGGCTGGACAGCAATGAGGCTACCGTCACAATCACGGTAAAAGCCTCCCTGTCATGGAACGAGATTCTGCAGATGCTGGCATGGGCAGCCCCCGGCAATTACCTCCCGCCGTTGCCCTGGTTGTTATAGAGACAGGCTGGTTGGCATTTGCAGAGATCGATCTGCGATAAAGAAGGCGTCTACTGCCCGTTTCACCCCGAGGCGAGAAGCGGGAAGCTGGAATCAAGAACCACCACAAAGCGGAAAGCGGGAATCAAGACTCCCGAAGGCGCCCAATGTAGCCGGCCAACTACGCTGCGATCCCATCCAACGCCTTTTGAAGATTGGTTGTATTGCCGTAGCCGAGATCCTGGCCGGCGGTCTCACCGCCTAGCTTCTGTACGAGGCGTTTATCTTAACGTAATCGAGAGAAAAATCGCAGGTCCAGGCAGTGAAGGCGCCGTCTCCCAGTCCCAGGTCCAGCCGGACGTGTATTTCTTTCTGTTTGAATATCTGGGAGGCTTTCTGTTCGACTTCTTCCCCCAAAACCGGGGCGCCATTTTCAAAAACACAGAGGTCTTCGAAAAAAAGGCCCACCCGTTCGGGAATCAGCTTCACACCGGACCTTCCGGCGGCAGCCACTATCCTGCCCCAGTTTGCGTCCTGCCCGAAAAAGGCGGTTTTGACCAACGGGGAATTGGCTACGGTAAACGCTACCTGCCTGGCGCTTTCGCGATCGGCGGCCCCGCTTACCTCGATCTCGACGAGCACGGTGGCGCCCTCACCGTCCATCACCAGCTGTAACGCCAGGTCACGGAGAACCGAGGCGAGCGCCCTGCCGAAAGCCCGGCTCTCGCTGCCTCCTGTGTCAGTTATGGGTGTATTGCCAGCCGCTCCGCTTGCGAGCACGATAAGCGAATCATTGGTACTTGTATCACCGTCAACCGTTATGCAGTTAAAGGAGCTGTCCGCCCCGGCGCGGGTCCAATAATCCAGGACTTCAGGACTTACGGCGGCGTCCGTGCAGGCAAATACGAGAAGGGTCGCCATATCGGGAGCTATCATGCCGGCGCCTTTGGCTATGCCGGCGATTGTAACACTCAAACCTGCATCCAACTCGATGCGCGCGCTTGCCATTTTTTCGACGGTATCCGTTGTCATTATCGCCCTGGCGGCATCTTGCCACCCATCCGGCCTGAGCGACTGGACGAGCCCGGGCATGCACCGGGCGACCGGACCGATGTCCACCTGCATTCCGATGACCCCGGTAGAGGAAACGAGCACCGAGTCGGCCGGGCAGCCAAGCGCATCGGAGGCAATCCGGGCCATTTCAACCGCACGGATTTTTCCCTCCCTGCCGGTGCATGCGTTGGCGATTCCCGCATTGGCGAGGATTGCCTTCGCCCTGCGTTTTTCAAGGCGCTCCCGGCAGAGTTCCACCGGGGCCGCACAAAAAGAGTTCCGGGTGAAAACACCCGAAGCGGCGCAGCCCGCAGGGTCCTGCGCAAAGATCAGCGCCAGGTCAAGCCTGCCACTGTAGCGCATCCCGGATTCAACCGCGCCTGCAAGAAAACCCGGGACCTTGAACGCGCCTCTACTTACCGTGACACTTTTTGTATTTTTTGCCGCTTCCGCAGGGACAGGGGTCATTTCTGCCAACCTTTCCGTCTTTTCTTACAGCCTGTTGCTTTGGAGACCCTTCGGGGGGTCCGTAGAACATGGGTTGATCTTCCTGTTCCGCACGCATCTCCTGCAACTGCTCCTCCCTCTGAATCTGGATATGAAAGAGCTTCTGGAGGGTTTCTTCCTTCACGCGGGAGATCATCTGCTGGAACATTTCATGGCCTTCGCGCTTGTAGGCGACCAACGGGTCCTGCTGCCCGTAGCTGCGAAGGCCGATGCCCTCCTTGAGATAATCCATGTTCAAGAGGTGATCTTTCCAGAGCGCGTCAACCGTCTGCAAGAGAATGTAGTTTTCCAGGTCGCGCATGACCGGCTCGCTGAACTCTTGCTCACGGGCTTCGTAGCGCTGCTGCACAAGCTCAAGCATCTCTTCTCTGAGCGCGTCGCGATCCATGTCTTCAAGTGATTCCACCGTGAGATTGGGCTGAAGGCCGAAAATGCGCAACATTTCCTTGTTGATTTCATCGAGGCCCCAATCTTCGGCGTAGGTCTTTTCGGCTGTGTTCTCCTCGATTATAGAGTCAAGCATGTCGTCTATCATGTCGAAGACAGCGGACTTGAGAGTTCCGCCCTGAAGCGCTTCCCGCCTCTGCCGGTATATGATCTCGCGCTGTTGGTTCATCACGTCATCGTATTCGATGATCTGCTTGCGGATGCTGAAGTTGTGGTCCTCAACCCGGCTCTGGGCGTTTTCGATGGCCCTGCTTATAAGCCGGTGTTCGATCGGTTCGTCTTCAGCCATGCCGATCCGCTGCATGAGTCCGGAGAGCCTGTCGGCTGCAAAAATCCGCATCAGGTCGTCTTCCAGCGACAGGTAAAACCGGGATGACCCCGGATCGCCCTGTCGCCCTGAACGGCCCCTAAGCTGGTTGTCTATCCGCCTGGACTCGTGGCGCTCCGTGCCGATGATATGCAGTCCGCCCACATCCACCACGCCCGGCCCGAGGACAATGTCCGTACCGCGGCCCGCCATGTTCGTCGAAATTGTAACGGACCCGGGCTGTCCGGCCCTGGCGACTATTTCGGCCTCTTTTTCATGGAGCTTGGCATTGAGCACCTGGTGCGGGACCCCTGAGCGCTTAAGCATTTCGCTCAACTTTTCCGACTTGGTGATGCTGATCGTTCCCACCAGGACCGGCCTCTTTATGCTGTGGAGTTCTTTTATCTCCCCGGCAACCGCTTTGAACTTCTCAGATTCGGTCCGGTAGATGCAATCGGGAAAATCCTCCCGGATCATCTCTTTGTGCGTCGGGACGACCACCACATCCAGCTTGTATATTTTGGCGAATTCCGCTGCTTCGGTTTCGGCGGTGCCGGTCATGCCAGCGAGCTTTTCGTACATGCGAAAATAGTTCTGAAAAGTAATCGAAGCCAGGGTCTGGTTTTCATTTTCGACCTTTACGCCTTCCTTGGCCTCCAGGGCCTGGTGAAGTCCCTCGCTGTAGCGCCTGCCCGGCATGAGCCGGCCGGTAAACTCGTCAACTATGATTACCTGGCCTTCCTTTACAATGTAGTCCACGTCCCGCTTGAAAAGAACATGAGCGCGGAGAGCCTGTTGCACGTGATGATTTACCGTCATATTGCGCGGATCGTAAAGATTATCGATCCCGAGCAGCCTTTCGACCCTTGCCACACCATCCTCGGTCAGGGCGACGCTGCGGGTTTTCTCTTCCTTGACAAAGTGTGACTCTTCCTGAATCTGAGGAATAATGCGGTTTACCCGGTAATAGAGCTCGGTCGATTTTTCCGCCGGGCCCGATATGATAAGGGGAGTCCTTGCCTCGTCGACCAGGATGCTGTCCACTTCGTCCACGATGGCGTAG
>PLSV01000313.1 GCA_003165235.1 Syntrophobacteraceae bacterium
CCCTGAATGATGAAAAGAATCGAGGTCCTGGGAAAAATCGCCTCTTGACTTTCACCTTTTGTTCACCTAAACTTAACTAAACGTTCGCAAAAGGAGCTCAGAATGACGGGGCTTACTCCGGCGCAGGAAAAAGTTTTCCGGTTCGTGCGGGAATTTATCACCCGGCACGGCTATTCTCCATCTTATGAGGAAGTGCGGCGCCATCTCGGGTTCAAATCCCTCAACTCTGTCTACAAGCACCTGAAGCAACTCGAAGGGCGGGGGTATCTGCGGACGCCGTGGAACAACAAAAAACGCGCCCTCGACCTGACTCCGCTGCGCTCCGCCGTGGAGGCCGGGGCCGTAAGCATTCCCTTCCTGGGGACGGTTGCCGCCGGAATACCGATCGAAGCGGTCCAGACGGCGGAATCGATAGAAGTTCCGGAAAATTTCCTCGGCAACGGAAGCAATTTCGCACTGCGGGTCCAAGGCGATTCAATGATCGAAGACGGCATTCGGGACGGTGATATTTTGATCGTCACCCGGCAGCCCCATGCCGAAAACGGACAAACCGTTGTGGCCCTGGTGGCCGGGGAAGCGACCGTAAAGAAATTTTACCGCAGAGAAAACGAAATCGAATTGAAGCCGGCCAATTCCCGGATGCAATCGATTGTGGCAAGCGCCGAAGAGGTCGAGGTGGTGGGTGTTGTAATGGGCCTGCTGCGCAATTACCGGGACCATAGACATTGAAAGGGCTCCGGAATATAGTTCATCTTGGGGTTCCCGATTTTTATACGGCGATCGAGGAACTTAGGCGGCCTGAATTGAAAAGGCGCCCGCTCGTTTTGGCGAAAGCAGGCGAGAGGTCCGTTATCCAGAGTGTAAACAGCAACGCCAGGAAAGAAGGCCTCCGTGAGGGCATGCCGCTTAGCCTGGCGCGCCGCCTGTGCCGCCGGATTAATGTTTTGCCGTCTGATTTTCATCATTACCGGGAAAAACACCTGGACATCGTCCGGGAATTCGGGTCCTTTTCGCCGCTTGTCGAAGGGAGCTGCCCGGGAAGTTATTTCATAGATGTTACCGGGACCCGCCGCCTCTGGGGACCCGGACCGGACCTGGCCTGCCGGATGGAAAAGGACCTGTGCGGTAAAATGGGACTTCGGTCCCGGGTCGGGCTTGCTTCGAACAAACTGGTAAGCCAGGTTGCCGCAACTTGCATCGACCCGGGGGACCTGAGTTTTATCTTCCCGGGGAATGAAGAATCGTTTCTTTCTCCTCTGCCCGTGGATCTTCTTCCCGGCGTGGGTGAGGTCACCACCTCCAGGCTGGCCGGTTTCAACATCCTCAAAATCGGGCAACTGGCATCCTTTCCCCTCGACATGCTTGCGGCGGTTTTCGGCAGGAGTGCGCAACGTCTTCTTAAAATCGCAAAAGGCATGGACCCCGCCCCGGTGCTTCCCACCCATCAGGTCCCGCGGGTATGCATTACGAAAATTCTGGACCGGGATGAAATTGACCTGGGTCGGCTTGAATCCGTTTTGTTCCAACAGGTTGAAGAGGCGGGCTGGAATCTGCGCCGCCATAATCGCTGTCCGGGAAACTTCAGGCTGGAGATTCGGTATGCGGACGGCGTGTCGGTCGATACCCGCAGGCGGATTTCCTCCGGGTCTGTCCAGGCCGACCGGTTCCTTTTCCGGTCGGTTCTCCCCGTCTTTCATCAGCTTTTCCGGAGGCGCGTGGCCGTGCGCAGGCTGATCCTGGAATTTTCGGACCTCGTGATGCCCTTTTCTCAGCTTTCACTTTTCACGTGGGAAAAAAAGAGATCGTCAAAAGAACTCAACCTTCAGAAGGTCCTGGATTCGATCCGCATGAAATTCGGCAAAGGGATAATCGCCTGGGCAAGGATAGCTTAAGGCATGAACGATTTTGTCCACCTCCATGTCCATTCCTTCTATTCCATGATGCAGGGCGCAAGTTCGCCCGAAGTCCTGTGCAGGGAGGCCAAAAAAGCCGGTTTTACCCATCTTGCCCTGACCGATACAAACGGTTTCTACGGCCTTGTCAATTTCCTGGAAGCTGCGCGCGCAACCGGGATCGAACCTGTAGTCGGGGCCGAAATAAAAACCACGCAAACATGTGCGGTGATCCTTGCCGGGACCGCTGCAGGATACGAAATCCTCTCGGACCTCATTACCCGCCGCCATATCGAGGATGACTTCTCACTTATCCGAAGCCTTCCGGAAAAAAGCTCCGATATTGTGCTCCTCAGCGCCGATCCGGAACTGATAAAAGCATTGCGCAACCGGTTGGAATGCTTTTTTGAAATAGTGCCGGGCCCATCCGACCGCAAGCTCCTCCATGCGGCAAAGCAGATCGGCATCGCGCCTGTGGCCACAAACGCAGTCCATTTTGCCAGGCAGGAAGACTATCCCCTTCACCGGCTCGTTCGGGCCATAGCCCTGAACAAAACCCTGGGATCGCTTGCGCCGGGGGAGATCGCAACTGCGGGCCAATGGCTGAAATCAACCCGCGAGATGTCCGTACACTTCCCCAACTGCCTGGAAGCGCTGGCCAACACGGTAAAAATTGCCCAAGCCTGCCATACCGCCTGGGACCGTTTTCAGACCGTCTTCCCTCATTACCTCGATAAAAACGAGGACCACTTCGCCCTCCTTGTCTCCGAGTGCCGCAGGGGGATTGGCCGGCGTTACGGAAAAACCCGCACAGCGATTGAAGATCGCCTCGTTGAAGAACTCGATCTTATCCGCTCCAAAGGATTTGTGGATTATTTCCTCGTGGTGGCGGATATTGTGCGCCGCCGTCCGATCCACTGCGGACGGGGAAGTGGGGCTGCAAGCCTGGTCAGCTATCTTTTGGGAATAACCCATGTCGATCCCATCCGTCACAATCTCCTGTTCGGCCGATTTCTAAATCCCGAACGCAAGGATCTCCCGGACATCGACGTCGATTTCCCGTGGGACGAACGTGACGGGCTTTTTGAAGAAATTATGGCCCACTACGGGCCCCGGAGGATGGCTCTGGTAAGCAACCACGTGGGGTTCCGGGCCAGGGCCTCGGTGCGGGAAGTGGCGAAAGTATACGGCGTCCCCGCCTCCGAGATAAAGGAGGTGACCCGCAGGATGAACTACTGGACCTCGCGGGGCGTTGAGATATGGGAACACATAAAATCACATCCCAAATTCCGCAATTTTCCTCTGGACCCGCCCTGGCCGGACATCATCGATCTTGCTTCGCGCCTGGAGTCGACGCCCCGAAACATCGGGACCCACTGTGGCGGGGTGGTGCTCGTTCCGGACCGGGTATCGAGGTATGTTCCGGTCCAGATAAGCGCCAAGGGGGTCCGAATCATCCAGTGGGAAAAAGACCAGGCCGAAAAGGCGGGCCTCGTCAAAATAGACCTTCTCGGCAATCGCTCGCTTGCCGTGATTCGCGACACCATCGAGTCGGTTCGGGAAAACACGGCGAAGATCATCGACTATTCGAGCTTCAATCCCATTGACGACCCGAAAACACGGGAAATCATCAGCAGGGGAAAGACCATGGGCGTCTTCTACCTGGAATCTCCATCCATGCGGCTCCTGCAGCAAAAGGCGGCAACGGGCGATTTCGAACATGCCGTGATCCATTCGTCCATTATCCGCCCGGCCGCAAACCGGTTTATTCGCCAATACCTGAGCCGGCTTCATGGAGAGCCTTATGAGCCGCTCCATCCACGTCTAAAAGACATTCTGGCCGAAAATTATGGAATACTGGTCTATCAGGAAGACGTCGTGCAGGCGGCGATGGCGCTGGCCGGTTTTTCATGGGGTGAAGCGGACGGCCTGAGAAAAGTGATAAGCAGGAAGAGCCGGGAGCAGCTCTCAGACTACAGGGCGCGCTTTGAGCAGGGATGCGTCCGAAACGGGATCTCTCCCGAGGTGGTGGAAAGCGTCTGGGACATGTTCACCTCTTTTTCCGGCTATTCGTTCTGTAAGCCGCACTCGGCCTCATATGCCCTGGTGAGCTTCAAGTCCGCCTATCTTAAGGCGCATCATCCGGCGGAGTTCATGGCGGCGGTCCTCTCCAATGGGGGAGGCTATTACAGCGCTTTCGCCTATATTTCGGAAGCCCGGCGCATGGGCCTAGAGGTCCTGGGACCGGACATAAACAAAAGCCGGCTGCGCTACACAGGCAGCGGGAAAACGATACGAACAGGTTTTCAACAGCTTCAGGCAATAAGGAAGAGCGCTATCGAAGCCATTCTCACAGAAAGAAGCCGGGGGGGACCTTTTTTGTCAATCGAGGACTTTCTCGATCGAGCGAGAGGGCAAAACGGCCTCCCCATATCCGCCCCGGACTCCGCCATACTTACCAAAAGCGGCGCCATGGACTCCATTTCCAGGGTTTTCAACCGCCCGCAAATTCTGTGGTTCATCGAAGCCTGGCTCAATGGGTTCCGTGCGCCACAGACGTCTCAGGCCTGCATCTTCCGCCCTTCGTCCTCCGCCTCCCGTCCTCAGTCATCAGTCCTCAGTCCTCAGTCCTCCATCAAGGTCCCTGCCCTTCCGGATTTTTCCGCCCACCGGAAATGGGCGCATGAATCCGAAACGCTGGGATTCCCCCTCTCGGTCCATCCTCTTGAACCGGCCGAACCGTTTTTCCGCTCGCTCCGGCAAACGATCGTTCCGGCATCCGGCATGGCTGCGCACGTCGGGAAGAAAATCTACATGAAGGGATGGCCCGTCACGCGCAAGGAAGTCTTGACCAGGGAAGGGGAAGAAATGGAGTTTTTTACCTTTGAAGATAAAACGGGGATCTTCGAGACGGTCTTTTTTCCGAAACCATTCAGGCGATTTTGCCAGGAACTCGATATGAGCCATGCCTATCTGCTGCACGGCCAGGTGGAAAGCGAATTCGACGTGGTTTCGCTCAATGTCGGCTATGCTTATCGGGCGCCAATGTGAAGGATTTTTGCCGGGTTGGCCCGGTCCCGTTCACGAACGTTCACAACAATGAAGATTGAGAGTTGACATGTTGAGGAAGTCTGATAGCGTATTTCCCGTCTTTTTCGCCCCGTCGATCTAAGTTTGGGAACCAAAAGGCAGGGGAGAAAGATTATTATGCCGATCCCCATAATAGACCGTGATAAGCCGGAGGAAGAGTGCAGCCGGCAAAAGATGAAGAACTTGGCGCACCATCGGCTACCGGTTCGATTGCATGTTATGTGGGCAGAAATCCCAAAATCCGCATCCTATGCGGATCAGTCTAATTGTTGCTCGGAGGCGAGGGAAAGCGCCTTATGCCCATCATCTCTGTCTTTTTCGGAATCGTCATCAGGATGTTCTATGATGATCACAATCCACCGCACATTCATGTGGAGTATCAAAGCAGTAAGGCTCTCCTGGATTTTCGCGGCAACATTTTGAAGGGAGACCTGCAATCGCGGACGGCCTTGAAGCTTATTCGCGAATGGATCGATCTGCGGTATGCGGAACTCCTTGAAGACTGGGAATTGGCCAAGCATAGCAAAGAGATTAAGATAATTGATCCATTGCCTTGAGGTGCGCCATGTGGGATATGAACGAGGTGACGAAGGTCGAATACCGCGGTGAATATGTCTACCACATCCTATTTGATGATGGGGTGGAGGGGGAAATTGATTTTTCTGCTTACCTCTCCAGGGGGCCTATTTTTGAGCCGCTTAAGGACAGGACCCTTTTCTCCAAGGCCATTGTGGAGGGTGGCGCCATCGCTTGGCCGAACGGTGCTGACGTGGCCCCCGAGACCCTCTACAAGAAACTGCTCCATGCCGACAAGCCGCTCAAGCGCCCACGCAAAAAACCACGCGCCGCTTAGCTCGGCGTTATGTTCTTCTAAGTCGTCCAAACAGCCATACGTAGACTTGACCCCAACCACCGGGAAGAAAATCTACATGAAGGGATGGCCCGTCACGCGCAAGGAAGTCTTGACCAGGGAAGGGGAAGAAATGGAGTTTTTTACCTTTGAAGATAAAACGGGGATCTTCGAGACAGTTTTTTCCCGAAACCATTCAGGCGATTTTGCCAGGAACTCGATATGAGCCATGCCTATCTGCTGCACGGCCAGGTGGAAAGCGAATTCGACGTGGTTTCGCTCAATGTCGGCTATGCTTATCGGGGGCCAATGTGAAGGATTTTTGCCGGTCCCGGCTCTGCCGGGTTAAAGGTTCAGGAATTCAATCCCTCAATCCCTCAATCCCTCACGTCTCTTTCCAGCGCCTCTTTCGCTGCCGGCAAATAAATTTAAACCTTTCTTAAAATATTCCGATCAAAATAGTTGTGACTTACAATCATGAACGTTTTGCGTCCAGGTTCAGGAGGGAATCGCGAACGAGCAGGAGCCGAACAACGCTGCTTCCAGGGCTCTGCTTCGATGAAATGCAGCGCCGGGCGCAATGAATAGTGCAATGCGCCGCGACTCTGAAGAGAGATCGCCCATTTGAAGAATCCGAAGCATTCCCCATTCAGGGGCCGCATCGGTGTTGTTGGTTCCCTTAAAAGGTTGTCTTTTGCCAACTATATGCAGGAGCCAGTCGAAGCAGTGAACTAACATCGAGTCAATTGCAATTCGAAGGAGAAGGAATGAAATACATTATTGCAATTCTGTCAGCTATAGTGGTTTTTATATCTACCATGAGCATTCTTGTTCATGCGCAAGTCGTTGAGTATCCGATATACACATTATCTTTTACTCCTCTATCTCCTGATGCGAATCTAGTATATTATATAACAACTGTAACTATGCAAGCATCCGAATCTAGTTCACCACAAATAGTACTCGAATCTACTACAGGAACTTTTACCACCGATCCTGAAGTAGGATCGGTGGTATGGACCGAATTGTATGGATTCCTTACGGCAAATGAGCCAAGTATCCTCGTTGAGGCCTGGAGTGTGCCACCTTATTGTGTATATGGCCCACGAGGATCAATATCTTACCTTTCGATAACTCTATCTCAACTTGAAAAGTTACTTCATCGAAAATTGGCAAAGATCCCACATAAAGCGCTTTCAACTCATATTTATCGTGAAAATGATAAGCAAACTATTCCTGTAGGAGAATCTACATATAGTCTCGACATACAGACTTATCCAACATCAACTTATCCTACTCCAGGCGTTACGTACACTATTTATGAAGTGTATCCAACTACACTTGGACGGGGGATGCCCATTCTTCAGATGACCATAGGGGATTATTCAAGTCAATTAGTATCAGAACAGGTGAATTGGACTGCATTGTATGGGTTTAAGTCGGTAACGGAAGCTCACCATGTCGTAGACCATTGGCCGGGTGGCGCTGGTAATGCTATAACGGAAGATACGCTCGTTCGTGAACTTCTGAAACGGTCCCTGGCCAAGGTTCCGTATGAATCTCTTACGTCAAAAGTATCAAAAATTCAGCCATAGATGATTGAAAAAGAAGGAAGCGGCGAGCGGCGTTTCGTGGCAACGCCTGCTGCCTGATGCCTGCCATTTATTGATTCATGCCCCTTTGGAGAATCTGATACTGGGAAGAGGCCAATTTCAGGATTCTTGCGCATCGTAGATCTGCCGTTGATCTTACCGATCTGCACGTTCAGCTCTTAGGCCGCTGACGCCGCCGTTTGAACGAGGGAATAAGCCTCGGCGTGCGGGAGCAGTAGGCGTCGTACTCGCCGCCGAACTGCATGCGCAGCAGCGCCTCTTCCGCGCGTATGCGCTCGAGGAGCAGCGGGACAATGAGCGCCGTTAGCAGCACGCCCACCGCCGAATGAAAAGCGAGAGCCCACCCCAGCAAGTTGACGAGCAACCCCATATAGCTGGGGTGGCGGATGACGCCATAGACGCCATTCGTGACCAGAGTATGCCCGGGTTGGATGGCTACCAGCCCGCTGAACCGCCGGCCGAGCACAAAAACCGGCCGGATCCGCAGCGCGCCGCCGGCGGCGAAGAGGAAGACTCAAAGCCAACGAATGGCGTCCCCGTCGAGGGTCCAGAACTCCTTTCGGTCGGTGTAAGCCGGCAGATAACCCGCCAGCAGCGCGATCAGCGTGAAGGGTATGAATATCCAGCGGTTGGCGCGGTCCTCGCGCACGCCGGGGCTTAGGTTTCCACCGCTGAAGAGCCCTACGCCGGCCAACACAAAGAGTATGATGACAAGGGCAATCAGGGCCGGATGGGAGAAGAAGCCGGCAAATCCGCCCCGGCCCAGGATAGCGAGGCCAAGATAGGCAAGGGTCGCCGCCATGTTTATAAACGCTAATCTGGGTGTGACCATTACCGCCTCGCTGACAAGCTGGAGCCAAAAGACCTCCTGGGGACTCTCCCAGCACGGTTTAATAGAAAACCGCAAGCCATACCGTCTTTTGTTTCGGGTCGGTCCATTCCACCCGGTGCCTCACATGTGCCGGAATATTTACCCAGTCGCCGGGTTTCAAAAGAACGATTTCATCTTCGCCTTCAAATCTCAAGGCTGCGCTGCCCTCTATGAGCAGCACAAATTCACTCTCGGCCTGATCGTACCAAAACCCCTCCGGCGAAAAGTGGGAGTTGGAAATGATCCTTTCGATCCTCACCCTTCCCGAATTGACCAAGGTTTCCAGTATTTCCTCCGGGAAACGCTCAGGGATAGCCGAGTAGATATTTCCTTTGCGCATGATACATTTTCGCTTTCAGGGCCGAAATGCTCGACAACGGCTCATACTTGAATAAGAAAGGTCATATTATGTTTCAACCACATTTCTTTCACAACGGTCTTTTTTCTGGTAACCCGGATGCAACTAATGAAGTATATTTGACGCCTTAATAGTGCTGATGCGATGGTGGGGCTGCCGGACAGAAACGTGCGCGCCACCCAATGGCGGAGTTCTCAATGACATCATAAGAGTCCGCACGAGGCGGCGCCGGCAACAGGGAGATCGTTAGATATGACGGAACAAACTCGCTGGGTCAAGACTCATTGTGCACGGATGGACCATGGTGGATGTGCTCTGTTGGTAGGTGTGAAAGATAATGAGATTGTTCAGGTCAAAGGCGATCCGGATGGGTTTTTAAATAAGGGGTACACCTGTTACAAAGGCAAGGTGTCGCCAGATCGCCTCAATCACCCGGATCGTCTTCGCTATCCTCTCAAGCGTGTGGGCGGACGCGGCGAGGGGAAATGGCGGCGGATTTCCTGGGATGAAGCGCTCGCTGAAACTGCAGAGAATCTTCTTGCGATCAAGGAGAGCTCCGGAGCGCGGGCAGTCGGCTTTGGGGTCGGGATGCCCAAGGGCCTCGAGCATTTCGTTCTTATCCGGCTCGCCAATGTCTTCGGTTCCCCCAATGTCATCGCATCTCAGGATGTATGCCATGCCCCGCGGGAGATCACGGGCATCCACACCTGTGGGTTTTACCCCGTCGCCGATCTCCACAACCCTACCCGTCTCATCCTCTCGTGGGCCAGTAATGTGCTGTCCACCAACGAAGAAGGTCAGATAGCCAGTCTCACTTTGGAACAGCTTAGAAATGGCGCCAGGCTTATTGTTGTCGATCCCCGCAGGACCGATCTTGCCGAGAGGGCCGAACTGTGGCTGCAACTTCGTCCGGGAACGGCGCAAGCGCTCGCCCTGGGCTTTTTGCACGTCATCATCGGGGAAGACCTCTATGATAAAAAGTTCGTCGAAAACCATACCTACGGCTTTGAAGATCTCGCGCTGCATGTGAAACACTACAGCCCGGAGACAGTCTCTGACATCACTTGGGTTCCGGCCGATCTGATACGCAAGGCTGCAAGGCTTTATGCCGCGGCCAAACCGGCCGCGCTGCAGTGGGGTAATCCAATCGAGCATGACGTCAATGCCTTCGACGCTACCCGCTCCCTGGTTTGCCTCATGGCNNAAAATTATGGGGCTTGGCGAATTCGTACGGGCCGACCTCATTCCGGACAAACGCAAGGAGATGATCGGCGCCTACAGCGGCGTCATTCCGCGACTGATGACTGTGCCGCCGGGCTATTTCCGGAAAGCCGTGCTTGAGGGGAAGCCTTACCCGGTCAAGGGATACTACGGTATGTGCACCAATCCCCTGGTGGCGTGGGCCGACAGCGCCCTCACCTATGAAGCGTTTATGAACCTCGATTTTGTCGCCATGGCGGAGATATTCATGACGCCTACCGCATCCATGGCTGATATTGTCCTGCCGGTGGCGCACCAATACGAAATGAACGATATCGGACACTACGGCATTGGACATGGGCTTATCCTTGCCCGGCCGAAAATCGTCGATCCACCCCAAGAGTGCTGGCCCGACATGAAAATCATGAACGAACTGGGCAAGCGGATCTCCGATCCTGAATATTGGCCCGATGATTTTGAAGACCTCCTGGAAGATGTTGTCAGGCCGGCGGGCCTTACCTACACAGAATTCGCCGCCAGGGGGCTCCTCAAGGGACCTGATCGTTTCAGGCTCTATGAGGATAAGGGCTTTCGCACTCCAACGGGGAAGGTGGAACTGAAGTTAAGCACAGCGGAGAAGTTCAAATTGAAACCGCTCCCGGAATTCACCGGCCTGCCCGAAGAGGATGATCCCGATTACCCGCTGATCCTGATTAGCGCCAAGAGCCGTTATTATCTGCTTTCTTCCTATCGATGGGTGAAAAGGCTTCGTCAAAAGCGGCCCTTCCCCATCGTTGAAATCCACCCCGACACTGCGGCGGGTTGTGGGATCAGCGATGGTGACAGTGTCATCATTGCGACGAAGTACGGCGAGATCGTTCAAACAGCACATATTACCGACATCGTGCACCCGCGTGTGGTGAGCGCAGACCTGGGATGGTGGTTCCCTGAAGGAGATGCGTCCAGGCAGTTCGAATGGCGGAAATCGAACTTCAATATGCTCACCTCTGTCGGAAAGCTGGGTAAAGAGTTCGGGACGCCAAACCTGAAGAACCTCCCCTGCAGGATACGAAAACAATGATGTTGGATCAGGCGATACGAATTCGCTTTTCAGAATACCCCCCGTTTTGCCTCCATTTACGTATCGATTATGTCCCTTGACATAATACGTCAGAAATTTATAATGCCGTCTGTTATGTTATATTTGACATAACGCCCCCTCGGCTCAGCGGCCTCATTGATGCAGATGTGAGGCATTATGAGATATTGAGATGTGCATAGGACAATATTCTTTCGAGGAATATCTGAGTGTGGTGAGGTCTTTCCACGGCTACACCGCCCCCGGTTTGGTGGTGGGGGGGTTCATGGTGGACCTTGCCCTCAGCCGCATGCCCGTTGGAGTGCTGTTTGAGGCGGTTTGCGAAACGAGAAACTGCCTCCCTGACGCCGTGCAATTGCTCACGCCGTGCACGGTCGGAAACGGCTGGCTGAAAATTATCAACCTTGGGCGGTTTGCATTTAGCCTTTATGACAAGCACAGCGGTAAAGGCGTCCGTGTCTTTGTCGATGCACAAAAAATTCGGGCATGGCCGGAAGTGGAGGCATGGCTTTTCAAGCTCAAGGCTAAGCAGGAGCAGGATGGCCAACTCCTTCTGGAGCAAATCAGGCAAGCAGGACAGGAACTCTGCGGCATTGAGACCGTCCTCGTTCAGCCTCAATTCCTTGGCAAGCGCTGCAGGGGCGGCATTGGCTGCTGTAACCTGTGCGGAGAACCTTATCCGGTAGATGATGGGGCGATCTGCCGTGCATGCGCGGGACAGACCCCTTACATGGTCCCAGGCGCGGAGCATTTTGAGCGACCCTTTGATGGCCCGGCCCTCGATGCCGCGCCTCTTAGGGATGCCGTGGGAAAAACGGCGCTGCACGACATGACGATGATCGCGCCCGGAAAGTGCAGGGAAGCGGCTTTTGTCAAAGGCCGACAGTTCACGGCCGGCGATCCGCGCCGCCTCCGGCGGATGGGGCGTGGGAGAATTTGTGTGCAGGAGCAAGGTCCCTCCGAGGACGAGTGGATTCACGAAAATGAGGCCGCTATGTCCTTTGCCTGCGCCATGGCCGGAGAGGGGGTGCGCTTCATCGAGCCGCCCAGGGAAGGCAGGATCAATTTCGTTGCGGGCCGAAGCGGCCTTTTCGTGCTCAACGAGGAGTGCATCGAAGAGTTCAACATGATTCCCGGTCTGATGTGCGCATCGTGCAGAAGCTTTACCCCTGTGAGCAGCGGCCGGGACCTGGCGGAAACGAGGGCGCTTCCCCTTTATCTGCCCAAGGCGTCTTTCTTGAGGGCGATAACCGTTCTGCGCTATGGCCCGCTCTTTGGCGTCCTTCCGATGCGCAAAGCTCGAGTGGGCATTCTGGTCACCGGCGGCGACGTGTTCCCGGGACTCTTGGACCGGTTTATTACGGTTATCGGCGCCAAAGTCAAGTCGCTCAACTGTCGCGTGGTCAAGGCAATAATTGCCCCCGACGACCGCAAAGCCGTCAGCGACGGGGTGCGGGAACTCCTCGGGTGCGGAACGGACCTGCTGGTGACAACCGCCGGACTCTCCGCAGATCCGGATGATGTCACGCGACACGGCCTTTTAGATGCCGGGGCCACTGACATGCTGTATGGCTCCGCCGTCCTGCCGGGCGCCATGACGCTGCTTGCTCGCATCGGCTCGGTCCAGGTGATGGGTGTTCCGGCATGTGCGCTTTACCATAAAACAACCGGTTTCGATCTGTTGTTTCCAAGGCTGCTGGCTGGGTTGGAAATCAGCCGCCGTGATCTTGCAAAACTGGGGCACGGCGCTTTCTGCCTGGAATGCAAGACCTGCGCTTTCCCCAATGCCCCTTTGGCGGCTGATAGGAAATAGAAATCGAACCGCTTCCGCCTGAAATGGCGTCCGAATCGGATGGCGATAACGATCTTTTCGATCGGAGATGCTGCGCGAAAGATGCCGTGTTGTCCCGGGAATCGAAGCCCCTTTTCACCCGTTCCAAGGTGTGGATCGTAGATGCGGAAGGCAACGTGGTATTCGGCACGGGACGGTTGCGGACACTGAAAGCCATCAAACGCTGCGGGTCGATCCATGCTGCGGCAAAAGAGCTGAAGATCGGATATCGGGCGGTATGGGGCCGTATCCAGGCCACGGAATCGCGCCTGGGCGCAAAACTACTGGAAAAAACCAAGGGCGGGGCCGCTGGCGGTGGATCACGTCTGACGCCGCTCGCCGAATCGCTCATCGAACGGTTTGACATGGCGCAACGGCTGATTGAAAAGGAAACGGACGCCCTTTGCAATCGAGCCCTCGGGGATCTGCTTAACCTGAACAGCGAACCGGAATAGATCGCATTTATGTGAGGAATAAAGTGCAAATCCTCAGGCACAAGACTTCGAGATTCAAAGACAATGCTCTTTTCGTCGCCGAATACAACCTTGCGGTTGAGGAGCTTCTGGAAATCTACATCGACGATTGCCCTTACGCCATTACCATGCGCTTGCCCGGTGACGATATAAACCTCGTGACGGGGTTTTGCTTTACGGAGGGAATCATCGGTTCCCGCGACGACCTGCTTGCAATCAGGCACTGCGAATCCATTCCGGGAGAGCGCAGGGTGCTCGTCTACCTTAAGCGGAAAAAATCGTGCAATACGGTGAACCTCGAGAAGCGGCGCGAGTACCTTAGCAAGTCCAGTTGCGCGTTGTGCGGTAAGAGCGAAGCGGACGAAATATATTCCGAAAGCCCTCCGGTCAAGACGTTCCACTATATGTCCCTGCGCGCCATCCTGAGGTTCAAGCAATCCTTCGAAACCCGGCAAACCATTTTTCAGCTCACCGGGTCAACGCATTCGGCTGCTCTTTTCGGCCTCCGTCGCAACCTGCTTGCATTTGCCGAGGACATCGGCCGGCACAACGCCTTCGACAAGGTAATCGGGGCGTTGGTGAATGAAGGCAAAACACGGGAGGCCTTCCTTGCCATCGTTTCTTCTCGCCTGAGTTTTGAGATGGTGCAAAAGGCCGGTGTGCTCGGCCTCGAAATCCTTGTCGGGCTGTCGGCGCCAACCAGCATGGCGGTCGAGATGGCCGAAAGACTGAATATCACTTTGATAGGTTTCTTGCGTGAGAACAGTATGAGCATCTACACGCATCGGGAGAGAATTTTTCATTCCTGAACACGGTCGCATTATTGGCTTAAGTGTCCCATTCCTGCTCAAAGCAAGCACCGTCATGATAATGAAAGAGAAATTCATACTCTATTAAGGAGATTAACCGATGAAGCGCGCCATCTTCTATCTTGTTTCGCTGCTTTTCCTCACCTTTTCGTTCGTTGCAGTCGCTTCCGCTGAGCAGGAACTGATCGTTTCTGCGGCGGCAAGCCTGACCAATGCTTTCGGCGAGATCGGAAAGAAATTTGAGAGCGCCAATCCCGGGACCAGGGTGGTCTTCAATTTCGGGGCATCGGGCGCTCTTCTTCAGCAAATCGACAAGGGCGCGCCCGTGGATGTCTTCGCATCCGCCGACCAAAAGACAATGGATCAGGCCGCTGAGAAGGGTCTCATTATTTCCGGCGCCCGCAAGGATTTCGTGAGCAACGAATTGGTTCTCATCCTCCCTCATGGCGCCAAGACCCCGGTCAAAGCGCTGCAAGACCTCACCGCCGGTGAAATTGGAAAGATCGCCCTGGGAAACCCGGACACCGTTCCCGCCGGTCGCTATGCTCAAGAGGTCCTCACCAACGAAGGGCTTTGGGAAGAACTTAAACCCAGGTTTATCTTCGGGGAGTCGGTGCGGCAGGTGCTGGATTACGTCAGTCGCGGCGAAGTGGATGCCGGGTTTGTTTTTGCAACCGATGCGGCGGTGGCGAAAGACACTGTCAGCGTGGCTCTGGAAGCCACGAAGCATAAACCTATAACTTACCCGATCGCGGTCGTAGGTTCGACGAAGAACAGGGACCTTGCCACGCTGTTCGTCAATTTCGTTTTGAGCGGAGAGGGCCGGGAGATCCTTTTCAGTTATGGCTTTAAAAAACCTTGATATGCCCACCCGAGCCCGTCTTCATTCAAATCGCTCCCCCTTTTCGTAACCTGACTTTTTCATGCCGGTTGCATGATCTTTTCCAGTCTCACCCCACAGGCCTTGTACTCCGGCGTCTTGCTGATGGGGTCCAAAGCCGCGTTCGTGAGCAGATTGGCGGCGGCTTCTTCAAAATGAAGGGGCATGAAAATCATTCCGGCTTTGACCCGTTCGGTCAGATGCACTCTCGAAACAAGGGCCCTCGACGACTGGTCACTCTAATATATTCGCCGTTCTTGATCTCGAGCCGCTCGCCATCGGCCGGATTGAGGTCCGTGATGAGTTCCGGCATTTCACTGTCAAGGTGCTCGCACCGTCGTGTCATGCTGCCGGTAAGGTAGTGTGCGTACTCCGTTCCCGTGGTCAGCCAGAAGTCGTACTCATCGTCCGGTATTTCCGCAGGGGGCTTCCATTCAACAGCGTGAAAAAGCCCGAGGCCCCGTGAAAAACGCCCGATATGGAGAATCGGGGTCCCGGGGTGGTCCGGTGAGGGGCATGGCCAGCAAATACCGTCAGTTCCAAGGCGAGAGTGGCTTATTCCCGCGAAAGAGGGAGTCAGCCGCGCCATCTCGTCGAAGATCTCTGCGGCGGACTCGTAGTGCATGGGATATTTCAGGAGCGTGGAAAGCTCCTGAATGATTTGCCAGTTCGTTTTTCCGGCCACAGGGTCAATAGCCCTGCGTACCCGCTGTACGCGCCGCTCCGAGTTGGTGAACGTTCCGTCCACTTCGGCAAAGGACGCCGCAGGCAGGACCAGGTGAGCCAAAGCGGTTGACGGAGTGGGGAAGATGTCGATAGCCATGAAGAACTCGGCGGATTGCAGCGCGTGCTTCACGTGGTTGGAATCGGGGTCGCTCATTACGGGGTTTTCACCCAGGACGACCATCCCCTTGATTTTCCCGTCTATGCAGCCCTGCATCATTTCCATGATGGTGAGCCCTGGCTTGGGCGGCATTTCAGCTTTCCAGGCGGCGTCGAACTTTTCCCGGTTTTCGGGGACCGTCACTGCCTGATAGCCCGGGAAGACATTGGGCAGACCCCCCATGTCGCAGGCGCCTTGAACATTGTTCTGGCCGCGAAGAGGGTTCACTCCAGTGGAAGGACGTCCGATCTGACCGCAAAGCATGGCCAGATTCGCCAGGCTCTTTACGTTGTCAACGGCCGTCGAGTGCTGTGTGATGCCCAGGCAATAGATTATCGAACTCGCAGCGGATTTGGCGTAATGCTCCGCCACCCTGATGATAGTCGATACATCCACCCCGGTGATCTCGGCCGCCCGCTCGGGCGGATATTGTTCGATCATCTGGATCAGGACGTCCGGGTTCTCCGTCCGCTCCCGCATGAAGGTCTCGTTGTGCCAGCCATTTTTGTAGATAACATGCATCATGCCGTTTACGAGCGCTACGTCCGTTCCGAGCCGGTGTTGAACATGGATGTCGGCTATCCTGGCAAGATGAGTCTTTCTCGGGTCGACCACGATGAGCATGTTCCCCTTGGCCCTGGCGCGAAACAGACGCGCGGCCACCAGAGGGTGGGCGACAGTCGTATTGGAGCCTATGGCGAAGATGCAATTGGCGTCCTCCAGCTCATCGAAAGAGTTGGTCATGGCGCCGCTTCCAAATGCTAGGGCAAGACCTGCCACAGTCGGGGCGTGTCAGAGGCGGGCGCAGTGGTCCACATTGTTGGTTCCGATGGCCGTGCGAGCGAACTTCTGGAGAATGTAGTTTTCCTCGTTGGTGCACCGGGCTGAAGTGAGAAAGCCGACGCTGTCGGGTCCGTAGGCGTCTTTGATCCTGCGGAGTTCACTTGCCGCATAATTGAGGCCTTCGTCCCACGACACTTCCCGGAATGATTCTCCATTTTTAATGAGCGGTTTTTTTAAACGGTCGGAATGCTGCACAAATTCATGCACATTCCAACCCTTGATGCAGAGTTTCCCTCTGTTCGTAGGGCTCGTTTTTGAGGGCAAAGTGCCGGACGATCCGGCCGTCCAGGACTTCAAGACATAAACCGCATCCACACGCGCAATAGGGGCATGTTGTGATGACAGTGTTGAAATCCATCTGGTGCTCTCCTTCTCTTCTGTGAACGCTATATCGCAGACCAAATCCGCTTTTTTGAATGCAGGCGCCTCAGAACCATCTATCGGGAGAAAGAGTACCACAAATTTTCATTATGTCAACTTTGACATAACGTGGACCCCAAATCCCCTCCACATCTAAACCAATACCCTTAAAAACCAATCTGTGCTCCCGAAGAGCCCATGGCGCAAAGCGATCCCTCATTCATGGGCCGATCTCCGGATCACCCTCAACACTGAGGATTCCGCCGGTGGTCGTGCCGGCGCCGCAGATAGGATCGGCAGTTCCAGATCGCCGGAGATAGAGGTTTACACTTATTTTATTGCTCTTATATTCCGGATGGAGGCTCTTTTCAGGGTATTGGCTTGAGGGCTTGGATGAACAAGCCCGTTCGACTGTACGTTTAACTCGAAAGAGGCGTCCATCAGTAAAAGATGCAGTGAACACCGACCGTTAAGAAATTCCACTCACATTCGAGGAAAGACAATGCATGACAAAGCTGAAGCGATGGTTCTGGCTTCCTTTGCAGCCGATTCACTGGCCCTGGGAGCACATTGGATTTACGATACCGGCGAACTGGATCGCAGGTTTGGAAGAGTTGAGGGCCTGCTGAAACCCCTTGAGAACTCCTATCATGCCACAAAGGAGTTGGGGGAGTTCACCCACTATGGAGACTAAACGCTTGTGCTTTTGGAATCCATTGTCGAATCTTCGGGCTTTGACGTCGATGAGTTTGCCCTAAGATGGAGAGAACTCTTTAAAACCTACAACGGCTATGTCGATAAGGCGACCGGGGCGACCCTTGCTAACTTCGCTTCCGGAAAAAACCCCAAAGAATCCGGATCATCTTCCTCCGACTTGGCTGGCGCCGCTCGCATTGCCCCACTGGTCTACCGCTACCGGAATGATCTCGGAGAACTCCTTGCAAGTGTTAAAACTCAGACGGCAATGACGCACAACAACCCTTCGGTAATCGACGCCTCTGACTTTTTTGCAAGGGTCACATGGAAGGTGCTTGAGGGAGAAACACCCCTATCCGCCATACGGGATGTAAGAGAGGAGCGCTTCAGCCAATCCCTTCTGGGACAATGGACGGCGAAAGGCGTCGAAAGTGCGCGAGGCGACACACGGAGCGTCATTCTCAAGTTTGGCCAAACTTGTCATATCGAGCATGCCTTCCCATCGGTTGTGCATCTTATCGGCAAATATGAAGGAAATCTGAGCGAGGCCCTGGTGGAAAACGTCATGGCCGGAGGAGATTCCGCCGCACGGGGATTGGTGGTGGGAATGGTTCTGGGGGCTCACCTCGGCTTTGGGGCCATTCCGGTTGAGTGGCTTTCCGGATTGAAACGTTACCAGCATATTGTAGATCTCCTGGAGAGAATTCGTAAGGCGCACAACCCATAATAGACGCCAGGCAAGTCGAAGCCCTGCTCTATCCAGCGATGAAAGTCTTGTCTGGTGTTTCGCCATGCGCGGGGACCCTGGCGCCTGATTGACGGTCTTCACCCCTTTCCTTAACTGCCGGCGGGTGGGACTGAGCATGAGGATGTCGTCCATGAACCGGACGTAAAACAACCCCATTCGCTCCGTCCGATCCTCCAACTGCTTGAGGAAGGACGCACCGATGAGTGGACTTAAGCGATTTGCCAAACAGGCATTCAATATAAACGAAATCGTTGACGCCGCTGCTGAACTGAAGAATTATTCCGTCTTCCGCCAATGATCTCACTCCGGTCAGCGCCAACATAAGCCCCGAGCTATTTATCTCTTCTTGTAGACTCATCAGCAATCGGAAATGAGGTGTATCCATCACGCCTGAATGGAGACGACTTCACGCAATAGCGAAGATTTTCTGCATTGCCGGCCTGATCGGCTTTATAGCTCCGGCCCTCCTGATTCTAACCGGCATGACCAACATCGGTGCTGTATGGCAATTTCTCAAGCGGCGCCCATTATGTATGTGACCCCGAGGATGGATACAGGTGGGCCTCTTTCTGAATGACCGTCGGAAGTAACCGGAAGATGCCGCTTGGAGCTTTTCATTATTTTTTCCAACTCGGCAACCGAAGGGTTTTTAAAAGCCCAATGCGAGCCTTTCCAGTGAAGGGGGAGTGTATAAAACCGGGTATTTTAGTTGTGATTCTGACGATCCTACTGTGCTTGGCGACGGCAGGGTTTCCTGCCCAGGACGAACTTTCCGGCAAGTCACCCGCTCTCAATTCCGGGAATGCGCCCTGCACTGAAATGGAGATAACAGAATTAACCGTGCCCCCCGACTTCCTGATCGTTTACAAAAGTGGCGACAGTCATGGCGATCGGCCGGGGCCACGCACCCATATTGAAGTCCACGCAAACGGGATACTCAAGTACTTTACTGGCAACTGGAGAGGCGGATCAGTGCGACTTCCATTAGAGCAGCGTGAAATATCACAGGAAAATGTCAAGGGAATCTATGCAAGAGTTGTTGGCTGCGGTTTTTTTTGATCTTAACGAACATTATAATAATCCGCGCATTATGGGTGGCTTCTCTACTTATATGTCGGTAACGGCATCAGGCAAATCTCACGGCGTCTCTGTGTCCAATACCTCTGTGAAAAGGTTCGATTCGGTCTTGAAAACTCTTTACAAGGAGGCAGGGATTCAGACTATCACTAATCCGTCCCGCGGAAACTGACACCCAATTGCCCATCATATAATTCGCTCATAAGTACCCAAGTCAGTGCTGGTAGACGATTTTCGTCATTGAGAAAATCCAAGTAGCTCTCTTAAATATTGACCCCACACAGCGAGAATACCGCACGCTCGACGATCCCGGCTAAATCCATACTCAAATCGTCTGTTTGTCGGCACTGACATCTCAAAGGCTTCTTACTCTGCAGTTATGCATTTAGTATTAGTTATCTGATTGCTGTCAACACCATGGAACACACGTGATAAGTGGGTATCTGAGTAGGCTGCCACTCAATTCCTGCCCTCTCAAATTCCACTTTACATATCTTTACATTTCTGTTATCATCGCTCGCATTGATGTAGGTCAGAATCCTTGGAGGCCAGGTTGATGCTTCATTGGACTTCGATTTTGCGCCATTTGTTCAAAAAGAGGGCCACACTTCGGCTCAAACTGTAGCGCATTGAACTCAGCATTTCAGCATTAAGGAGATGATGCTATGAGAGCAAGAGTCACTTCCGGTCTTTTGGGGCTCATTCTAATCTGTGCTATGCTGACAATTTCCTATTCAAGCGTTCAAGCCAAACAACTACAATGGTTACCAGGAGTATTGTTCCTGCCCCCAGTCCAATTCAACCAGGTGGGCGTTCCTCTTCAGGTCCCCACCGGACCGTATCCGGCTGCATACGACCTTAGAGCTTTGGGGCGTGTAACCCCCGTCAGGCCGGTCAACTCATGCGGAACATGCTGGACCACTGCGACTATGGGATCCCTGGAGTCTTTCTTCGAACCGGCCGAAACATGGGATTTTTCAGAGAACCATATGCAGTTATTT
>PLSV01000120.1:0-9389 GCA_003165235.1 Syntrophobacteraceae bacterium
AGATATCGTCCGGTGTTTGAGCCCCCAGCAGAATGGCGCCCGCGACTTCATCAGCGCGTGTAGCCGTGCAGTAGCAAACGATCTGTTCGGGGTGGAACCTCGCTTTGAGGCAGAGTTGCGTGATCTTCTCATAATTGAGCCCTTCCAGCTCCACCCTGGCCATTACCGGCTCCGGGCGATCAACCATCGCAATCGCATATTCAGGACACCGCTGCTCACAGTCCGCGCAACCCCTGCAGCGGTCAAGATCCGCTACCGCCAGTTTCTCTTCCATCTTCATTGCAAGGACTGGACATACCCGCACGCATGTCTTGCACCCCTTACACTTTTCAGAGTCGACTACAGGCATTAGAGTCACCAGCTTCATTTTGCGCCACCTCCTTTTGTTGAGCCATTTCATAAGCAACATCCAAAATCATATCTTCCTGACCGCCTACCATTTCCCTGCGTCCAAGCTCTACGAGTATATCTCTCGGATTGACGCGGTACTTTTCAGCGGCCCGATAGGTATGCAACAAAAAGCTCGAGTATACGCCCGCATAGCCCTGAATCAGCGAGGCGTTCCGAATGACCTGGGGCCTGTGCATCATCGGCTCCACTATGTCTTCGGCAACATCCATGATGCCGTAAAAATCGATCCCGGTCTCGAAGCCCGCCTTGTGCAAAACACCGGTGATCACCTCGGTCTGAGCATTACCGGCGCCTCCCCCCAGACCGCGACATGTGCCGTCTAAGTAAGTGGCGCCGGCTTCAGCGGCAGTCAGGCTGTTTGCAATGGCAAGACCGAGGCTTGCATGGGCGTGAAAACCTATCGGAACCGAAACGGCATCGACAACCGCCTCGATCCTAAGTTTGACGTCTGAGGGGAGCATAGCTCCCGCAGAATCGGCAATGTAAATTACATCGCTTCCATAGGATTCAAACAGCTTTGCCTGCTCGACGATCACTTCCGGCGGACGCATGTGGGCAAGCATCAGGAAACCGAACGTTGTCATGCCCATTTTTTTCCCAAGACCGATATGCTGCTCCGCAATGTCGGCTTCAGTCACGTGCGTAGCCACTCTGACCGCCCTGGCGCCGCAATCGGCAGCCACCTTAAGGTCCTCCTGGGTCCCGATTCCCGGAAGCAGCAGCACAGTGAGGGCTGCGCTTCGAATTACTTTCGAAGCGGCGCGCAGCATTTCCTCATCGGTGAGCTTGGCCTTCCCGAAATTGATTGAGGACCCGCCAAGCCCATCGCCGTGCGAAGCCTCAATGAACGGGACCCCTGCCTTGTCCAGCCCTTGGGCGACGGCAGCGATCTGTTCCCCGCTGAATTGGTGGCTAACCGCATGGCTGCCGTCCCTCAAAGTAGAATCCACAATCCGAATACACCTGTTCATATCCAATATCTCCTGTGAGAGAACAATAGTTCACCTCCCACCAAGCATGCGCACCGCGATCGCCTCACCCACAGCGGCCGCAGCGGAAGTCATGATGTCCAGATTGCCTGAATATTTGGGCAGGAAGTCCCCTGCGCCTTCCACCTCAACAATGGTGACCACCTTGTGATCGTCTACCGTCGGGGGCATCCTGAGGCGGTAGCCCGGCACGTACCGTTGAACCGTCCTGACCATGTCCTCGACCGAAGCCCGGATTGCGCTCACGTCTGGATTCTCCACCTCTGTGTAGACCGTATCGGTCATCAGCAGGGGGGGTTCGGCAGGATTCAGTACGATTATTGCCTTGCCCTTTTTCGCACCGCCCACTACACAAAGCGCCCTGGCGGTGGTCTGGGTGAATTCGTCTATGTTTTGCCTGGTCCCCGGACCTGCGCTTTTACTTGCAATTGTGGCGACAATTTCCGCATAAACCACCCCGGCAACGCGATTGACAGCGTAGACAATTGGGACGGTCGCCTGCCCGCCGCAGGTCACCATATTGAGATTGGTGACATCTGAAAGCCCACTGAGATTGACTGACGGCACCACGTAGGGTCCTACGGCGGCAGGTGTGAGATCCACCGCTATTTTGCCAGCCGCTTTAAGCAGCGGCGCGTGAACCATGTGAGGCTTCGCGCCCGTTGAATCAAACACAATGCGAATTTGCGGATCATCGATGATGGGCCCGATTCCGTCGGTTGTCGCACGGATTCCCAGGGATTTTGCCCTCTGGATCCCGGGTGAGTCGACGATGCCGGCCATCATTTCCATCTTCAGACGCCGGCTTCTCATAATCTTGTACATGAGGTCGGTCCCAATGTTTCCGGGCCCAAGAATTGCCGCTTTTATCTTATCCATTTCTCTGCACATCCTCTTTGCATTAGCTCTTAGACAAACCGGACACCCACCGTTCCAAGCCCCTGGAATGAGATTAGAAAGCAATCCCCCGCCCGGGCGTCGACGGCGGCTGTCAGAGCGCCCGACAGGATAATCTCGCCTTCCTCCAGGGCGATCCCGAATTCTCCCAGCTTGTTCGCAAGCCAGGCGACCGAGGAGGCGGGATGCCCCATAACCGCCGCACCGGCGCCGGTACTGACTATTTCGCCATTCTTCTCCAAAACCATTCCCAGCAGCCGAAGATCGAACCCTCCAGCGCAAATCAGCCGCGACCCCACCACAAACCTGGCGCTAGACGCATTGTCTGCAATGGTGTCGGCCAGCTTTATCTTCCAGTCCCGCACCCTGCTGTCAACAATCTCGATGGAAGCCATTACCCCTTCGGTAGCCCTCAATACGTCGGCAATGTTCACTCCTGGGCCTCGCAGCCTCTTATTGAGCACAAACGCCACCTCTCCTTCAACCTTGGGCTGCAGGAGCCGGCTGCATGAAATCGGCTCTCCTTCACGCACCAGCATGTGGTCGAACAGGTGTCCGTAATCGGGTTCATCTACACCGATCAGCTTCTGCATTGCGATTGAGGTCAAACCGATCTTTTTCCCTACCACTTTTCGCGAATCCCGCTCGCGTTGAATCGCCACCCCTTCGAGCTGAATCGCATAAGCCTGCTCAACCGTTAATCCAGGATAAATCACCGTGAGCGGGTCAACCGGAGTTACGCTCCTTTCAGCCTGATAGAGCTGTTCTGCAACGGCCTTGCTATTGTCCATGCACACTGCCTCCCTTGCCCGTATGGTTTAGCCAGCGCTCCCTGATAACGGAAGCTATGGATTCGGCCAAAGCCGCATCGTCCAGGCCGGCTTTGAGGCCCTCGATCAATGCCCAGCCGCCGAGGCGCACTTCGGCGTGAGGACCGGGAAGCGAAACTATCCTGCATATTCCAGCCCGGCCAACGGCTATGCGCACGCCCTCTTTATGATGACGCTTCATGTCGGGAGTGAATTTGAGAATCCAGGGGGTTGCGGCATGAGGATCGAGCTTAAGGACCGCCTCCACACTGTGGTCCTTGCTCTCGGCCCCAACTCCTCCGGTAGTGATGATGAGACCAAACCCCCGCATCAAAGCCGCCTCAAGCGCGGATACCGTAGCGGGCGTACTGTCTGGGATAATTCCTCCAAACTCCGTTCTAAATCCGGCTTCTGTGAGGGTTTTCACAAGATATGGGGAGTTTGTATCCTCGATTTTTCCAGATATCACTTCTGACCCGGTCGAGAAGACGCAGGCGCGCCTGGCAACGGCATCGGCTACGGCCTGACCCATTTCGGCAGATCGGGAAACAACCTCTCGGGCAGCCTGCGGATCGAGCGCAATCAACCCAAGGACCCCTTCGGAGTGAACGGATGCGCCGGGGTGAAGACTAATACCAGGCACACCCCCCAAATTTCCAAGGATTTCCCTGGCTTTTCCGGCAACCGATTCGGCAGCTATATTCTTTTTAAGCACATCAAAAGCAATGATGCCGGGCTGTACGTCGACGACCATTATTTCCCCGGGATCGAAGCCCAAAGCCGCAGCCGCAGCCGCAGCCGTATCGTCCAGGTTGGCGCTGTCCAGTTCGGCCCCCTCGACCCAGAAAGTGGTTTTTTCAAGAAGGTTCCATTCCATGGAGCTTATTTCCGGATATTTCAAAATAGTTGACAAATATACCAGGCCTCACGCGAACGCCCAACGCGCCAGATAGACGTGACGTGCGGTCGGCCTGCCCGCTACGCGCTCGCACGACGCAGAGTGGTTATTTATTTTCGATAGGGCGCTATAGAAGTCTCTCATAAGAAGCGAGAGGTTACAGCCGGCATTCAACTTCAACGGGGTATTTGTGCGGCCCGTTGTAGAACGTCTAATCGGAAATCGAGAATCGGCGCGTCGATGATTGCCCGCCCGATATCAATTATGTCCGCGCCGGCGGCTACCACTTCCTCCAGCCTCTCCGCCGTGACGCCACCTCCAAAAGCTATTTTCACCCGATCTCTGAAACCATGGCGGCGGGCGGCTTCCTCCACTTCGCGAAGGTCTTTCACACTTCCGGTATCCACCATCAGCACGCCGGCCCCTGCCCTGCAGGCCAGCACCGCTTCTTCGGAGATCGGACCGGTCTCCCCGCGAATCTGCACGGAGACAACGCGTCCGTTCATCGAGTACGCTCTATCGACAACTTCTGTTATTCCCGCAAACATCCGGACGAAATTCTTATCCAGATATACGAAAGCCTCATCTACCAGCCTCGCACAGGCCCCGCCGATCACAATAGCCTCACGAAGCTGCTTTCGTATTTCAGGGGCCACTTTCTTCCAGGCGCCACAAACGATCCGCGCCCTTCCATCGGCCAAACCGGCAAAGCGCCAGGAGGCCGTCGCCACTCCCGAGGGTTTTCCGACACAGCCAAGAAGTTCTTCCTCTGCCCGCGCCATCTGTTCAGCCGTCCCCCGCAGGCTCAAAACGCAGTCTCCGGGTTGGAGGTCCGAGCCGTCGGGAATATGGGTCAGGACTGAGATGCCCAGTCCCGATGCGCGGTTGAGAGCAAAGGTTATGCCGGCAAGAATGCCAGATTCGGCTGCTGTGAGGTTGGCAGCAAAGAGTTGCCCGTTGAGAGGTTCAAAAAGGTAGGGCCTGACGTCCATGAGTCGTTCCGTATTGTCGTACTACGTTCGGCATCCTCGAACTGGAGACGACAATACTCTTGCGTATAACCGTTGTCAAGAAAAATCTGTCACAAGAAAGTTTGTCAGCGTAAAGCCTAGTACCATGTAACATTTACAATTTCGAATAAAGATGTTTCAACTTTATCCGTGCATCGGTAGTAGAAAATCGCCATTGGATCTTAGCGTGCCGATTGTTCCTGTCGTTTTCCCATGTGGCGATATGGCTTCGCAGTGTTTCAAGATCGGGAATCCGCCGATCCAGGCACTGCCCATTCAACGCGCTCAGTTCGATCTCCGCCATGTTGAGCCAACTACCATGCTTGGGTGTGTAATGGATCTCAAGGCGTTCTGCCAAGCGCCGAGCCTCTTTGGGTTCAAACGTCTCGTAAAGGGCGGCTAGACAGTGAGTATTGAGGTTGTCCATGACCAAGCATACCTGGACAGCATCTGGGTAGCGTTCGTCGAGCATGGCCTTGATCCACCACGCCCAGTCCTTTCTCGTTCTATGTTGAGCGGCCTCTACGTGGCGTTTGCCGGTCAACGGTTCCACTTCAAGAAAGATCTGGACAACTCCGTTGCGGACGTATTCATGGTCCACCCGTGCCGGTCTTCCTGGCGCGCAAGAGATCGGGTCGTGCACTTCCCCGATTAGTTGTTTGCAAGTTTCATCCATACAGACCTGCGGATAGTCGGGATCGTAAGGAAAATGGTAAACATCAATTACATCTTCCATATTGGCTACGAACGCTGCGCTACCTTCCGGCGGGATTTTCCAGTACTTCCGGAGGTGAGGCTTAAGTTCGTTTTTTTAAGTGTGCGTTGCACTGTCATATGCGAGACGCTCGGAGCTAACTTCAATTCGACTGCCTTCTCGGCCAGCAGTCGTACGGTCCATCGTCGCCGACCCTCCGGAGTTTCTGAACAGGCCAATGCAATTAGTCGCGCCTCAAAAGCTCCATCGAAAGTCACCTCGCGCGGCGGCTTTTCCGGTTGCTTGCGTTCCAGCGCAGCAGACAGCCCATCTTCCACGAAACGCTGTTTCAGGTGTTCGATTGTGCGAGGCGTAACGCCCATAGCCTCGGCGACGTCTGCTACAGCCCAGGCAGGCCCCTGCGGCCCGGCATCACACAGGAGCAAAGCGCGTGCATAAAGGAACCGTTTAGCACTGGTCTTACCTGTTTTCAAGGCATCGAGTTCCTGGCGTTCTTGCTCTGTTAACGTCACACGGTATCGCGGTTTCATGGCAAATCCCTCCCCTTTGGAATTTGCATGATTTTACCGCTATTGTGCGAAAAAAGCAATGTTACATGGTACTAGGATCGTCGCGCCAATTGATTCTTAAGGACTTGTGACTTCGAGCGGTATCCCAGGCAGGTCGAGATTTCTTCTGCCGTTTCCTTGAGACGTCTTATGGCGTTTGCTAACCGCTCACCTTCCATACGCGACACGGGGCCGGAAACACTTATTGCGGATATCACATTCCCGGTCTGATCTCTGATTGGAGCAGCCACGCACCGAAGACTGCCCATTATTTCCTCGTTATCGATTGCAAAACCCTGCATCCTGATCTTTGCCAACTCTTCTTCGAGGACCTGCACATCGGTCAGCGTGTTCTCAGTAAATTTCGGGAGGCCTTTCTCATTAATGAGTTTACGTCTTTCCTCGGGCGAAAGATGCGCCATGAGCATCTTGCCGACCCCGGTGCAATGGGCAGGCAGCCGCATCCCGACCCGCGAGGCGATTCTCAGAGACCGCCCGGATTCCCGCTTGTCAATGTATAGGACTTCCAATTTGTCGAGGACGACCAGATGCACTGTCTCGGCCAACTCCTCAAGCAGTTTGTTAACATAGGGTGCAGCGACCGTGCGTACTTCCCAGCCTTGGGCGACAATGTGACCCACTTCAAAAAAGCGCACGCCGAGCCTGTATTTGCCGGTGAAAGCGCTTTGCTCGATGTAGCCGAAGTCTTTGAGCGTCGAGACAAGACCATGGACCGTGCTTTTAGGCAGCGAAAGCCGCGAGGCGATTTCGTTCAAGGCAAGCTCGCCGCGCGCCTTGGCAAGGATGTCGACAATAGTGAGCGCACGTGCGACCGATTGAATTCTGGAATTCGATTTCACAGAAGCCCTCCATCAAATTTTACGTATTATAGCATTGGGGCCGGAGCAGATTCAATTCGATAATGGCGAAGGCCGTTCGAAAATAACAGGATTGTTCAAACTTCGATTCAGTTGTATCCTTGCGCCTTCGAGGAGCGACATGCTCCGCCAGGAGAAGCGCATCGGGACAGGCTCGGAATGTCGTTAACTCAACAAGCCTCCAATTAAAAGGCGAGGTGCGCGGAGTTTGCTTAAGGCAGGAGCGCAACCGGGAGACCCCAGTGAGTGATGCAACGGCGACTCTCAGCCCAAAGTTCAAAGATGCCCTGGAGTTTGCGAACTCCGTGCACGCCGGTCAAGTGCGAAAGGGCACGTCCATACCCTATGTCGCACATCTGTTGGCGGTCTGCTCCCTGGTCCTGACCAACGGCGGGAGTGAAGAAGAAGCTATAGCAGCTCTGCTCCACGATTCGCTGGAAGACCACCCTGAGAAAGTCTCGGCTGCGGAGATAGAGCAAAGGTTCGGACCGCGCGTGATGAAACTTGTCGTAGCCTGCACCGACACTCCGGCAGATTACGCCGGAGGTCCCAAACCCCCCTCGCGCGACAGGAAGGTTGCATATCTAGGCCACATCCGATCGGCCGGCGCTGAAGGTTCGATCGTCTCGCTCGCTGACAAGCTTGACAACGCACGGGCGATCGCAGCTGACTACCGTCAGGTTGGCGAGACGCTCTGGTCCCGCTTCTCGGCGGGCAAGAACGAACAGTTGTGGTACTACAGGGAACTCGTCGCGGCCTTCCGGCAAGCGGGCGTTCGGAGCCCTATGCTCGACGAACTGGAGGGCCTGGTGAACGAGTTGAGCCGCCTGGCAGGCAACGCCATCGTCTAACAAGCGCCTCGACCTGCCGCACGCGACCGTGCAATGCGCACCGTTATCATCATTATCAGGACTTTGTGAACTATGAGAACCATTCCGGAAAAAGATTGGAAGCAAATGAGATCAATGAATGCGCGCGTGTTGGACGACGCGTGTGCGCGGATTTTTAGCCGCATAGAGTCCATCCTGCAGAAAAGGGATGGGCGCAATCACGAAGCCTACCTGGAGCTCTGGGATCTGATCGAGAAAGAAGATGCTGAAATAGGTATCATGTTTAATGACTTAAGACGGAGCACGGCGCTTATCAAGCTGGCCCAGTGGCACAGCCACGGCCTCTTGTCCGAAAGCGATCTGGCTCTATTCACTGAAGAAACACGGAACACGGTAAAAGCAATAAACGAGTTTGCGCTCTAATCGGGGAAGCGTCAAAATCCGGCTTCATGAATTGAAGTCAAGGATTACGATTCGTAGCTTACCAGAACTATGTCCGCAGCTTGCTCACGAAGAGGAATAAGCGCCTGGTAATCTGCGGAAGCATACCACCCAGCGGCGGAGTCGGGGTCAGGAAATCGAATCACCACGGTATCAGTGTGCGAATGTTCACCGCTCAAAACCTTGACCATTCGGCCCCGACAAATCACCTCACCTCTCCATCGAACAAGAGTGGGCGGGACCTTGGCGCGGTATTCACTCCATTTTTCGGGGTCCCTTACCGTGATATGACCTATCACGCAACCACTCATCTTTCTGCTCCCGGTCCCTGCTTCTCGCTCAAGCCCGCCTTTCCTAGCGTCCCAGCTTCGTCACGTACTGACCCAGCGCCATGAGAGGAAAACAGTTCCTGTAATTGTGATATCTTATGTAGAAATGTTTAGGGAACCCGGTCCCGGTGAAGTATATCTCATCCCATGTCCCGTCGGGTTTTTGGTTCCTTAACAGGTACTGAACGCCCCTGCTTACCTCAAGGGATTTTTCTTCATCCCCGGCCAGAAGACCCATTATTGCCCAGGCTGTCTGAGACGCAGTGCTGGGACCCTGGCCGCGAAGTTCGGGCATCTTGTAGGAACCGCACGTCTCACCCCAGCCCCCATCCTGGTTCTGGTGGTCTTTCAGCCAGTGCATTGCCGCTCTGATGCAGGGCGACTTCGGGTCCTCTCCGATCGAGATCAGCCCCCGCAGGGCGGACCATGTCCCATAAATGTAGTTGACGCCCCAGCGCCCCCACCAGCACCCATCCTTTTCCTGCAGCTGTTTGAGAAACCTCACGCCGCGCTTAGCAGCCGGATGGCTGCAATCGTATCCCCAACGACCCATAACCTCGAGCACCCTGCCGGTTACGTCCGCCGTCGGAGGGTCCACCATCGCTTCGGTATCGGCAAACGGTATACGGTTGAG
>PLSV01000120.1:9404-63741 GCA_003165235.1 Syntrophobacteraceae bacterium
AACGGTCGAGCACGTTCAAAACGACAGCCGAATCGTCAACGTCAGGGTAGCACGAGTTGAAAAACTCGAAGGCCCATCCGCCCGGCGCAGAGCTATTCTTGAACTGCCAATCGCCCCCTGTCAGTATCTGCTGGGATATCAGCCAGCGCGCCGTTTTTTCGAGGGCGGGATGTTCGGGACCAACCCCCGACTCGAGCAACGCCAGCGCCGTAAGCGCCGCATCCCAGACCGGGGATATACAGGACTGCATCCGCAGCCCATTCTCATCCTCGATGCAGAAATCCTTAATGGCTTTGAGCCCCTTTGCCATAACCTCATTAGAAAGCGGAAATCCCAGGTAGTGGAGGGCAAGCATCGAATAGACCATGGGAGGCTGGATGCCGCCCCAGTCGCCGCTATCCTCCTGGTGATCGATGATCCAGTCCCTGGCGGCCGCAATCGCCCTGCGGCGAAGCTTCCTGATCGGCCTTTTTTCAAGTATCTTTGCAATACGGTCGAAGACAAAAAAGAGCTTGTTTATCCGGGAATCCAGTTTTTTACCATACACCGGGACGAAAAGCTCCTTAAGCCAAAGAGAATCGGGAAGTCTGAATTTCGGCCTGATGCAGAGCACGATCGANNTCGACCGGCATAGAGGGAACTTTGCCCCAGTCATACTGGCCGAACTGCGCAAGCCATATTTTCGTGAAAACGCGGGAAGCTTCTATGCCGCCGTGCTGGAGAATGAAGGTCCTCGCTTTCGCAAGGGGCTCCGACCCCGGATTTTCCCCAAGGAGTTTAAGGGCGAAATAGGCTTCGATTGTTGTGCTGAGTTCGCCGCCGTCGCCGTAATAAAGACCCCAGGAGCCGTTTTCATTCTGGTTTCCGAGAAAATACTTGACGATTCCGCTCCGCTTCCCGGCGATAGGAATGTCCAGAAGACGCGCGAGCATGACAAGCTCGCACGTTATAGTGACGTTTGATTCCAGTTCGGCCCACCAGTAGCCCCCGGGATATTGCACCCTGAAGAAATATTCGCTTGATTTCCGGATCGCCGCTTCTACCTGCGGCAACCAGGAACTCCGGATAGTGGCGGCCAGTTTCGAACGAGGCGAACCTGCTTCTTCGGACAATCTCACCGGCTCAGGACAACCCGCTGCCGGCTCCCTTCCAACCCCAATGTCAAGGTCCCTCCGAACCTCCAGCCCATCAGCAGCGCGAGCCATTGAGCCGCTATTGTTCAATGATTTCATGCTTGCCCCTAAGCACATATTTCCGCGATCCGTTGCCCCCGTCGGATGGCGTTAATCCTCTTGTTCACGAAAGGTTAATCATTACTCAACCGGAAACACCGGATGGAGACTAATTAGTCGTAAATGCGTCACTTTGCAAGCGATTTGAGACGAGAACAGCAAGTCCACCGCAGACGCGCAGAGAGCTCAGAGATTCTGACGGGATTAACAGGATTAGCAGAATTGGTAGAGATTAAGGAATTTAGGGATTTAGGAATTAATTCCTCAATTCCTGAATTCCTGTTGTTTACCCGGATATCTTTTAGAACTGGAGAGGGATGATACAGACCAGCATCCAAACGCTGATGAAGCTTTCTCCGGAAGATTGCCGGCAGGCAACGCCACTTTGCCGGCATCTGCTGGAACTGCCGACTGGATTACCAACGAGAAAGGATAATTTTTATACTTTTCTGCTGGAAACAGCGTTCTGTAAAGAGAATCAGATATAGCCTGCATCCTTAAATTGGTGCTAGAATACCAGCGACTCAAGAGGAGAGATATTGATACTCTTACTGAGTTATCCGGCAGCACGCAGGCAGGCCCAGTGGCATATCACTTGCCATCACGATTTAGATAAGGGATGATTGAATGCTCCTTCCGGGTGTTCCAAGAGATGTATTGCCGGGATTACGGAGACCGCGATCTGCCCGGGAAGTCTATGGCAGAGTTGCCTCGGGAGGCCAGGATGCGTCTCGCCGAAATGGATTATTCGAAGCCCGAGAGGGCATGCCCCCGTGGACTGACAATTTCGGAGCTGATGCGCGAGGCGCCGCGCGTGCTGACGCAGGGGCAGTGGTTTGAGGCGCAGGTATGGCCTGCAGCGGGCAGAGTTTGTGTGCCGAATCGGATCTGACATCGACTGATTCTTGGTGTTGAGGGTGGCATATGAAAAATAATCTTGTTCAGAAGACGGTTGAAAAGTCCTCTGATATTCTCGAAAAGATCAGAAGGGAACATCCCCTGGTTCACAACATCACCAACTACGTGGTCATGAACTTTACCGCCAATGCGCTGCTCGCCTTGGGCGCATCGCCGGTAATGGCCCATGCGATCGAAGAAGTCGAGGAGATGGTCGGGCTGGCTAATGCCCTTGTCATCAATATCGGAACGTTGTCACAACCCTGGATCGATTCCATGGTCAAGGCCGCCTGGGCCGCGCGGGACCGCTCAATTCCAATTGTGCTCGACCCGGTGGGAGCGGGCGCCACCCGGTTCAGGACCGAGGCTGCCCGGCAGCTCATGGATGAGGCGCCGGTGGCGGTCCTGCGCGGGAATGCCTCGGAAATCCTTGCGGTTGCGGGTCAGAGGGGGATCACCCGAGGCGTGGAGTCCGTTCACGGCGTGGACGATGCTCGGCTGGCAGCCCGCGATTTGGCAAAAACCTACGGGACCGTCGTGGCGGTCACGGGTGCGGAGGATTTTGTGACCGACGGCTTACGGATGGCGAGGATCTCAAACGGGCATCCACTCATGGGCCGGGTTACAGGAACAGGCTGTGCGGCAAGCGCAGTCACAGGCGCCTTTTGCGCCGCCGAAACTGATGCTTTCGCCGCTGCAATCGGGGCGCTCATCACCTTTGGGGTTGCGGGAGAACTTGCAGCCCTCCCCAACCCTGGACCGGGCAGTTTTCAGGTGGGCCTGCTCGACGCACTTGACGCGATAGACGGCGCCATCATCAGAGAGCGCGCCCAGGTAGCATTTTCGTGAAAGCCTGCAAATCCGGAATTGATTTTGGACTGTACCTGGTCAGCGACCGGGGCCTGTCCGGCGGGCGCCCTCTTGAGCAAATCGTCCGCGAGAGCGCCGCTAGCGGTGTGACCGTGGTCCAACTTCGCGAAAAAGATGCCGGGACAAGGGAGTTTCTCGATCAGGCCCTTGCGCTCAGGCAAGCAGCTTCGGACCTGGCTATCCCGCTCATAATCAACGACAGGGTGGACATCGCGCTGGCCTGCCGCGCCGATGGAGTTCATCTGGGGCAGGAGGATATGCATTGCGCTTTTGCGCGCCGGATTGCCGGCAAAAATATGATCATCGGGGTTTCAGTCAGTACTGTCGATGAAGCCATCAAGGCCGAAGCCGATGGGGCGGACTACCTGGGGGTAGGGCCCCTGTTCGCCACGTCGACCAAAGCCGATGCGCTGCCAGCCACGGGGCTCGGTGTTTTGCGAACTATCCGCCAGGCCGTTCGCATTCCCCTGGTCGGGATAGGCGGCATAACCCACACCAATGCCGGTGATGTCATTCATGCCGGCGCGGATGGGGTAGCAGTCGTATCGGCCATAATTGCCAGTTCGAATCCCGGGGAGGCGGCGCGGGCGCTTCGGTCCGCAGTAGATCAAGCCCTATGCGGCCGATGAATGCTTCCTCGGGTGAACAGGCGGTGGAATTACCCCGGCTTCGGCCGAGATCAGTCAGATACCTCCGGCCAAGCCGGAGGTATCTGACCCCTATTCGCTCCGGCTCTCGTCTATCGGATAATATTTGTCCACTTTGCGGCGGAGAGACGGCGCTGAAAACCGCAAGAAGGGGGCCACTAGCAGGAGAGGACCTCTGAAGCTGCTTATCATATCCGAGGCGCCGGGGCAAAAAGCCTTACTATGTCTAAAATGCTATTTCTTCACCTCCCACTTTATACTTTAATATATCTTTTCAAGTATTTGTCAGAACTTTTCCACCCGCTGCCAGGGACTCCAACGATTTACGGTCGAGCACCCTGATCTTTCGGCCCTCGACTGAGATGATCCCCTGCTGGGCCATCTTTGTCAGTATCCGTGAAAGCGTCTCCGGAATTGTTCCAAGCAGGCTTGCCAGTTGCGCTTTTGTTATTTCGAGTTCGAGGGCTTGCCGGCTTCCGCTCCGCTCGCCAAGATAGATCAGGTATGCGGCAAGTCTCCCCGGAACTTCTCTCAGCGACAGGTCCTCGATCAAGTGGGTGAACAGGCGCAGGCGCTGAGAAAGTATGCCCAGCATGTTAACGGCTATGGCAGGCGCCCTGCCTACCAGCCCCAAAAAGGAAATTCTGGGAAAGAACAGCGCCCGGCTGGGTTCGATGGCCTCAGCGTTGGCCGGGTAACTTCCCCCCGCAAATACCGGGACTTCCCCAAAAATTTCTCCACTGCCGAATATGTGGAGGATTTGCTCTTTCCCTTCCAGCGAGAGTTTATAGATTTTGATTTTTCCGGATACAACGAGATAAAATCCCTTTGCAATCTCTCCCTCCGAAAAAAGCTCCCTGCCCTTTTCATATCTTTGGTCCAAGCAGATTTGGGCCAACTCTCCAATCTGATCAGCCGGAAGCCCGTCGAAGAGGGAGGCTTTTGAAATTTCATCGGCAATTTTCATGTCAATTATCCTTAGGGAAGTCGCGGATTCTCCGGGATTCGTCAAAGACGCGAAAAATACAATAGTCACATAAGTCTGATCGGATGTGTATTGTCTCCGCGCAAGACCAAGCTCCCGCGCCCATTTCCTTCGAGTCCGCCACACATCATTTACATCAATTTTGCTGCGAGAAGGAAAATTCAGAATTTTTGATCTAAGTCAAGGTTTCTTTTGAGCACAGGACTTAGACTGTCTGTTAAACAGAGGGCGCGAGTTATAATAAATTAACTTTAAAGCGAATTTTATCAGGAGGCAACGATGTTTTGTTACCAATGCGAACAGACGGCAAAGGGCCAGGGGTGCGACAAAATCGGGGTTTGCGGCAAACAGCCCGAGGTTGCCGAGCTTCAGGATCTTCTGGTTTATGCTCTCCAGGGGCTTTCACTTTTTGCGGTGGAGGCCCGAAGAGTTGGCATAACCGATAAAGAGGCGAACTCTTTTGCGTGCACGTCTCTTTTTTCGACACTCACGAATGTAAATTTCGATCAAAAATATTTTCTCGAAACGATACCGCGCGCGGTAAAGATACGCGAAAAGCTCAAGGGCAAAATTGAGGCCGCAGGAGGCAAGACCGACTTCGCGTCGCCGGCTGCCGGCTTCCAACCCGCCGGCACAATCGAGGGGCTTCTTTCTCAGGCGGCAGGCGTCGGGTTAAAGGCCGATCCTGAGGAAAATACCGACCTGCGCTCGCTCAAACACACCCTCCTTTTCGGAATAAAGGGAGTTGCGGCCTACACGGACCACGCACGGATTCTCGGCCAGGAGGATGACGCCGTTTACGCCTTCATCCATGAAGCTCTTGCATCTTTGACCAGGAACGACATCCCGGTAAATGACCGGATCGGACTTGTCCTCAAGTGCGGCGAAGTCAACCTGCGTGCGATGGAGCTTCTCGATGCGGGCAACACGGGCGTTTACGGCTATCCCGTCCCTACACCGGTCGCGCTCGGGCACAAAAAAGGCAAAGCGATACTTGTCTCCGGCCACGACCTCGTGGACATGGAAGGTCTTCTCAAGCAGAGCGAAGGCAAGGGCATTTACGTCTATACTCACGGCGAGATGCTTCCAACCCACGGCTACCCCGGGCTGAAAAAGTATCCTCATTTCTACGGACATTTCGGAACTGCCTGGCAGAATCAGCAAAAAGAATTCCCCACCTTTCCCGGCGCAATTCTCATGACCACCAACTGCATCCAAAGACCTGCCGCCGTATACGCGGACAACATTTTCACGAGCGGCTGCGTAGGTTGGCCGGGGGCAACCCACATAGAAAACCGTGACTTTACGCCCGTTATCGAAAAGGCGCTGGCGCTTCCAGGATTTGCGGAGGATTCCAACGGAAAGACCGTTACGGTGGGATTTGCAAGAAATACGGTAATGAGCGTTGCGGGCAAGGTGATTGAGGCGGTAAAGGGAAAGAAAATCCGCCACTTTTTCCTGGTCGCCGGCTGCGACGGCGCAAAACCGGGCCGCAATTACTACACGGAATTCGTGGAAAAAGTCCCAAAGGACTGCATAGTACTCACGCTTGCCTGCGGCAAGTACCGTTTTTTCGACAAGGACCTTGGGACAATCGAAGGGATCCCACGCCTTCTGGACATCGGTCAGTGCAATGACGCATACTCGGCCATACAGATCGCTGTTGCGCTTGCAAAAGCATTCAACGTTGGAGTGAACGATCTGCCGCTCTCGATGATCCTGTCATGGTATGAACAAAAGGCGGTAGCCATTCTTCTGACCCTTTTCCACCTGGGGATAAAAAACATCCGGCTCGGTCCGTCGCTTCCGGCCTTCGTCAGTCCCGGGGTTCTCGACGTGCTCGTCAAAAATTTCCAGATCAAGCCGATCACCACTCCGGATGAAGATCTGAAGGCTATTTTGGGTTAGATTTAAGATTTAAGGAAGTGTGGAGAGTGATGTCGGAAGAGTTCAAATTTCATCCTGAACTCTTCACTCCTCACTCTTCACTTTTTCAATGGAGAAAACCATGAAGTGCCCTGGTCAGGACAGCCGATTTTGGGGACCGGAAGCCATTAGCGAATCCAGTTGCCCCAAGTGCGGCGGCCCGATTGAATTCTTCAAGGATGAGAGTTCGCGAAAGTGCCGTAAATGCGGCGCAAAGGCCCTCAACCCCAAAATGGATTTCGGCTGCGCCGCCTATTGCAGGTTCGCCGCTCAATGCCTGGGGACCGATATGCCCCCGGAGCTTCTCGCCCGGAGGACCGATCTGCTCAAGGACCGCGTGGCGGCGGAAGTGAAGAAATTCCTTGGCCGAAATTTCAAGCGGATCGGGCGCACCCTGAAAGTGGTCGAGTACGCCGGCAAGATTCGGCAGTCCGAAGGAGGCGATCCTGCGGTTGTCACCCTGGCCGCCTTCCTTTCAGCCATTGCAGGCGGGGTTTCGACCGGACCTGAGCGCAGCGCGGGACGGTTTTCTCCCGAGGACGTGACTGAGGCCCAATCAATTCTCTCACGAACCGGAGTTCCCGAAGAGCTGACCCGTGCAACTCTCTCTATTTTGAACAATCTTGGCGGTACGGGCCAACCGGACAATTCAGTCAATTTCAAGTGTGTTTTTGACGCGATTCGAATCGCGGACCTGAGCGGAGCGCTCAAGGCCGGGCAGCCGGAGAACGGTAGTGGTGCAGCCTTTGATGAACCTTTTCTCACTCAAACAGGCAAAAAAATGATGAAACAGGTCATGGAGGAAGGTGCCGCCCGGCCCTGAAAATGATTAAAGTGTAAACTTAGCGATCGACATGGTTTCGATCCGGAGTATAAGCAATGGATAAAACTAGGAAAATAGTTGAAATAGACGAGCAACTCTGCGACGGCTGCGGGATGTGCGCAATTGCCTGTGCCGAGGGCGCTCTGGTGATAAAAGACGGGAAGGCGCGCCTGATAAAAGAATCTTATTGTGACGGACTGGGCGCGTGCCTTTCAGGATGCCCGCAGGGCGCGGTTCGTGTAATCGAGCGGAAAGCCGACGAATTCGATCCGGAAGCGGTTGAAGAGCACCTCGAACGACAGAAGCTCTCAGAGCAGAAACAGGAGGAGCGCACGGAATTCACAGCCGCCTGCGCATGTCCATCGGCTCGAATCCAGACCTTTGCCGAAGGGCCGGTTTCGCAAAAAGAGCTTGCGCTGGAACAGAGTGACGCAAGCCCGTCGGAGCTTTCTCACTGGCCGATCCAGATAAGGCTCGTTCCGCCTGGCGCACCATTCCTCAAAGGAGCGCACCTTCTGGTTGTGTCCGACTGCGCGCCGGTGGCATACCCCAATTTTCACCGCGAGTTCGTTAGGGGGAAAGCGGTCCTCCTCGGCTGTCCCAAATTCGACAATGCCGAGGAGTACGTAAAGAAGTTTGCCGAGATTTTTCGCACCGATGACATCCGCAGCGTTACGGTGATAGATATGGAAGTCCCCTGTTGTTCCGCCCTGCCGGTTATCGTTCGAAAAGGGATGCAGGAAGCGGGGAAGGCCATTCCGATTGAGGAGGTAGTCATAAGCGTTCGCGGCGAAATTCTAAAGCGCAATGAAAGCTCAGCGTAGGGAGCGCGATTCCGAATGCCGGGGGGTTGATGACTTGGGCTGCGCTTCTTGCCCTGTATCTCTGATGTGAACCCAAATCCATATCCGTAAGAACGCTTAAATGTATGCAGGAATTTTTCCGATCATAAGCGCAGAAGAGGCAGCCTCCAGCGTACCGGGAATATTTGCAAGCATCAGTAGGCGTCGATATGACGATAGAGCACGAAAAAAGCAGCGGCAATGTTTTTACCGATCTTGGGTTTCCCCATTCAGAACAGAAGCTTCTAAAAGCTAAGCTCACGGCGCCAATTTACTGGCTCCCGAAGAACCGGGGGCTTGCCCATACCTAAGCCGCGAAACTACTTAGGAACACACAGCCACAAATATCAGCGCTTATGCGCTGTCGCCCCGTGTCGGTATCCGTATGCCGTTTGATTGAGTTTTTAACGACGCTCGGGAAGGAGTTGAAGTCACAGTTAAGCCGAGCACGCGGCGCAGCAAAAGGCAAGAGAGGCATATGTCAGTCACAGTGCAGCCCACTTAAAATTATCGCTACAACAAATTGTCCAGTTTTTGAAATGCAATCTTAGATATTTCCCGCAGATATGCCGCCCACTTTTTGCGCTGCTCGCGGAGCATCCCCGCCGCTTTAGAAGATCCTATAATCGTCAAAGAGATGATCGAGCAGCGGCACGGATGTCAATTCATTACGCCTGCGCAGTAGGGACGCGATATGATCACCTGCACCTGGGCACTTTTAGCGCTCGGCAATTCCGTCTTGGACTTTAACCACTTTGCTCAAGGCGCATCGTGGCGCTTGCGGCGTGGTTCCTGTTCTGCAGTGGACCGATCCGGCGTAAAAGCAAAACAACAAATCGTGAAATGAATGGTGGAGAACCTCGGCAACCGCATCAAATATTTTCTTGACAAAGGACGGTCCCTGGCTATACTGGCTGCCGCACACTGACTGAGGGTCATATTATGAATGATGGTCAAACACCTACCTCCCTCCGGCGCCAAAAAGAACAGGCCGAGCGTAGGAAATCCATCCTCAAAGCCGCAAGAGAGGTCTTTTTCAAGAAAGGTTTCATGGCATCCACGATTGAGGAGATCGCCGTCAGGTGCGGTTTGGCAAAAGGCACGATCTATCTCTATTTTAAGTGCAAGGAAGATCTCTACGTTTCCATAATGGGCGAAGGCATGGGCCTTTTGAAAAAAGAGTTTGGAAAGATCGCCGGTCTGCCCCTGCAAAGTGACGAGCTTCTGGCTCATGTGCTGCAAACCTACTTCGCTTTCTACAGGAAAAACCGCAAGTACTTCAGGATTATGTTTCTGAGCGCTCAGCCCGATGTCAGGGAACTGGCGCCCGATAAGCTGCTCAGGGAATGCATGGATACGGCCAGGGATTGCATGCGGACCGTAAGCGACATTGTGGAAAAAGGCATCAAGAGCGGCCTGTTCAGAACTGTTAATCCATGGGCCGTCGCCAATATCCTCTGGTCCACCATCAATGGAATCATTATGAGCTATGAGCAGGATTCCATGTACCGTGAAGACATCCTGGGAATGGAGATCGAGGAAATCCTGCGGGAGAGTCTCGACCTGGCTTTGAATGGTTTGCGGAGAACCACCTGATGTTATGGTTGGCCTGGAAGACACTGCTCCACGAGAAGGTGCGCCTGGCCCTCACGATTCTGGGAATAGTGTTCGCCAGTGTTCTTGTCTTGGCGCAGGTCGGCATATACCTGGGAATGGTCTGCAATGCAACGGCCGTCATCATGAATACGGACGCGGACATCTGGGCGACTCCGAAAAATATCCGAAACTTCGACTTCGCCAACCCGATTCCCGAGGAGAGAATCAACAAGGTGCGAGCTATCGCCGAAGTCCTGTGGGTTGAAAAAATCATAGTAACCTGGGGGTTCCTGAAGGTTGCAAACGGCGGCCTCGAGCAGGTCCAGATCATCGGATTTAATCCGGACACAAATGTGGGGGCGCCATGGGGCATGGTCGAAGGCAGGCCGTCCGACGTAAAAGGCGGGCGGTACATTATCATGGACACGACATCGGAAAAGAGGGTAGGCAATCTGCAAACCGGCAGTCTGTGGGAGCTTTGCGGAAAACGGTTTAGACTCGTTGGCCTTTCGCAGGGAATAAGGAGTTTTACCACAGCCCCGATTATCTTCATGGCCCACGATCAGTTGCAGCACCTGTCGAACGGAATTGTCCATCCTGGCGAAACGACCTACATCGTGGCGAAGCTCAGGGACAGGAACAAAATCGGAAAAGTTGCAGCCTTTTTGACCGAATCCATGAAGGACAGCGACATACTGACAAGAAACGGCTTTATTTACAGGACAGTGGAATACTGGACAATTGAGACTGGCGTGGGAATGAGCTTTTTTCTCACCGCGTTCCTGGGCCTCATGATCGGAGGCGCCATAGTCGGTCAGACCATTTACGCCAACACCATGCAGTATCTGAAAGAGTACGGCACTCTCAAGGCTATGGGCGCGACAAACGCGGACATCTATAAAACTATTTTCGCACAGGCCGGCATTAGCGCTGTAGCCGGATATGCCGCTGGCGCAACACTCATGGTTGCGGCGCACGGCATAATCGAAAAAATGGGAGTCCCACTCTATCTTAGCGGCTGGCTCCTGTTTTCGGCATTTATCATAATTTGTTTGACCTGTATTTCCTCGGCCGTTTTTTCGGTGAGAAAGATAAGGACCCTTGACCCTGCCATGGTATTCAGGGGCTAGCATGTGCAAGATCCTCGAAATGACAGATGTGACCAAGGTCTATCACGAAGGCAGCGTGGATGTCACCGCAGTGGACTCGGTGACGCTCGACCTGCGAAAGGGCGAAGTCCTGCTGCTCATAGGACCTTCCGGCTCGGGAAAGACTACCCTCCTTTCCATGATGGGATGCATACTGCATCCGACAAAGGGAGAAATCAAGGTGGATGGAGGACTTGTGAGCAATCTGCTCGAAGATGAGCTTCCGAAAATACGCAAGCGCTATTTCGGTTTCGTCTTTCAGGCCTTTAACCTTTTCCCCTCCCTTACCGCCCTGGAGAACATCGAGATCTGCCTGAGACTCAAACACTGGAAAAAGGAAAAGATACGGTCCGAGGCGCTCACATTGCTTGATCGGGTCGGCCTGCACGACCGCACACATTTCCACCCTTGTGATCTCAGCGGAGGAGAGAAGCAGCGGGTTGCCTTTGCAAGGGCCATGGTGGGTGATCCGCCGATCATTCTGGCCGATGAGCCTACGGCAAATCTGGATTCCAAGCGGGGAATGGAATTACTGGGCCTTTTGAAGCAATACGCGAAAGAGTTCGGAAGGAGTGTCGCCGTGGTCAGTCATGACGTCAAAGCCGAGGCGGTCGCCGACAGGACCATAGTTCTTGAGGACGGGAGAATCAAGACATGAAAAAGAAGGGGCTTCTCGTATGCCTCCTGATCCTGGCGGCGTTCATCGGAGCGCTGTCGCTCTGGAAGCAGCCTGGAGAAAACAAAGCATCTGCTGTCGATGTGGAAAGGTATGTTTCGGCCGAAGGCAAAGTGGAAATCAGGCCAGGATTCGAGGTGGAGATAGGAAGCGAATTCGAAGGAAGGATAGCTGAGTTTCCGGTAAAGGAAGGCGATTGGGTGAACAAGGGCGACACGATCGCCGTTATGGCGAACAAGGATATTCGCGCCAGGCTCGCAGAGGTGGAGGCCGGCCTTGCAGTTGAACAAGCGAGGCTGAGGGAAATACTCTCTGGTGCGCGGGTGGAAGAAATAAAGAGCGCTGGGGCGGTTTTGGAAGCAGCTCGCGCCGACCTCGAATTCGCGCGGGCATGCCTTCGACGATACCGGTCGCTCTATGAAAAGGGGGCCATATCGAAGCAATTGCTCGATGAAAAGGAAAATCACGAAAAAAATGCCAATGCGAAAGTGACCAAAGCAGCCCAAGAAAAAGTTGTGTTGGAAAAAGGCCCCAAAGCCGAGACCATAAAGCTCCAGGAAAATGTCGTTGCACAGGCTACAGCTTCGGTGGAGTTCCAGAGAAGTCTCCTTGAAAAATCTCGGATAATCGCTCCCATTTCCGGGAAAATCATCCACAAGTATCTGGATCGGGGAGAGTCCGCAACAAAGGAAAGAGCGCTTGCCGTCATTGCCGATATAAGCCAGCTCCGGGTCAATGCAGAGGTGGACGAAAGCGACATAGGCGCGCTTCAAGCCGGCGATCTTGTGGAGGTGCGGGCGGATGCGTTTGCTGGAAAGCGCTTTCCGGGAAAAATAGAGGAGATCGCCGATTATGCCGGCCCCCGAAAAGTTCGTCCTAACGATCAGACAAAGAACCTCGATATGAAGGTCGTCCAGGTGAAAATAGGACTACTGGAGCCAACGACACTCAAGCCCAATATGACGGTCGAGGTTAAGATTAAGCAGAGATGAAAAAGACCTCGGAGCCGTGGGCAAACCTGCACTTTTCTCAATGCGGCGGGGCTGTGTTCAGGAGAAAGGACCGGGGAAATCGCTACGGGAAACCACAGGGTCACGCGAGAGATCACTTTGATTAAGATTATAAGTTATTTAACTCAGTAATGGTTGCCCTTTTAAAGCTATCGGTTTGACGGGCTTGTTTGAAACACTGGTATGTTGTACAATAAGTCGTACAATGCCGACCCATACAGGAGGACAACAGATGAATGCCCTTACTTACTCTCAGGCCCGTAGCGATCTTGCCAAAACCATGGACAAAGTCTGTGATGATCACACCCCTGTCATCATAACACGCAAGAACCAGCGGTCGGTGGTGATGATCTCCCTCGAGGACTATGAGTCTCTCGAAGAGACAGCTTATCTTCTGCGAAGTCCTCGGAATGCACGGAGGCTCCTTGCGTCCATAGCTGAACTCGAGTCCGGCGGCGGCACTGAACGGGAGCTGGCAGAGTGAGACTGATTTTTTCGGAGCACGCCTGGGAAGATTACCTTTATTGGCAGCGCACCGACCGAAAGGTTCTCGACCGCATCAAGAAGCTTATCAGGGAGATACAACATACACCCTTTGAGGGCAACGGTAAACCCGAGCCACTGAAACATGGTTTGTCAGGCTACTGGTCTCGGCGTATCAACGATGAACATCGGATCGTCTATAAAGCTGAATTAGATTCCATCCTGATTGCCCAACTCAGGCATCATTACTGAAAGACATGCCTTGCCCGCAACAAGTCGATAGGGCTTACCCGCGCCTGGTGACCTTGGCGGGATCTCACACATTACCTAACCCTCGACGGAAACTCTATCGGACCTCCTGCTTTTCAATAGACCTCACCGTTTTTTCTCCTCCAGCCTGCGGAGCTTCGCTTCGGGTCTGCTTCGATATCACTCGAAGAACGCCGTCCTTGCCAATGCGGGTTACAAGGCGGCGCATCATCGAATTCTTCTGCTCCTGCGACAAACTCGGCGAGTTCACCACGTCGTACCACAAGGTAATGCGTGTGCGCGCCTTGTTGACATTTTAAGTAATTTAACGAAGCCATGAGAGCCATTTTGGACTAGGATTGGTGAAATTTTGCAGGCATTACTGAAGAATCTTTGATCCCAGGGGGGGAACATGATAAATTCTTTAGATGCGGATCATCTCGCGAAAAGTTCTAAAAGAATTTACTGAAACGCACCCGGATGCAAAGCAACCGCTGTTGGCATGGTACGCGGATGTGAAGCATGCTAACTGTCGATCTCCTGGCGATATTAAAAGGCATTATCGGCATGCCAGCTTTTTGGCAAACAATCGAGTGGTTTTTAATATTAAAGGAAACGCTTATCGGCTGGTGGCAGCTATTCAGTATGAATTTGGAATTGTCTACATTCGCTTTGTGGGTACCCATCGAGAATATGACCACATCGATGCGACCGCCGTCTGACTGGAGTTTGAAGATATGGACATTCAGCCTATCAAAACGGAAAATGATTACAAAACAGCGCTGGAGGAGGTAGAATATCTCTTTAATGCGGCACCCAACTCACCGGAAGGGGACCGGTTGGAGGTATTGACCACCCTTATTGAAGCTTACGAAGAGAAACATTACTCCATTTCGCTTCCGGACCCGATTGAAGCTATCCTTTTTTATATTGAAAGCCGCGGACTCTCCCGCCGGGACCTTGAGCCATTCATCGGAAGCCGCGCCCGTGTTTCCGAGATCCTGAACCGGAAGCGCCCACTCACTCTCGGTATGATCCGGAAACTCCATACCGGTTTAGGCATACCGGCCGAAGTCCTTATACAGCCACGTTCTTTGGAAGAATCTGCTGCGTAGTAGAAATGAGGTGTTTGACGCCTGTTTAATGGGCTGACGGAATTAAGCAGCTTGATCAAACTGGCCGGGCGCCGCGAGTCTAAGCAGTTCTGCCCTGTTTGCCTGGAGCTAAATTATCTTGAAAGGGAAAAGGCATTATGTGATTAATCCCGCTCACCTGAGCTGTTGGGGTCTCCTTCTTGCCTAATCGTCAACGGCGGATCTTTCCGACCTTCTGCCTTTCAATATGCCTCGCTGTTTCTTCTCCTCCAAGCGGGCACAGCTTCGCCCCTTTGCTGACCCGTGTCTTCTTTCTTATTGGAATCTGCTTCAATGCCCCAGCAGAAGTTCAACGAAACGCTCCATGGTTAATTCCCGATTGGCAGCCTGGCTGCGGGTCTGCTGGGAAACGACACGAAGCACACCATCCTTGCCGATGCGGGTCGCAAGGCGACTCATGATCAAATCCCTTTGCTCCTGCGACAAACTCGGCGAATTTACTACGGCAAACCACAGCGTCACGCGAGAGCTCACCTTGTTAACGTTCTGACCACCCGGTCCGCCACGGTGGAATGGCCCCAGAGTCATTGCGTGACCTTCCCACGCCCCCAGAGCGCCCTTCCCGGTTTTGCCCCGGTGTGCTCTCCATTTTCGATTACACGAACGCCGTTCACCAGCACATGTTTCACGCCGGTTGCGTACTGGTGCGGGTTGTCATAGGTTGATCGGTCTGAAATCGTTTCGGGGTCAAACACCACCAGGTCTGCAAAATACCCCTGTTTGATCAATCCCCGGCGGTCCAGGCCCAGGTTGGCGGCAGGAAGACCCGTCAAGCGGCGAACCGCTTCCTGAAGAGAAACCGTCTTTTCCTCACGCACATATTTTCCAAGCAGCCTCGCGAAGTTTCCATAGGCGCGCGGGTGGGTCGACTGATTTAGAAACACACCTTCGGCCGAGATTGACGCCGCATCCGATCCCAGAGACACCCAGGGCTGGCGGATCTCTTTTCTGATGTTTTCTTCGCTCATGACGAATGTTGCTACGCGCGTGGCGGCGTTATCTTCCTCAACCAATTCGAGGATTGTTTCGACCTGGTCTTTTCCGCGAATCCGGGCGGCCTCTTCAAGGGTCTTGCCGGTGAGAGGACGCAGGCTTTGCGCATTGAAGCCGACCAATATCGTTTTGGGCATCCGGCCTCGCAGGCGCATCCCGGCACCGATCTTTTTGCGCAGCACGGGGTCTCGAAGCCTTTCCAGCAGGGCCTCGTCTCCGCCTTCGTGCGCCCAGGCCGGCAGCCTCGATGAAAGCCTGTTCGAACTTGCCGTGTAGAGATAGATGTCGGCGGTTATACGCAAACCCTCCCTGCGGGCCGATTCGATCATCGAAATTACACGGTCGATCTTGGGCCAGTTTCTTTCTCCACCGGCTTTGAGGTGATAAATCTCCGCCGCAATCCCGGCCTCCCGGCTTATGCGAAGAAGTTCTTCAACCGCTTCGATCAAGCCGTCCCCCTCGTTTCGCACGTGAGAGACATACATTCCGCCATACTTCGCGGCAGTGCGGCACATGGCGATAAGCTCACCGGTCGTTGCGAACCTGTCCGGCGAGTAACCCAGACAGGAACCGACGCCCAACGCCCCATCCTCCATCTCGAGCCGAACCAGTTCGCACATCTCGTTGAGTTGAGCCGGGGTCGCCTTTTTGTTCTCCAGGCCGATGACATTTTCCCGCAGAGTTCCAGCGCCTACAAAGGAGGCGACGTTCGGGGAAATACCCCGCTTTTCCAGATATCTCAGGTATTCACCAAGCGTTGTCCAGGCGATATCAAATTTGAGTTCCCCCTGCGTGGAAATAGTCCGGCGCTTCATTTCCCCGGTGAGCGGCCCCATCGATTGGCCTTCTCCGAAGATTTCGGTTGTAACCCCCTGGCGGAGTTCGCTCTGCGAACGGCCGTCTATTATCAGGGAAACCGACGACCAGGAAAGCATGTTAATAAAGCCTGGCGCAACGGCAAGGTCTTTCGCCTCGATGAGGGTCCCGGCGGAAGCCCCGCTGAGGCCGCCGACTGCAGCGATGCGGTCTCCCTTAACCCCGAGGTCGGCCTTGAACGGCGCGCCCCCCGCGCCGTCATATATCAACCCGTTTTTTATGATTACATCGAAGTCAAATGACCCATCGGCGGCGAGGGGAACCGGAGAAAGAATAATCATCACGGCGATTACGAGGATAAATCTTATTTTGAGTAAACGGTGAACAGTGAACCGTGAGCAGAGCATTTGCTCAGAGTATCCTGAATTATAAGCACGCCCTTCTTTGTCAATGTTCACCGCTCATCACTCTCTGTTCACTGCTCCAATAAGTCCGGGCAGCCTTCGTCTGACCAGCCATTCAAGCTCTTCTCTTACTTGCCTGAACGATTCGATACTCTGTCCAAAAGGGTCCCGGACCGGACAGAAGATCAGCTCTCCGGAAAAGGCGGGGGGAATAAACGAGTCAACCTCAAAATAGGTAAGGTTTACAAGGTAGTCTATATCACCGAGCGGCGCCTCGGAAAGACCTTTCGAATGGAGTCCATCGGTCGAAATGCCCGCCTCGTTGAGTGCTTCCAACGTGTTGGACGGAATATACCCCAGGGGGTCCAGTCCTGCCGAACAGGCTTCCATGTCCTCTCCCCAGAAATGGCGCGCAAGGGCTTCGGCCATTATGCTCCGGCAGGCATTCCCATGACAAAGGAACAGCACTTTCCGCACAGACTTCTCTACTCCAACGGCTTCAGGGCGCATTGCTCCAGACTCCAGGGTATAAGAATTCCGGCTCTTGACTCCGCCGGCCAACGTCACCATGTTCGCTAAGACCGGGCCGAGGCGCCCAATCCGCTCACATCCAGGTCCAAAGCCGCGCGTGCGACTTGCCGACCCAGTTCAATGCACCTGTTGAGATCCTCTTTTTTCGGAGAAAATTTAACGCGGACCCCCTCGCCAACCAGATTGATGTCAATTCCACGCATTGCTTCCGAGATGAGCTTTACCGCCTCGCCGCTCCAACCATAGGCGCCGAAGGCGGCCCCGACCTTGCCGACCGGGCGCAAGCCCTTCATGTAGCTGAGCAGATCGGCCATTGCCGGCATCATGCCGTTGTTTATCGTCGCAGAACCCAGGACAAGCGCCCTTGAGTCGAGCACTTCAGTCATGATATCGCTCCGGTGACTGAACTTCAAATTGAACATTTTGAAGTCCAGGCCACCCTCTTTGAGCCCTTCGCCAATGGCGCAGGCCATTTTCTCGGTCGCCTGCCACATCGTATCGTAGATGACAAGCGCTTTTCGACTGCTTTCCTGCCTGCTCCATTTCTCATAAGCCTGGATTATCCTTCCGGGGTCCTTTCGCCAGATAAGGCCGTGATCGGGAGCTATCATATCTATCTCGATCCCCAGTTCAGCAACCTTTGCGATCAGTTTTTGAACCAGGGGGGAAAATAGCAGCAAAATATTGGCGTAGTACTTGGCCGCGTGACCTAAGAGTTCCGCCACGTCCACTTCGTCGTTGAACCTCTGGCTGGTCGCCCAGTGCTGCCCAAAGCCGTCGCTGGACAGCAGCAGCTTGTCTTCCGCTATATATGACATCATGCTGTCAGGCCAGTGGAGCATTCGGGTTTCAAGAAAACTGACCGTTTTCTTTCCCAGTTTCAGGCTTTGTCCAGTCTCGACCACATGGTACGGCCAGTCCTGGCGGCCGTAATGGTCCACGAGGGCCTTTTTGCCCATCGGGGAGCAGACCACCTTCTCAGGCCCGACCAGTTCCACAATGTCCGGCACGCTGCCCGAATGGTCCATTTCCACGTGGTTTACTACAAGGTAGTCGATCAGCTTGGGGTCGATTATCTTGCTTATGCACTCGATGAGGTCATTTTTGAAAGGTTTCTTGACCGTATCGAAGAGCGTAATTTTTTCGTCTATTACCAGGTAGGCGTTATAAGTAGTTCCCTTGGGAGTGGAGTAGCCGTGAAAGTCGCGAATGTTCCAGTCCAGGGCGCCAACCCAGTAAACGTCCCTTTTAATTTCCACCGGTCTCATCGAAATATCTCCTCTGAATTATTCCCGCTTTTCGCCTGAAAGCTCATATTGTCCGGAACGTTTCCCATGTTGAAGGAAAGGTCATAATTATTGTCAAAGCCCGGCGCAATGTCAACCCGCAACCCCGTCTGCCTGCGGTGTGGACTTAAAGGTTATGATTAACCATACAAATTATTACCTGTCTCCGGGGCGCTAAAACTTCGAGAAGCGCTTTCCGGAGGAAATTTCCGACTTTAAAAGGAGCCGATCAATATGGAAAGCTGCGGACCCATACGTGAATTTACCGAAGCTGAAATCAAGGAAGAGAATAAACGAATCAGACATCTCAGGAGGCTGGTTGATTTCTCTCTTGCTCTTATCGCACAATCGCCCATGTCTCCGGATGAGGCGCGCCGGATCGTTCAAGCGGTGCGGCAACAGGCAATGAGGCTATTCCCCGGGAAGGAGGCGACCTTCGAACTACTGTATACTCCTCGTTTCAGACGGCTTATTGCGGAAAAATTCAACCTGCTGTAACATGCCGGTCCGACGCATCCAGCCGTTTGCCGCTACTCGAGTCGACAACTTGGCGAGTGGGTGACCGGTTCAATAAAACCTTTACCGATTCGCCTGTTGGCCCATTGGCCGGCTCACGAGCATTGGCGGTGAACCAAAGCGAGAATTCCGAATGAACGAAGTCATTTGGAAATTGCAACGGGAAGCCCAAAGAATCGCCTCTAAACACCCGCTTCCCGAATTCTACTCGCGGTTCAAGGCGCCGCTTGCCGCTGCGAAAAAGATTTTCTATAAGCACCCTGGGGCTGTGCGCCTACGTGGAATGGCGGCGCCCGACTACAAGGAAGCACTCGGCCACGGCATCTTCCACTGCACGCGCGTAAGCATCGACTGCGCCGCTCTGATACTTATCGAAACCGATGGCGACCGGATGAAGCCGGTTGCGCTCCAACGGCTCATGGTGATAGGCATATATTCGGGGATACTGCACGATATCTGCCGAGATGAACAAAACCACGGGGAGTGCGGGGCGGAGAAAGCGAAGACGATACTTCCGGCCTTTTCGCTCAGCAAGAACGAAATTGCCTGCATAAGCAACGCCATAAGAAATCACGAAGCATTCGCGCCTTCGGCCGTGGCTGGCAGCCAATGGGCTCAGCTTGTCAGCGACTGTCTCTATGATGCCGACAAGTTCCGATGGGGGGCTGACATATTCATGCACATGATCTGGCACATGATGGATTACCAGGCTCTCAGCCCTCAGGAGCTAATCGAAAAATTCCCCTGGGGAATGTCGGGGACCGTTCGCATCATCGAAACTTTCAGGACCCCTACCAGCCGGCAATTTGGCCCCGAGATCATTGAAAACGGAATGGAAATCGGGAAAGAAATCTATAGATACCTGCTTCAGCATTATAGGGAAAGCTGACAAATGGGAAACGACACTATTACGGCTATAGAAGGGGTAAGGGTAGGCCACGCCCGACTGGAAGGGATCCCCAGCGGATGCACGGTTATTTTGCCCGAAAACGGCGCGGTGGCTGGAGTTGACATCAGAGGAGGGGCGCCGGGAACCTTTGGGGCCGATACATTGAACCCTGTTAATTTGGTTGAAAAAGTAAACGGAATCTTCCTCTCGGGAGGAAGCGCCTTTGGGTTGAGCGCCGCCGACGGAGTGCGAAGATACCTCAAAGACCGCAATGAAGGTTTTGACACAGGGCACGGAGTGGTGCCCATCGTCGCAGGCGCTATCATCTTTGACCTGGGAGTCAACACAACGGGAGTCTATCCAGGCGCCGAGTTGGCCTTCGAGGCCTGCCGGAACGCGTCGTCGGACCCTGTGGAGGAAGGCAGCGCGGGCGCCGGGACGGGAGCGACAGTCGGAAAGCTTTTTGGGTTCGAGCGCTGCATGAAGGGAGGCCTCGGAAGCAGTTTGGTCCACGGAGGGGCTGGACTCAAAGTTGGGGCGCTCATGGTTGTCAACGCGTTCGGAGAAATAATCGACCCGGATACGGGTATGAAAATTGCCGGCGCAAGAAAGAACCGCGAGAGCCGCGAACTGGTCGAAACCATTCCTGCCCTAATGAAGATGACCGGCTTTCTGGGGGGATTTCCAGGCGGAGAAAACACCGTGATCGGAGCGATTGCGACCAACGCTCTGTTAAATAAGGTCCAGTTGACCAAGGTAGCCCAGATGGCCCACGACGGACTTGCCAGGACCATCTATCCTACACACACGCAATACGATGGGGACGCCGTTTTCGCCTTAAGCTGCGGCGCCATGGAAGGCGTGGAAGTGAGCCTTGTCGGCGCCCTGGCCGTCATAGCCGCAGGGCAGGCGATCCTCAGGGCGGTTCGAAAAGCCCACGGTCTCGAAGGGATACCGGCTGTCAGCCAGTAAGGCGCCGCATCACCGCCATCCATTCTCAAAGGACAATTCCCCGTCTCGAAGGTATACTGGCTGGCGCCCAGCAGGACGGGTACGCTTTCATCGCGCCTACGACCTTTGGGGGTGCGGCCTTTGGCGGGAACCGCTTTTGCCCACCCCCCGCCCCGCAATATNNACTTACCTCGCTGAGCGCAACCTGGTATTAGCCCCCTGAGCCGGGCAATATCAAACCTTGAAAAACGCCTTTGTATTTGCGCCGCATACCGGGCACACATCAGGCGATTCTTTCTCTGCGGTGTAGCCGCAAATTTTGCAGATCCAGTAATCCTGCACCGGAAATTTGTCGGGATCAGCAAGCGCCTTTCTGTACAGTTGCGCATGGACGGCTTCCACCTTGTTGGCGTAGTCGAAGCTGATTTCGGCTGACTTTTGCCCCTCCTCTTTCGCATGCGCTATCATTTCCGGATACATAGTCTTGAATTCATGTGTTTCACCGGCAATCGCGTCCTCCAGGTTTTCCCTGGTGCTCTTCACCCTGCTTGCCGTGCGCAGGTGTTTGATGGCATGTATTGTTTCGGCCTCGGCGATGGCCCGGAAAAGCTTTGCCACTCCGTGGAGAAACTCATCTTCGGCCCTCTGGCAATAGGCAAGATACCTTCTGTTTGCCTGAGATTCGCCGGCAAAAGCATCCATCAGGTCCTTTTCGGTCTTAGACATTTCTTCGCTCCCTGGTTTGAGAAATTAATATATTGCGGTAGACAGCCACACGCGCTTTTTGGCCACTGCTAAGGTGATGGGACTTTGAAAATAAGGAGGGGTCAACCCAAAGTCAAATAGCCTGGCTTGAGCCAGGACACGGCCCAAGACCCATCGCTGAATTTTTGGTTTGACCCCAAAAAAAAAACATGTAATCTTCTTAATGTCCGGCCGGCTCTTAAAGCCGGTCCGGCAAAAGGGCACGCAGTGCGCAAGCCGCCTGTTTTGCCGAACCAAAGCCGCATGCCCCGGAGTTTCCGGACGAACACCCGCGATCCATAACCTAACATTTTCAGCCAGGAGGGTTTAGGTTGATGAGTTCACCTTTTCAGCCAGGCATGAGCCGGGAATTGACAGTAGATTCCACTCAGGAGGATTCCGCTCGCCGTTTTTATCCCAATCTCCCCGACGTCTTCGCTACGCCGTGCCTGGGTGGCCTGATGGAACGCGTCTCGGCGGAGCTCATTAACGAACATCTCAACCCCGGCGAACAATCCGTCGGGGTTTCGATGAATCTCAAGCACACTGCGGCCACGCCGCTTGGGATGAGGATTCGGGTAAGGACCGAAGTCACTGCCGTTGAAGGACGAAAGCTCACCTTTAAGCTGGAGGCCTTCGATGATGTGGAAAAAATCGGAGAAGCCACCCACGAACGGTTTATAATCGTTGCCGACAAGTTCAACGCCAGGGTAGCCGAAAAGGCCAAAAAGGCCTAGACGGCAGTCGTCCACAGGCAGACAGCGACGCAACAATGCAGCTTTGGGGGATCTTGGCATCCCCATGGAGAGGCCCTCATGCCGTCAAAACTCGGATTTATATTCAGTCCGGCAAGCATCGCCGTGATCGGGGCTTCGGACGATCCACGAAAGTATGGTCACGAGATATTAAAAAACCTCATAGAGGGGGGATTTCCGGGCGCGCTCCACCCGATAAACCCCAAGGCAGAACGTATTCTTGGGCTAAACTGTTACAAGAATGTCAAGCAAATCCCCGAGCCGGTGGATTTGGCTCTGGTCATAGTCCCGGCGAAAATAGCGGTTCAGGCGCTACGGGATTGCGGCGAGCATGGCGTAAAGGGCGCGATCGTTATCTCGGGAGGATTCAGCGAGGCCGGTCCGGAAGGAGAGCAACTCCAGAAAAGGCTGGCTGAGGTTGCCGCACAATACGGGGTTCGTTTGGTAGGGCCTAATTGCCAGGGAGTGAACAACCCCTACCACCCAATGTGCGCCACGTGGCCTCTTCTCACTCGAAAAGGCCGTGTAGCCGTTATCAGCCAGAGCGGCACCGTAGGGGCGGCAATGCTCGACTGGTTCGAGGAGGACGAACTCGGATGCTCCGGTTTTGTGGGCCTTGGAAATCGCGCTGACATAAATGAAGTAGACCTGATCGAGCACTACGAATCAGACCCCAATACGAAGGTGATCGCATGCTACCTTGAAGGTATAAAAGAGCCGGAGCGGTTCCGCAGCACGCTTGAAACCGCTACGAAGCCGCTTGTCATGCTTAAATCGGGTCGTACGCCGCGCGGCAGGATAGCCGCCGAGTCCCATACCAGGTCGCTTGCGGGGGCCGATGCGATCTATTCTTCGCTTCTTGCGCGCTACGGTATACACCGGGCCGAAACCTTCGAAGAGCTTTATGACTTCTCAAAGGCTCTCGCCTATCTTAAACCGCCGTCAGGCAACAGGATCGTATTTGTGACGACTTCCGGCGGAGCGGCCATTCTTGCCACGGATGCGGCTGAAAGAGAAGGCCTTGACACAGCGCCGCTCCCCGCACAACTGTCCGATTCGCTTGAGAGTGTTGTCCCCGGCCATGCAATACGCTCCAATCCGCTCGACCTTACAGGTGACGCCACATCAAATATGTTCAAAGAAGTGATCGATATGGCGCGCCCCCATTTCGACACGGTTGGAGTTATCTTCGGAGACCCGATTCAGAATGCCTCCGAATCGGTGACCCCCAACGAAAACGAGCTTGTCATATTCCTCGGCGGCGCAAAGGTCGAAAGAGTGGAGAAGCTGAAGATGCAGCGTAAGGGCATCCCCGTTTTCCAGACACCCGAGAGAGGCATTCGGGCCATTTCGCAACTCATCCCGGCCGTGAAAAAGGGTGAGAAGGCCAAATACACGCTTCCCGAGACCTCCGGACGCTCGCAGATGGACGCCATTGAGAGCTTTGAATTCCTTGAATCCAAGGGCTTCGAGTGCATTTTCGCCCGCCCCGCTTCAAGTCCCGGCAAAGCGGTCCATCTTGCACACAGGATGGGATTTCCGGTAGGTCTGAAAATCAATTCGCCCGACATACTTCACAAGTCCGACTGGGGCGGCGTGCGCCTCAATCTTCAGACCCCCGGGCAGCTTCGGGAAGCTTACGCCAAAATGATGGAAAATGCCGCACACAAGTTTCCGGCCGCCAGAGTCAGCGGCGTGGTGGTGTGCGCGATGGCCGCTCCGGGTGTGGAGCTTCTTATCGGACTCAACAGGGACCCTCAGTTTGGGCCGGTTATCATGTTCGGACTGGGTGGAGTCACCGTCGAGCTGTTTCGAGACGTCTCCATGAATCTCCTTCCGCTCACGCGCGAAGACGCCTTCGCAATGCTTGGCCAAATCCGTGGGGCCCCTCTTCTCAAAGGTTTCCGGGGCCGTCCCCCAATAGATGAGAACGCCATTGTTGAAGGGCTTCTGCGAATTGCCGCTATCGCCGAAGAACACCCGGAAATCGTCGAAATAGATCTGAACCCGGTGATAGCCTATCGCGAAGGCATGCTGGTGGTGGATGCGAGGATAATCAAAGCCTAGCTGGTTTCCGATTCGCAAAAGGAGCCTTCCCGCAGGGAAACCAGCCCGATTTGGTCCAGCAGTGCAACTCTATTTCTTTTTTTGAGCCATGGCGGCCGCAATCAAAGCCGGAAGCTGATGAGGTTTCCGGCTTTTTTGCGTTTGTTTGTGCATCTTCAATGATTCTCAAGTTTGTAAGTAAAAGTTAGTGTTTTTTCATACAAAAACGCTAAAGGTATTCCCCCTCCTATCCGAATCAGTATTCAGCAACATTTAAGGATGCTCTTGAGTTCTATGTGGTTAGACGTAGTAAAAGGCTTCCGCAATGTTGCTGATTTGGTATCTCAAATCCTGGTTCATTTTGCAGTCATTCACAAATTGGGGGCTCGGGTATGGATAAATTCAAGCTGATGCTTTCCGTTATTGCCTTATTCACCTTATTTTTTTTGTTTTCGCTTTGCGGTTTGAAGACAGAAAAGGCTCGGTGCGCCGATCAGCCTAAGTATGTGGGCTCGGAGGGGTGTAAGGAATGCCATGCAGACGAGTATCGCACCTTCAAACAATTCAACAAGAAGGCCCATTCATTCCAGAGCATCACCCGCCTGAAAAAGGGCCTGGAAGAAGCTGAAGTGAAGAAATGTTTCGAATGCCACACCACGGGCTATGGCAAGGAAGGCGGCTTCCGATCCGAACAGGAAACGCCTCAGCTTCAGGACGCAGGTTGTGAGGTCTGTCACGGACCGGGCAGCATTCATGCCGAAACGGGCGACCCCAAAGACATCAAAGGGAAGCTCACCGCAAAAGACTGCGAGGCCTGCCACAACGCTGAGCGCGTAAATTCATTCAAATACAAACCCCTGGTGTATGGAGGCGCACACTGATGAAGAAAATCACGATGAGCCTACAGGTAAAAATCGTTCTGGGAGTCGCTGTTCTGCTTGTGGCCGCGCTCGCCTCGATCATCGGCGTAAATGTTTTCTATCAGCAGAAAGCAATGAAGCAACAATTCGAAAGCTCAACGAGCATTCTGGCCGATGCGGTCTACAGCGCCATTCTCCACCCCATGGCTATCGGAGACGGCGAAACCATCGAGCGGCAGATGGCGGAATTCGAAAAGAACAGCAGCCATGTCAAAGTCTATGTTTTTGGGTTCGATAAGCTCATCACCTACACTTCGGAACCTAACAAGGTCAATACCCTGTTATCGGAAAGCATCAAATCGCCAAGCCTTATTCAGGGACTTAATGACATGCTCGCAACCGGAAAAAAGTTCGAGGCCGGGTTTGACGAGCAACGGGATGGAACGCACTACCTGAGCCTTTTGCGTCCGCTTCTAAACGAGAAACGCTGCCACCACTGCCATGGAGCGAGCCGTTCGACGCTAGGCGGGCTGCTCGTGGAGCAGAATAGCGACAGCATGTTCACAAGCATTCAGTCTATGCGCAACAAGAATATATTCATAGGACTTCTTGGCAGCCTGGGAGTAGCCCTGATTCTCATTTTAATAGTTTCGAGGCTCGTAGACAAGCCGATCCGCCACGTGATTTCAGGTCTTAACGAGACATCGGAAAACACATGGGCGGCTTCAGGGGCGGTGACTGCCATCAGCGAGCAAATGGCGGGTGGAACGGCCAACCAGGCCGCGGCAATCGAGCAGACATTGTCTTCGCTCGAAGAGATGTCTGCAATGACCAGGCAGAACGCCGAAAATGCAACCCAGGCCGACAAACTGATGCACCAGGTGGAAGGAATTACTTCGAGCGCAGAGGACTCTATGAACAGGCTGATGGAATTCATGCAGGAGATTTCGAGCGCCAGCGAAAAAACTCAAAAGATCATAAAAACCATCGACGAAATTGCCTTCCAGACCAATCTGCTGGCCCTAAACGCGGCAGTGGAGGCGGCACGCGCAGGAGAGGCGGGCGCAGGGTTCGCCGTTGTGGCCGACGAGGTGAGAAACCTGGCCATGCGTGCGGCGGAAGCCGCAAAGAACACCGCTGCCCTGATCGAGGGCAATGTCAAGATGATCCAGACCGGCGCCGATCTGGCGAAAAGCATGGGCGGCGAATTCTCGGAGGTCGCTTCAAGTGTTTTGAAGGCCAGCAGCCTGATTAAGGAGATTTCGGCAGCATCACGAGAACAGGCTCAGGGTGTGCAACAGATCAACCAGGCGGTTGGAGGGGTTGACAAAGTGGTTCAGGAAAACGCGGCTAACGCGGAGGAAGCCGCCGCCACCTCAATTGGGTTGACACAACAGGCGGAGCGTATGCTCCATTTCGTAACCCGTTTGGTGGTCCTCATTGAAGGGCGTACGAGCGACGCAGCAACACGCGACGGTCAAAGATCGAACCTTTTGCAGGATTCTGGCGTGAAGAATCCGCAGGATCGACCAGACGCCGGAGTTCAGAAACAGGAAACTGCAAAGACGACTTCACCAGGCGCTTTCCATGGAATTCCGGGGGGTTCGAAAGCTGCAGAAAACCATGCCACCCCTGCCAATGGCAGGGGCGGCTTTTAAACAGATTAAGACGAAGTGAGGAAACCGCTAATTGAGTGAATTGTGAAGGGTGAAAATTTCACCCTTCACTTATTCAATGCAGGCCTCGGGGCAAGCTCTTTGCCGGCCAGAGCGAAAAATTCCTTTCTTTCAGGCCGGAAATTCCGGATGGGATCTATCAACACGAAGCCTTTAGCTTGCGCACTTCTTCTGTAAAGGCAGGGACAAAATTGAACAGGTCCTCCACTACTCCGAAATCGGCCTTGCTGAAAATAGGCGCGTCGGGGTCCTTGTTGACCGCTACGATGTATTTTGAGTATCCCATACCCGCGAGGTGCTGAATCGCCCCCGAGATGCCGACCGCAATGTAGAGATTGGGGTTTACCACCTTGCCGGTCTGCCCGACCTGATCTGAATGTGGACGCCAACCTGAATCGACAGCGGCGCGAGAGGCGCCGACCGCAGCCCCGAGCAATCCGGCCAGATCTTCAAGCAGACCGTAATTCGTAGCTTCTTTCATGCCCCTGCCGCCGGCGACAATGACGTCGGCCTCGGTCAGTTCCTTCTTCCCGGAGACATCCATGTCATATTTCACGACACGAGCCCGCGGAGTCGGGACCGGCGCTTCGATCTTCTCTAACTCGGCCTTCTTGTTGTCATCCATGATGGAGCATGGCACGATGTTCGGGCGCATTGAAAACATCGGGGGAACGCCTTGGCCCCACTCGCTCCAGGCAAAGATTTTACCTGCAAAAAGCGGCCATTTGACTGTTATCTTTCCGGCCCCGTCAACCTGAGCCTCGATCACATCCTGGACCAGGGTAACGTCGATTGTCCCGCAAAGCCGCGCGCCGATATCACGACCGTCAACCGAGGCCGGGAGAAGGATGGCGACCGGCTGGGTCTTTTCCACAATCTGGGCGATAATCGGGACATAGGTTTCCGCCAGATAGTACTCCAGCGCAGGATCGTCCAGCACATAAACCTTATCGACCCCGTATTTTCCCAGTTCGGCCGCCTTACCGGAAACGCCCGATCCGAGCGAGACAGCGATAAGTCCCGCCCCAAGCGCATCGGCAATACGCCTGGCTTCGCTTGCCACTTCATAGGTCACGCGGCGATAGTCGCCATTCCTGAACTCGGTAACTATGAGCACATTCTTTGTCATTGGAATAACTCCTTTATCAGATGACCTTAGCTTCTTCATGCAAGAATTTGACAAGCTCTTTGGCCTTTTCCCCGGCCTCCAGTCCCCCGTTCACTATTCTGCCCGGTTTTCGAAGTGGAGGCGGTTCCAGGGTGGTAATCCTGATTCTTGCCTTTTCGGGGGCAAAGGTCGATGGATCCAGGCCGAGATCGGCAAGTTTCTTTATAAGCAGAGGTTTTTTCTTTGCTTTCATGATCCCGGGCAGTGAAGCGTACCTAGGATTCCAGACGGTATGCGATCCGCCGAACGTGACCAATGCGGGCAGAGGGGCCTCTATTGTCACTTTTCCGCCCTCTATGGGTCTGTCCGCAATCACCTTGGTCCCATCCGATTCCAGAGAGACCGCGAGCGCAACGTGAGGCCATCCCAGCTTTTGGGCAAGGATTGCGCCCCGTTGCCCCTGGTCATAATCAACCGACCTCGAACCGATCAGAATGATATCAGGGGTCGTTTCCTTTGCGGCAGCAGCAAGGGCCTCGGTAACCCTCAGGAAGTCCGCCCCCTTCATGTCAGGATCATCTATCAGCACTGCGTCGTCGGCGCCCATGGCCAGAGCGGTCCTAAGGGCTTCAACTACCCTCTGTGGCCCGTAACTGATGACCGTGACCGTGCCGCCGTGCTTTTCCTTGAGACGCAGAGCGGCCTCCATGGCGAACTCATCGTAGGGATTTATAACCCACTTGACGTCTGAAGTTACGATTTGCTTGTTACCCGGTGCGATTCGAATAATAGTTTCAGTGTCGGGGGTCTGTTTTAGGACAACGACAATTTTCATGAAACATCCTCCTGTCTAACGTAGATTTCCAGAGTCAGCTTTCCACGTGCAGTCCGTTCCGGCTGGCGAGTTTATTACCATGGTAGTGAAAATCGCGCAAGTTAAAAGAAAGCTGACATTCGACCTTGGATTAATGGTTCATTTGTCGGAAGAGCTGGTTTTTGAAGGCAATTTTGTGGAGCACCTATCAAATCAGAACCAGAGCCGAGGATAGGATATCAAGAACCCCACCGCCACCGGGTGCAAGGGGTTGTAAGCTTTAATCACAGAAGAATGACGGACTTAAGACTTGACAACACCTCCTCGGCAGGGCGCAGACCAACCCCCTCTTCTCATCGAAGGCAGGATGGGCAGGCCTGTTCCACTGGGACGAGACACCTCGGAGGACCCTAAGACTGGGAATCTGTTATACTGCCCTTGCACGCCGGACAATACCCGTGAAGGACCACTTGCTGCCGCAGCACGCGGAATCCGTTTTGCTCGGGGACCGATATTTTCTGCGCTCCAACTATACTGTCAGCATCCTGGATCGATTGACATTCCAGGCAGACCATGTGGTGGTGTGGACCAGTTATCGCGTCGTACCGGGCAACTTCTGTTATCGGACTCACCTTCTGAATGAGGCCGACTTCGTAGAGCTTCTCGAGCGTCTTGTAAACGGTTCCCAGAGAAATCATTGGGAAGCGCTTCCTGACCTGCTGATAAATAGCCTCAGCGCTCGGATGTTCTTTGGTGAAATACAGGGCCTGATAGATGGCCAGACGCTGATAGGTTACCTGAAGGCCATGCTCTCTCAGGGTTGCAATGAAATCTTTGTCGTTTTTCACCTCCATGACCTCTTTCCCCCTTTGTTTTTGGAGCAGGAACGGGAGCAGCAATGGGACGACCCTGTTTCCTACTATATGTAAACTCAAATTTACGCAAGCAAAATCTACTAATAATGTGTATTTCTAAGCAGCACTTTCCACTTTAGGAGACAACTCTCGAAAACGCTTGAGAAAAACGAGTAAGATGGAAATGGCCGCAGGGGTTATTCCAGGTATTCTCGATGCCTGTCCAATCGAAACCGGTTGTACTGCCGCCAGCTTCTGCCTGACTTCGTTTGATAACCCTGGAACCTGATCGCAGCGGAAATCCGGCGGAATCCGCATTTCTTCGAGTTGTTTGAACCTGTTCACTTCAGCTTCCTGCCGCCGCAGATAGCCTTGGTACTTGCACTCGATTTCGACCTGTTCCTTCGTTCTTTCCGAAAGCGTCGGATCTGCGTCCCCGCAAAGCGCCTCCAGATCAGAATAGGAAAGTTCAGGCCTTTTGAGGAGCTTTTCCAGCGAGACCGGCTCATCGAGCGGGTTGGAGCCTCTGTTGGCTAGCATTGCGCTCACTTGGGAAGACGGCCGCACAAATGTCTTCCGAAGTCTTTCCAGTTCGGCGCTAACCGCTTCACGCCGGTCCAGAAGCTCCCTGAAGACTGAATAATCATGAAGTCCAAGCTCGTATCCCTTTTCCAGGAGGCGCAAATCGGCGTTGTCCTCCCGCAATAGAACGCGGTATTCCGACCGGGAGGTGAAAATTCTGTATGGTTCGTTGGTCCCTTTTGTGACCAGATCATCGATCATGACGGCAATGTAGGCTTCCGAGCGGTCCAGAAGAAACGGCGGCCTTTTTTGGACCTTAAGGGCAGCGTTCAGGCCGGCCCACATTCCCTGAGCAGCCGCTTCTTCATAGCCGGAGGTCCCGTTTATCTGACCTGCCAGGAAAAGGCCTTCCACCAGCTTCGTCTCAAGAGTGGGATACAGTTGCGTAGGCTGAATGAAATCATATTCGATTGCGTAGGCAGGCCGCATTATCTCGGCGTATTCAAGCCCCGGGATCGAGTGAATCAAATTGAGCTGAATTTCAACGGGAAGCGAATTACCCGTGCCGCTGGCATATATCTCCTCAGTATCCAAACCCTCAGGCTCAAGAATGATCTGATGAAAATCCTTTTGTGGAAACTTCATCACCTTGTCTTCCAATGACGGGCAGTAGCGCGCCGAAACACCCTGGATGGCGCCGTTGTACAGTGGGGAAAGATGAATATGACGGCGAATGAGATCGTGGGTCCTTTCGGCAGTGCGCCCGATGTAGCATGACGCCTGCGTGAGAGGGAGATTTTCGGTGAACAGTGAAAAAGGCCTCGGTTCGGCATCGCCCTGCTGTTCGCGAAAAGAGCCGAAATCGATGCTCCGGCGGAGGATTCGGGCCGGGGTCCCCGTTTTCATCCTGCCAAAAACAAACCCTAAGTCCTGCAACTGATCGGCAAGCGCGATGGACGGGAACTCGCCCGCCCTGCCCGATGGAATCCGGCTGTTCCCAATATGGATGAGCCCGTGCAGAAAAGTCCCGGTCGATACAACAACCACCGCGGATTCGTAAAAAACCCCGAACTGGTCAATTATTCCAGATATCTTTCCATTCTCGATAAGCAGGGACTCAACCAGGGACTGCTTTAAATCCAGATTTGGCTGAAGCTCCAATGTGTGCTTCATCGCCGTTCGATAGCGCACTTTGTCGTTTTGAGTCCGAGTGCCACGAACGGCAGGTCCTTTTTTTGTGTTCAGCAAGCGGAACTGGATTGCGCTCTGGTCGGAAACCCTGGCCATCTCTCCCCCCAGCGCGTCGATTTCCCTCACCAGGCAGCCTTTGCCAATTCCACCTATCGAAGGCGAACAGGGCATGTGGCCGACCGTATCCAGACACATGGACATAACCAGAGTCTTGCAGCCCAGCCGCGCGGCGGCAAGCGCCGCCTCACAGCCGGCATGGCCTGCCCCTATCACTATGACGTCGTATTGTCCCGCCATTTCAAAACCTGACCTTACGCCAGACAATCGGGAAAAATGAGCAAACGGCCGGCCCCTTTTCGAGCACTCCCTGGTCGATGAAAACCATTACGTTTCCCTTATCAATCTTATATACCGCACAATTTACAGTTTAATTTAGTATAATTGGCCTCATTATTGTGCACAATAATTGAAATTTTACAAATGTTTATTTGAAACCAATTTAACGTCGGATCTATCCTATTTGCCGGTTGCTTGCATCGAGCAGCCTTGCGACATTACGGCCGATGATCGCCCCCTGCTGTTTGCCGGTGAGGTTCAGTCCCAGAATTTTGTGCAGCTCGAAGGCGGGATCTCCGAAGGGGAAATCGGAGCCGAACATCAACCTTTCACAACCATAACGCGAGACGTAGTCCCTGATGTCGCCGGCCGGCGCAAGGGCGGTGTCCGCATAAATGTTGGGCATTTCCCATATACCCTTGCGGCGGAGAAGGTCATATCCTCCGTTAAGCATCCCGCAGTGGGGAATGATCACTTTTACTCCGGAAGCCAGTTCGTTTATGAAATAGAGCGTATTTTCAAATTCTTCTTCAAGGCAGACCGGCATGTTTCGCCTTCGGATTTCGGAGATCGCAGCCGCACAGTTGGAATGCTCATAGTTATAGACCGGCTCCCGGGGATGCCTGTGCCATTTGATCCCCTTGTGGGCCGGGCTCAACTGCTCCACGGCAAAGTCATTCCAGATGAAGAAATAGGGATATACTTCGAACTCAGACGTCGAGACTGAAAGAAGATACTCGTTTGACTCGGCTCTCCTGCGCCGCCATTCCCCGGTATCCCTGAAATGCGGATCATACCTGTCGTAGATTTCCATGACGGGAGAGAACATCACCGCCCCTCCTATACCGCTGCCTCCGATTTGCGCAATATAATCGTGAAGATCCTGGGGCGGGAAGGCGTCCATGCGGCCGCAATGGGCGTGAGCGTCGATTATCCTGGGGCTCATCGATCCTCTTTTGCCCATCCTACAGCCGGGCGGAGACCCGATCATAGGCCAGGCATTTGACCCAGTGGCCGGGCGATATCTCCTGCAGTTCGGGTGAAATCTTTTCGCATTCCGGTTCCGACTGAGGACAACGCGGCCGAAAAATACAGAATTCAGGAAGTGAGGGTCCGGCAGTTTCCATGGCCGCCTTCCAGTGTTCTTTTGAGCGGTTCGGGTCGAGCAGCGGGATTGCTTCGAGTAAGGCCCGAGTATAAGGATGGCCGGGGTTGTGGAACAGTTCCACGGCTTCTGCGAGTTCGACGATTTGCCCGCGGTACATAACGGCAACCCGGTCACTGATGTGGCGCACGACCGACAGATCATGCGAGATAAACAGGTAGGTCAGTTTGAACTCCTGCTGTAGATCCTTAAGGAGGTTAATCACCTGCGCCTGTATGGAGACGTCGAGTGCGGAAAGCGGCTCGTCGCAGATAACCAGTTCAGGGTGGAGAGCCAGGGCCCGAGCAATTCCAATCCTCTGGCGCTGTCCGCCGCTGAACTCATGCGGGTAGCGGTTGATGTGCTCGGGGCGAAGTCCAACCACCTCCATGATCCGGCGCACCGCTTCCTTTTGCTCGACAGGAGTTCCTATGTTATGTATGAGCAGGCCTTCCCCGATAATGCGCCCAACTGTTTGCCGCGGATTAAGCGAAGAGTAAGGGTCTTGAAATATGATCTGCATGCGTCTCCTGACATGATGCAGCTTTTCGCCGTGCAGTGAGGCGATGTCCTGTCCGTCGAATAAAACCCGGCCTTCCGTTGGAGGTTCAAGACCGAGAATCACCCTGCCGAGGGTGGATTTTCCACATCCGCTCTCTCCCACGAGACCCAGTGTTTGACCTCGGCCGACCTCCAGATCGACTCCGTCCACGGCTTTTACAGTCCCGATTTCGCGGCGGAAAAGCCCCTCGGTTATGGGATAGTATTTCTTGACCCCGCTAATTTTTAAAAGCTCCGATCCTTGAAGCAAGCACAACCCTCCTAATAGAGCCAGCAGCGCACCGGGTGAGCCCCAGCCGGCTCGATCAACTCCGGTTCTTCTCTAAAGCAGCGGTCAAAAGACCACGGGCATCTGGTGTTGAATCTGCATCCGGGCGGCAGGGAGAGCAGACTGGGAACTACTCCCGGGATCGGTTCGAGCCTGATCCTCTCCTCTCCGATCACGCGGCCCGGCGCCGAGCGCATCAGTCCCTGTGTGTAGGGGTGGAGCGGATTTTCGAAAAGCTCTTTAACGCCCGCGTGCTCCACGACCCGTCCGGTGTACATCACAAGGACCTGCTCGGCCATCTCGGCTATCACGCCAAGATCATGGGTAATTAGCAAAATCGCCATACCGTGCGTTTGGCGCAGATCGTCGAGAAGCATAAGTATCTGTGCCTGGATGGTTACGTCCAGAGCAGTCGTAGGTTCATCCGCGATGATAAGGCGAGGATTGCAGGCTACCGCCATCGCTATCACTACGCGCTGGCGCATGCCGCCGCTCATTTGATGCGGATAGTCCCTCATCCTGATTTCGGGCGATTGTATACCCACCCGGCGCAAAAGATCGGTTACCTGAAGGCGGGCCTCCTTTTTCGAAATCCCTTTGTGCCGCAACAGGACTTCAGCGATCTGGTCTTCGACCCGGAACACGGGGTTGAGCGAAGTCATAGGCTCCTGGAAAATCATCGAGATTTCGTTTCCCCGTATCGATTGCATTTCATGTTCGGGAATTAAAAGAAGGTTTTCCCCCCTGAACCAGATCTCGCCACCTGCCGCTACCCCGGGAGGAGGAACAAGGCGCAGAATGGAAAGGGCGCACACGCTCTTGCCGCATCCTGACTCGCCGACAATTCCCAGCACCTGTCTTTCGGACATCTTAAAGCTGACAGAATCCACCGCCCGCGCGATCCCCGCCTCGGTAAGGAAATATGTTTTCAAATCTTTTACTTCGAGAAGAGCTGAATTCATCAATCTCCAATGCCGCATCATTTTGATGAGGGGCTTTCAAGCAATCCAAACAAGTATAGTTATCGCCGGTTTTATTAACAAGTATCTGTTTCGAAAGCAAAAAGGAGTTCACGAAAGGCGGCTGTAAAACCGGTTACAATAATTGTCCGGTAGAGCTAAGCGCGCACAAATCGTAACCGATGTGCGCAAAAATCGTAACATTCAAGTTCGAGATTTTGCGGACTGGCAAGATTTAGTAGCAATATTAACATATTAAGCAGTGGTACGTTTATTGCCTAGTCCAATGTGGGGTTCGCTCAACACCGGACCCAATGTTCCATGAGAGAGGAAAAAGATGACTATCAAGCATAGTAATGCCGTGTCCGATGTATCAGCCGAGGGTCCCGAAAGCCAGTCAAACCTGGTGGGAATCGCGGATTCGGCTCCCCCGGCCCTGGATCGAGGTGTGAGTAGGTTCTTGCGACCAGGCGTCAAACTGGAGGCTGCAAATTCAAAGAAATTTAAACAAGCCGGAGATCTTCTCCAATTTCCGGAAGAAAAACCCGTGCAGCGGCCGTTTTTTGAAAAACTGAAGCCGAGCGGCATCGCCGAGTTCTACCTCAATCCTCCCAGGCAGATTGCAGTCCGGGAAGGCGTCCGGACTGTCGTAAAGGGAAAGTTCATCTACGTCGGCGATGAGAAATTCTACATCCGCGGGGTAACCTACGGTCCTTTCAGGCCTGACGAGGATGGTTGTCAATACCACGATCCGGATACCGTTGACCGGGATTTCGCGCAAATGGCCGCAAACGGCATAAATGCGGTCAGAACCTACACTGTGCCTCCCAGATGGCTTCTTGATATAGCCCTCAAGCATAATCTGCGCGTCATGATAGGGCTGCCATGGGAAGAACACATTACTTTCCTCGATGATAGAAAACTGGCGAAAGATATCGAGCGACGGGTGCGCGAAGGCGTTAAGGCCTGCGCCGGACATGCCGCAGTGCTCTGTTTTACTATTGGCAACGAGATTCCCTCATCGATTGTGCGCTGGCATGGGCGGCGGCGCACCCAATCTTTCCTGGAGCGGCTATACAAAGCAGTAAAAGAGGTTGACCCGGAGGCCCTGGTTACTTATGTAAACTTTCCCACGACCGAATACCTTGAACTTCCTTTCGTTGATTTCGTTTCCTTCAACGTCTATCTGGAGACAAGGGAAAAGCTGGAAGGTTACCTGGCGCGTCTCCAAAACCTGGCGGGCGAAAAGCCGCTGGTCATGGCTGAAATCGGCCTGGACAGCATGCGAAACTGCCAGGACGTCCAGGCTTCGACGCTGGAGTGGCAGATCAGGTCAACTTTTGCGACCGGGTGTTCCGGTATTTTCGTTTTTTCCTGGACCGATGAATGGCACAGGGGCGGCTTTGATATCGAAGACTGGGGGTTCGGCCTCACCGACCGAAACCGCAACCCCAAGGCATCGCTGGCAAGCGTCAGCAAGGCTTACGCCCAAGTCCCCTTCCCTGCCGATCTTAACTGGCCGAGCATTTCGGTTGTCGTCTGCACCTACAACGGGCATCGGACCATCCGCGACTGCCTGGAAGGCCTCAGAAAGGTCGATTATCCCAACTTCGAGGTAATTGTCGTAAACGACGGTTCCACCGACGGCTCTGAGATAATAGCAAAAGAGTACGGCTTCAGGGTGATTTCCATTCCAAACGGCGGCCTGAGCAACGCCCGCAATGTCGGAATGCGCGCCTCAATGGGCGAGATTGTGGCGTATATCGATGACGACGCCGTTCCCGACCCGCAGTGGCTTACCTATCTTGCGGCGACTTTTCTTTCTACAGATCACGTTGGGGTTGGCGGCCCGAATATCCCGCCCGCCGATGACGGCCCCACAGCCGAATGCGTTGCAAACGCCCCTGGAGGGCCGGTTCAAGTTCTTCTGACCGACCGGGAGGCAGAGCACATCCCGGGCTGCAACATGGCGTTTCGCAAAGCCGCTTTGGAGGCCATCGGGGGTTTCGACGCGCAGTTCCGGATCGCCGGAGACGACGTCGATCTTTGCTGGCGGATTCAGAAGCGTGGATGGACGCTGGGTTTCAATCCGGCAGCGATGGTGTGGCACCATCGCCGCAATTCCGTCAAAAGCTATTGGAAACAACAGTTAAACTACGGGAAAGCCGAAGGTTACCTGGAGCGCAAATGGCCTGAAAAATACAATGCCGCCGGGCATATCCCCTGGGCCGGAAGGATCTATTTTAAAGGCTTCGAACAGCTTCTGGGCTGCTTCCGGGGCAGGATCTACCAGGGCACATGGGGCAGCGCCCTGTTTCAATCGATCTACCAGCCCGCCCCCAGCCTTATGTGGTCGCTGCCACTCATGCCCGAATGGATTGTAGTAGTGGCGGCCCTTGGCTTCTTTTCGCTGCTGGGAATGGAGTGGACTCCCCTTCTGCTCGCGCTTCCTCTTTTCCTTCTGGCCGTCGCACTGCCTGTAGCGCATGCGGTATCGTGCGCCTCCAGGCTCTCTTTCCTCCACTTCCCGGCCCCGGAGCGGCGCAAACTACAGGCGCTCACCGCTTTTCTCCATCTGATGCAGCCAATGGCGCGCCTGATCGGAAGGATTAAACTCGGTTTGACCCCCTGGCGCAGATGCGGCGTAGTCTCCGGCATAGCGCTCCCTCTGCCGTGGCCCAGGACCTTCACTATCTGGAGCCAACAGTGGCGCTCGCCTATTGCCTGGCTCGAATCGGTCGAGCAAGGGGTAAAAGCCCTGAGGGCGGTCGTGCTGAGAGGCGGCGACTATGACGGCTGGGACCTGGAGCTGCGCGGAGGTTTGCTCGGTTCGGTTCGCATGCTTATGGCCGTCGAAGAGCACGGCGGCGGAAATCAGTTCATCCGAGTAAAGAGCTGGCCCCGCTGCACTCCCGCCGGGATATTCATGACCCTGTTTTTCGCAGCCCTGGGGGCCGCTTCAGCCACCGCTCAGGCATGGGTCGCCTGCGGAGTGCTCAATGCGATCGCCATCGTCTTGATGATGCGTGTCCTGATAGAGTGCTCCCTGGCAATGTCAACGGTGAGCGAGGTGCTCGATCATGAGAAATAGTTTCAAAAGGTGGGCAACTCTCCGCTTTTTGCCCACCGTACGGGCCTTGAACTGTGAAATGGGAGATATAGGCCCCCAATTCGGCTATCGGCAATACTGAAAAAAGGTTCAGGAGATCGACCATGCAGCTAACTGCCTGTTAAGCGGCAAGCAACCGCAAAAAACGACTACACTTTCTCGATCCAACGGCCCAAACGATTCTTGATAACGAGCAGTCGCTTTGGATCAACCTTCCCTATAGAACCGAGCAAAATATCGCCACTTACAACAGCCAATCGCGTCACACGGATCAGACTCGTCGTTTTTAGCCCGGATAGAAGAAAATCGGCATCGGCCTCACTGATAATTTCATCACAATTCCGGCTCATCTTCCATGCCTCGAAAGGCAGATTGCAGTGAAAATCTCATCCAGCGCCGGTTTTCTTCTTTCCCAGACTCCCCTGAAGTCTTAGCGAGAAGGAACTCCACAAAATCCAGAACCTCAGCCTGCAACGGTTCCGGAAGCCGCTGAATACGCTCAACAATTTCTTCAGCAAGAATCATTCCCCTACCTCCTGGAGGAAAATGCGTAGCAACCTTTAGAATATATCATCCTTCACTCAACCTCGCTCATGATTCCAGCATCTTCTAATAGAAATGGATCTCATGAGTTCCTCGGCCGGCCAGGGGAAGATATGAGAAGACCCCGCAACCCGCGAGTGGGACATTCTAAACTTTTATTCAATGAAGCCAGGGAGCATTTTTTCGTACCGGTTGCGCCCGGCGTTGACACACCCACCGGAGTATGAATCATGGGGGGCCAAACCCCAGACTAATGCTTAAATTTAATGGCGCGTTTAATTTTAATCGGTCCCTGCAAAGAAAAGTTGTCAAACAGGCCCGATGCATGTCAATAGAAGGCTGATGCTCACCGGTCTTGTCCACGAACTTAAATGAAATGCGGCCGTATGCGGGGAAGATAGATGGACCGAATCTGGCACAGGAGTTATGACCCGGAGGTCCCGTTCTCACGGGAGTATCCTGAAACGTGCCTGCCCCTGATTCTGAAGCAAAACGCCAGGCTCCTTCCCGACAGTATGGCGATCGACTTCTTCGGCGCCAGGCTCAGCTACCGCCAATTATGGGACCATGTGCTCCGGCTGGCGAACGGTCTTAAGCAGATGGGAGTGGGCGAGGGCACGAAAGTGGCCGTGATGCTCCCGAACACTCCCCAGTGTGTGATAGCCTATTACGCCGTGCTCTGGCTGGGAGCGATAGTCATTATGACAAATCCGCTCTACGTGGAACGCGAGCTTTTTCATCAATGGATGGACTCCGACGCAGAAATACTTTTTATTTTGGACCATCTCTATCCGAAAGCCGAAAAAGTCCTGCCCGAAACGGGAATCCGCACAACCATAGCAACGAGTGTAAAAGACTACCTGCCCTTGCCTCTTCGGTGTCTTTATCCCGTTAGAGCTTTCTTCAAAAAGCTGTTCACCTCCGTCCCCTACGATGGAACTCATGTCTTCAGCCTAAAAAAGATGATCCATGATAACCGGCCCGATCCGATTCCCTGTGCTGCGTATCCCGACTCCCTGGCCCTGCTTCAGTACACAGGTGGGACCACCGGCCTCTCCAAGGGCGCGATGCTCACTCACAGAAACATTTTGTCAAACGTTGTGCAGGTTGCATCATGGTTTCCCGAAATAAACTGCGGCAAGGAACGCTTCCTGTCCGTGCTGCCCTTCTTTCATGCGTTCGGCATGACAGTGGCTCTCAACCTCGCCATCTACACCGGTTGTGCAATTATTCCAATGCCGCGCTTCGATGCAGACGAACTCATAAAGACCATAAGGAAGAAAAGGCCGACGGTCTTCCCGGGAGTCCCGGCAATCTACATTGCGTTGATGGCTCATCCGAAAGCAGATTCTTTCGACCTTTCCTCGATCCGGTTCTGCATAACGGGGTCCGCCCCTATGCCGGTCGAGGTCGTGCGCCAATTCGAACAGAAAACGGGAAGCAAGATCGTGGAGGGGTACGGCCTCTCCGAAGCCAGCCCGGTTACGCACGCAAACCCCATCGAGGGGACGCGCAAGCCCGGCTCGATCGGGATCGCACTGCCCGACACTGATTGCCGCATAGTGGATCCGAAAACCGGAACCATCGACATGCCGACAGGCCAGGTTGGCGAACTGATCGTTCGCGGGCCGCAGGTAATGAAAGGCTACTGGAAAAACGAAAAGGAAACCCTGGAGGCCATTCGGGACGGATGGCTCTATACCGGCGACCTTGCGACCATGGACAATTCCGGGTATGTGTTCACCGTGGAGCGCAAAAAAGACCTGGTGATATCGGCCGGTTACAACATCTACCCGCGCGAGATAGAGGAAGTGCTCTTCGAGCACCCCAAGGTGCGCGACGCCGCAGCAATCGGGGTCCCCGATCCGAAAAAGGGGGAGGCGGTGAAAGTTTTCGTCGTTCCAAAGCAGGGTGAAACCCTCAACCGGCAAGAAATCCTCGACTGGTGCAGAGAAAAGCTGGCGCCATACAAGGTCCCCAAAGAGGTTGAGTTCCGGGAGTCGCTGCCCAAGACCATTGTGGGCAAGGTGCTTCGGCGGGAGCTGCGAAACTCGGCGCCAACCCGGGATACTGTAGCCAATGATGCCGAAGCGCCAAGTGATGGCTCGATTTAAAGCATTGAAGAACTCGTTAACCCTTGGCTCAAAACGAAAATGGCTCCTGTACCAGGCAGCAGCCGATTTCTTTTTTCTTTTGAACAAATCCTATCCGAGAACAGCCGCCCTCGATCTTACGGGAAATCGCTATAATTTGGATGCACTGGAACGCATGCTGCTCAGCCGAGGGCTGTTCGGCCAGCAGGAAGCCATAGCCAGGCGCAAAAAACGGGAAATGGGGTCCGGCTGGCAGCGGGAACTGGTGGTCGTGGACGGCCATAACGTCCAGATCACAATCGAGAGCTACATAGAAGGCAGGCCGCTGTTCAAAGCAAATGACGGCGCGCTGCGGGACCTTGCCGGTCTGTCCTACCGGTTTCGCATGACCGAGACGAGCAATTTGGCCCTTGATATGGCATTCAAGTTTTTCGAGGAATTTCCGCCCGCTAAGGTCCTTTTCCTGTTCGACGAACCAATGAGCCGGAGCGGCGAGCTTGCCGCCATCTATCGCGAGAGGCTCATCAGGGCGGGGATTTCAGGGGGAGCAAGGGCCACGCCGGTCCCGGAGAGCGAGTTTCCCTTCGACAAGTGCGTTGCCGCAAGCAGCGATCAGGCCATTATAGATTCTTCCACCCGATGGCTGGACCTCGCCTGCCGCATTATCGAACATTTCGGAGCGCCGCGCATTACGGCAGATTTTTCCGGGATCTTTTTTGCCGATTCGGCCCAAAGACGCCTGTTCGAAGATGGCGGACCCTTCTGGTAAGCGGAGTTGGATGCCGGCCGGCGAAGAACCTCGCAGGGCGTTCCGATTTCCGTTTGTAAAACGAGCCGACCTGTGCTAGCAAAAATGTCCTCGGCACGAGCGCCTGTTACTCCAGGGCATACCGGCAGAAAGGACCATCGAAGCTCATGGCTGAAATCGCTCCGTTCAGGGGATTGCGCTACAACCAGGAAATGGTTCCCGACCTTGCTCAAGTGGTTGTTCCCCCTTACGACGTAATATCACCCGAAGAACAGCGGGTCTTTCACGAAAGAAGTCCATATAATTTTATTCGTTTGGAACTGGGATTGCCGGCGCCTGAAGACTCCAGCGAGGACAATCCCCATACCAGAGCGGCGGCATGGATCAGGCAATGGAAGCATCAGGGAATTCTGGTGCGCAACCCGAAGCCGTCCATTTACTGCTACGAAGTGGACTACAAGAATGGTCCCGAACTCTTAAAAACCCGCAAAGGCTTCATCTGCGCCATGCGGCTCGAGGAATTTTTCTCGGGCAGGGTCCTCCCCCATGAGAAAACTTTCCAAGCCATAAAAGATGAGCGTCTGGCCCTCATGCTGGCCTGTAATGCGAACCTTAGTCCGGTATTCGCGCTTTATCCCGATTCGAACGAAGAGATATACTCCGCCCTTGCCTCCGGGAGACGGGGGGATCCGGTCGTCTCGTTTACGGATTTTGCCGGTATGACTCACAGGATTTGGCCGGTAACGGACACGCCGGTCCTGCATGAAGTCCGCAAGCTTACGATGGACAAGCCGATTTTTATTGCCGACGGCCACCATCGCTACGAAACAGCGCTGAACTACAGAAACGCGTTTCGGGAGCGTTACGGCAGCGGGAACCCTCATGCCTCCTTCGAGTTCATAATGGTATACCTTACGGATATGAACGACCCGGGGCTCACCATTTTGCCCACTCACCGGCTCTTGAGAAATCTCGACGAGTGGGACTGCGGGCTGCTTATGCAAAGAGCTAAAAACTGGTTCCATATCGAGCGTTTTGAGTCCGAAAACGGCGGAGAACTTAGATGGAAAGAGGCAATCAGGGCTGGAGGCTCGAGGAAGGATACGAGCATCGGTTTCTATTGCAAAGGTGCGGCGTGCGTCTATGTGCTCACGGCGAAAAGAGATGTAGTTTCAGCTTTGATCGAGCAGAAAGGGACGCCTGCGCCGCTGAGAACGCTCGATGTCGTCGTGCTTGACCAGGTAGTGCTCCGGGACCTTCTCGGACTCTCGGACCAGTTCCTCGCAAATGAACGCAATATCAGCTTCATGCATGATTTTGCCGAAGCTCTCGATGCGGTAAAATCCTGTAGATTCGACGCGGGCTTTTTCGTAAATCAAACGCGAATCGAACAGGTCCGGGAAGTTGCAAGCGCAGGTCTCATAATGCCTCACAAGTCCACCTACTTTTATCCGAAGGTAATGTCCGGACTGGTGACAAACCCTCTTTCCCCCGACGAGGAAATTTTTTGACGTCGAAGACCCTGCAAGAGAAACGGCCGCAAACCAGTGACGCCCTTTTTGGCGGAAGGCTAATCGTACGCCAGGAACAAAAAGGTTACCGTTTTTCGCTTGATGCGGTCCTGCTGGCCGGCCTTACCAGTATAAGGAAAGAGGACCGCGTGATAGACCTCGGGGCCGGCTGCGGCGTGATACCGCTCGTACTGGCTTATCGGACAAGGACAGAGCGTAAAATTGCGGGAGTGGAGATTCAGCCGGAGCTTGCCAAGCTTGCAAAGAAAAACGTCAATGAAAATGGTTTTAGCGAACGCATAGAGATTCACCAGATGGATTTTCGTGAGATTTCATCCGCGTTCAAGGCTGGCAGCTTTGATCTGGCCCTCAGCAATCCCCCCTACAGAAAGCCAGGCACGGGCCGCATAAACCTCGACACGCAAAAAGCCATTGCGCGCCACGAACTCACTGCTACAATAGCCGACGTGTTCGAGGCTGCGCGGTATCTGCTCAGGGTGGGGGGGCGAGTTGCCCTTGTCTATCCCGCCACCCGGCTTGCAAACTTGCTGCGCTCTGCTCTCGACCACGGTTTCAGCCCGAAACGGCTGACGATCGTCTACCCGCATCCACACGGTTCGAGCCGGCTTGTCCATCTTGAATGCCGCAAAAGCGGGGGGGAAGGCCTCAAAGTCGAAAAGCCTTTTTACATTTACGGCGAAAACGGACACTATTCGGCCGCCATGCAGGAGCTTTATAACGATTGAGCTTTCAAGAAAGGAAGGCTTCATACCAAAAAATGCCAAATCCTCCGAATCTTTCCGTGAAATCCAAAGTCTGGATCGAAGACGAAAAAGGCCAGGTGATTTTCGGGACGGGCCGCCTGTATATCTTGCAGGCGGTTTCCAGACACGGCTCTATCCACGCGGCTGCCCAAGAACTTCAAATGAGCTACCGCGCCGTTTGGGGAAAAGTGCGGGCCACCGAAAAAAGACTGGGACAAGACCTTCTTGACAGAAAAACCGGAGGGATCCGGGGAGGCGGCTCCAAACTAACCCCCTTCGCTATAGAAATCATAGAAAGATTTGAAAAGCTCAATGACCTCACAAGGGCTTCCGCCGATGAGCTTTTCCGGGACCTGTTCTTTTCCGGATCAAAAGAGGAAAAATGAAAAACCGGGCTCCACAACGAAGACCCGGCCTTGTATAGGGGATAAAACTTACAGTCGGTTCAATACTGCAAAAATATCGTTATGTCAAGAAATACATAACGAACTACTAATCAAAAACAAACGCGATACACACAACCACCTTCCGGCAGTCCTGCCATTTTGCGAACCGGAAGTCACACGGTCCCCATCACATCTGCTTGCCTGCATCAGGGGAAAAAAGCGGTTGCCCGAATTTGTCCTTCCCGAAATCGCCTATAAGCTTCTGGGTCTCCTGGGAAGTCATAAAATCGACGAAGGCTTTGGCGCCATCGGCGTTGACTTTGCCGAATTTTTCCGGGTTCACTTCCATGACGTGATAGATATTGAGAAGCGACGGGTCTCCTTCACAGAGTACATGGAGCCTTATGTTATGCTTTTGCGCGAGGTATGTTCCTCGGTCGCTCAGGGTATAGCCTTTCTTCTCCGATGCCATAAAGAGGGTGGCGCCCATCCCCTGCCCTGATTCCACGTACCATTTGGCCCCTTTTGGATTCAGCCCGGTTTCTTTCCAGAGCTTAAGCTCCATCTTATTAGTCCCTGAATCGTCGCCTCTCGAGATGAAAAAAGCCTCGCTCCCAAAAATTGCCTTTAACGCATCGGCGGCGCTTTTCCCTTTAATCTTCGCAGGATCTTCCGGCGAACCTGCGATGATGAAATCGTTATGCATCACAAGCCGGTAATTTCGGACAACCTCCGATTCAACCAGCTTCTTTTCAGCCTCCGCAGCGTGGGCCAACAAGACGTCCGCTTCACCCTTCTCGCCCATTGCCAGCGCCTGGCCGGTACCGACCGCAATTGTCTTTACCCTGTAGGCTGTCTTCTTTTCAAATATCGGCACAAGATAATCCAAGAGTCCCGAATCAACGGTCGAGGTGGTTGTGGCCAGAATCACATCTTTGGTCTTTTGTGTCTGCGCGAGGCCCTCACCCGTGGCAAAGAGGATGCAAACACAGACTATCAGGCACAAAACAGGATATCGTATCATGAGTTGAGGACTTTCTGAGCATTTGGCTCCCAGGAACCAATGAAATCAACGCCGTGGACAAAAACCAGGGTTAAAACCCTGCTCTCTTCAACAGCGCCTGCCACTTGTCATCCACTTTTCTTTGAAACTCGGTCACCTGTTCCGAAGTGATTTTTTTGAAACGGCCCTGGAGAGCTATGTACTCATCAACCGGCTTCTTTCTGCCGCTTCTGGCGATGCTCAGGCTCTTGCCTGTGAGTTTAAGACGGCCCTTTTCTATCTCATAGAGCGGGAAGACACAGGATTCGACCATCATACGCCCGATTTTCACGGTATCTTTGGTAGGATACCACCATCCGGTCGGACAAGGCGCTGACAGGTGAAAAAATCTGGTCCCCTCGATGTCTCGACCCTTAAGGAATTTATCGTAAACGTCACCCGGATAGGAGGAGGAAACAGTAGCGAGGTAGGGAATGCCGTGGGCATCCATTATCTGCATGAAGTCTTTCTTGGGTTGCCTTTTGGGCACGATTGGCGTCGTAGTGGTCAAGGCCCCCGCCGGAGTTGCGCTGGAGCGCTGAACGCCCGTATTCATGTAGGCTTCGTTGTCATAGCATACATAGATAAAATTATCGCCTCGCTCGGCAGCGCCGCTCAGGGACTGAATTCCCATGTCGAAAGTCCCCCCGTCTCCGGCAACTGCCAGGACGTTCCAGTCATCACGGCCTGTGGCCTTGAGACCGGCTGCCAATCCAGAGGCGGTGGACGCTGTGCTGGCGAACGTCGTGTTGACAGTGGTCGCCAAGATCGGCGTCTTAGGGTAGATGCCGTGCAGAATGGTTATGCAGCAGGCGGGTATGCAAATGATTGTTTTTTGCCCCAGCGCCTTCAACATAAACCGGTATGCAATGTTAACTCCGCAACCGGCGCAGAGCCGGTTGCCCGGAAGGATATATTCTTTTTCAGGGTACTCGAGAATGGCTGTTCGCGCAGACATGGCCGATTATCTTTCTTTTTTTGATATTTTAAATCCCGTAGCCGATCCATTGCGGTTTATCGGGCGGCATACCACTTTTGGCCGCTGCAAGGCTTTCGCGGGCGGCCCGAAGCAGGTCGGCGGCTGAGACGTCTTTTCCACCAAGGCCGACGATGAAGTTGGAGATCACGGGACTTCCCCCGTTTTCCCTGTAGAGACAGGCCTTCAATTCTGTCATGAGAGCGCCCTGGTATCCATAACTGATGGCTTTCTCAATAACCGCTGCAGCACGCCTGCCCCGGACCGCTTGGAGCAGTTCGCCTGCAGGGAAAGGCCGGTACACGCGAACGCCCAGAACGCCTGCTTTCACACCCTCTTGTCTAAGATCGTCTGCTATTTCGGTAGCCTGGCTGGCAAGGGCGCCCATGGTGATGAAAAGAAAATCGGCGTCGTCAGCCCGGTAGCGGTAGAGCGGGTCATCATAGAAGCGGCCAAAAATCTCACCAAACTCCCGGCCGGCTTGGCTGATAACGGGAAAAGCCTCTTCCAGGCTCTGCTGGAGCCGAAACCGAAACCCCATATAGCTTGGCGAAAGCACCCCGTCCCCGTCGGGAATAGGGTCGCTCATAACCACTGGATTGATGTTCACCGGGTTTTCCGGATCGAGCGTGTGAAAAGGAATATACGGGGGAAGGAACGCATCGACCTCTTGCTGGCCGGGCATAACTACGGGCATAAAAGTGTGCGAGAGCCAAAATCCGTCGAAGCAGACCATGCACGGAATCAGAAGCTGCTCTGCGGCCTTGAACGCTACGATAGTAAGATCAAGGACTTCCTGGTTGTTCATGCAGTAGAATTGCATCCAGCCGGTGTCGCGTTGTGAGATGCTGTCCTGGGAATCGTTGAGAATGGTCCAGGGCGCTCCCATTCCACGGTTGGCGACCGACATCACTATCGGAAGCCGCGCTCCGGCGGCCCAATGCAGTTGCTCATGCATGTAGGCAAGGCCGTTTGCGGAGGTTGCAGTAAAAGCCCTCGCCCCCACGATGGACGCAGCCATGCATACGCCCATTGCCGAATGTTCGCTCTCGACACGCACTAATTGGGCCTTCAAATTCCCTTTTTCAACATATCCGGACAGGATCTCGGGTATTTTGGACTGGGGCGTGATCGGATAGGCGGCGACGACCTGAACGCGGCACAATCTGGCCGCATCTGCTGCAGCATGTGCTCCGGTCAGAATCAAAGTCTGTTCCACTGTTGCGCTTCCTTTCTGGGACGAGTCGTAACGGCAAATCTGACCCCGGCGTAAGGCAGGGACCGCAGGATTACTAGTTTCACCCCTACTTCCATAACGGATGGGCACGGGGGAAGTCAAACGAAAACAAGAATGATTATACACTCATAGTGAAACCATAGATGGCAACCGACGCACGGCTGAAACAGACAAGAGATAGGCGAGAGCAAACCTCCGAGACGTAAGACGTACTGGAGGCCGCTCTCACGAACCAGCGAAAAACTTTATTTCTTCTTGTTGTTTCTTTTGGAAGCCTTGAGAGGATTGATTTTCTGCCGATCTTGCGCCTCCACCTTGGTATGAGTTGCAAAATTACAGGCGCTGGCTCTCCATTTAATGATAGGATTCGGATAGCTGCTGCAGAACTTCCCGGCCGCAAATTCGACAGTGCGCTGACATCCTTCGCACTGCTCCACGATCTGATGGCATGTGCCGCCGTTGTAGCCACATCCCGTTTTCGTCATGAAGGCGCATTCGGTTCCCGCCTTCATCGTTGAGCAAACCATGACAACCACCCCCTATTCTGGTATGATTTTGTTTTCCAAGTGGGGAAAACGGTGCGAATAATAACCGGGAATTAATCTCTGTCAAGGGTTTTTATATTTTATTTTTGGATTTTAGTTGAATATTTAACTACATGCGCCGACTTAATTACAGTTGCACCAACGTATTTCGAGAGGATTTCGAACTGTGGCCAAGAAAATAGGAGAACTGCTGGTCCAGGAAGGCCTTGTATCCATCGAGCAACTCCACCGCGCGCTGGACGAGCAGCATCATAGCGGAGAACGAATTGGCGCCGCCCTGATAAAGCTGGGCATAATCGATGAGGATACTCTTTCGGAGTTTATAGCCAAGCAGTTTCGCTGTCCTCAGGTGAATTTATCCAGGCTTAGCTCACCCAAACAAGTCGCGGGAATGATTCCTCTCGATATCATGCACAAATACCAGGCCGTGCCGTTCGGGCTTATGGGCAATACCCTTCACGTCGCCATGTCTGACCCCGGCAACCTTTTCATCATAGACGACCTTCGCTTCCTCACCCGGAAGAACGTCCAGGTTCACGTCGCCTCTGACAGCGTGATCAGGAAAGTCATCGGGCAATATTTTGCAACAGAAGACTCGCTGGATGATTATCTGGAAATGCTCAAGGAGGAAGTCGACATCGATCTGGAGCAGGCGTCGGACGAGATGGACCTCTCGACTCTGGAAACCGCCGCCGAGCAGGCACCTGTGGTAAAGCTCGTGAACATGATTTTGATGGACGCAATCCGAAAACAAGCGAGCGATATTCACCTGGAGCCCTATGAGAAAACCATGCGTGTTCGCTTCCGTATAGACGGTGTGCTCTATGAAGTGATGCGCCCACCCAACCATTTCAAGAACGCCCTTATCTCACGCGTAAAAATAATGAGCTGTCTCGACATAGCCGAGAGGAGGCTTCCTCAGGACGGACGCATACGACTCAAGACAAAGGGACGCGAGATGGACTTCCGGGTCTCTGTTCTGCCTACGCTTTTTGGTGAAAAGGTCGTACTGCGCCTTCTCGACAAGGCCGGGCTCCAACTCGACATGACCAAGCTCGGGTTCGAAGAACTTCAGTACAAGAATTTTCGAGAGGCAATCTACTTGCCCTTCGGAATGGTGCTGGTCACCGGACCTACCGGGAGCGGCAAGACCACGACTCTTTACAGCGCACTTTCGGATTTGAACAAAGTCAGCCACAATATTTCGACCGCTGAAGACCCCATTGAATATCATCTGGCCGGAATAAACCAGGTTCAGGTGCACGAGGCTATCGGCCTCACTTTCGCCGCTGCCCTGAGATCGTTTCTCCGACAGGACCCCGATATCATCATGGTCGGTGAGATAAGAGATTTCGAAACGGCGGAAATCGCGGTGAAAGCGGCCCTCACCGGCCACCTGGTGCTGAGCACTCTCCATACCAATGATGCCCCCAGCACTATAAACCGGCTGCTCAATATGGGAGTCGAAGCCTTTCTGGTGGCCTCAGCCGTAAACCTCGTCATCGCCCAGAGACTCGTTCGCCTGGTATGCAATGAATGCAAAACCGTCGAAAATGTCCCGCCTGAGGCACTGCTCGACCTGGGGGTTCTGGACGAGGAGCTGGGCACATTTACATGCTATCGCGGAAAGGGATGTCCCGTCTGCAACAATACGGGATACCGGGGCCGCATTGCTTTGTACGAAGCCATGCCTATGCACGATCAGATTCGCGAACTCGTTCTGATGGGCGCCTCTGCGGCTGAAATAAAGAAGGAATCCATCCGTTTGGGGATGACAACGCTCAGACGCAGCGGGATCAATAAGCTAAAGGAGGGTACAACCTCCATTGAGGAGGTCATAAGGTCTTCGACCAAAGATTAGTTGGTTTTGGATCCCACCCCATAAAACTCCCGGTATATTTTAGAACAAGCGTCCAATAGACGATTATGGACCAAAATTTGCATTCAATACCGCTGTCACCCCTCCCCAAATAGTTTTTTGACGCAACAGGAGAGCGAAATGGCGGTTTATGTGTGGGCTGGTACGGATCGCGCAGGGAAAAGACAAAAAGGAGAAATAGAGGCTGATAATCTTCCTCTGGCGCGTCAGATGGTCGTCAGGAAGGGAATAGCCATTAGAGCTGTGCGAGTGAAGCCCAAGGCTCTGGGGGACTATTTCCCGGCCATAGCCGGAAAGGTCAGAGATAAGGACAAAGTCGTATTCGTTCGGCAGTTTGCGACGATGATCGACGCCGGCCTCCCGCTTGTCCAGTGCCTGGATATTCTCCAGGAACAACAGGAGAACGCGAATTTCAAAAGAGTTATCCGACAGATCAAAAAGGACGTTGAGGAGGGATCAACTCTGTCAGACGCAGTGAAAAAGCACCCAAAGGTATTTGACAACCTATTCCATAATCTTATTGCTGCAGGCGAGATCGGCGGTATCCTCGACGTAATCCTCAACAGGCTCGCTGCATACATCGAAAAAATAGCACAGTTGAAGAAAAAGGTGAAAGGCGCCCTAACCTACCCGGTAATTGTGGTCGCAATCGCCGTAATCGTGGTGGCGGTTATCCTGATCTGGGTCATTCCTGTCTTTAGCCGGCTTTTTCTGGACGCGGGAGTAAAATTGCCGGGAATGACCTTAGTTGTCATGAACATGAGCGACTTTGCAAAGCGCTACTTTCACTGGATGATCATTGCGCTTATCCTGCTCATTGTCGGGCTTCGCCAGTTTCGCAAGACGACTAGAGGGCGCGACATCTTTGACCGCCTTTTACTGCGAGCGCCCGTCTTCGGCGTGCTGATCCGCAAGGTCGCCGTGGCCCGCTTTACCAGAACGCTGGGGACGATGCTCTCGAGCGGAGTGCCGATTCTTGACGGCCTCGAAGTGGTTGCCGCCACAGCCGGAAACTCGGTAGTCGAAAAAGCCATCCGGAATGCGCGTCTCTCCATTTCCGAGGGCCGTCCTGTTGCAGAGCCTCTGGCTGAAACACACGTTTTTCCGCCTATGGTGACCCAGATGATCGCGGTTGGCGAGGCTACCGGGGCGCTCGACTCCATGCTTGGCAAGATAGCCGATTTTTACGACGAGGAAGTCGACGCTGCTGTCGGAGTCTTGACATCAATGCTCGAACCTTTGCTGATCCTTTTTCTCGGCGTCACTATCGGCGGACTGCTCGTGGCAATGTACCTGCCGATCTTCCAATTAGCCGATGTGGTCGGGAGATAGAGTGTGAAATGGCCCCACTCTCACCCGGGCAGGATGATAATGCCTCCGATGACAGCCGATTCAGAGGGAAGCTCAAAAAGCTCCTACTTTACCGGCTTGTTTTTGCCGTTTTTTTCCTCATTCTTACCCTTGCCGTCCAAATCGCAAGGAATGCCGACCTGCTTTCAGCGCACTTTCACCCTCTTTATATTTTTTCGTGCATCCTGTTTCTTTTCACAATTGTCGGCGCTCTCAGCCTCGAACGGGTCCGTCACCTAGCGCAGTTCGCCTGTGCCCAGATCCTTTTCGATCTGGGCGCGGTAACCGTCCTGGTCTACATGACGGGAGGAATCGAAAGCTCCTTCTCATTTCTTTACATGCTCGTGATCATAAGTTCAGCCCTGTTGCTTTACCGGCGAGGAAGCCTCCTCACCGCATCGGCATGCTCTCTGGTCTACGGACTCCTCCTCGACCTTCAGTACTTCGGGTGGATCTCACCACTTCAGCTCGTCGCCCGGACCGGACAGGAGCCTGACAGCGGCGCCTATTTCTTTTACATCCTAATGAATACAGCGGGTTTTTTCCTGCTAGGCTTTCTTGCCGGATATCTCGCCGAGGAGTTGCAAAGGTCAAGCCTGCGGGTTCGCGAGCGCGAAAGAGATTTGAGCACGCTTGTCACCCTTCATACAAGCATCGTCCAGAGCATGTCCAGTGGTCTGCTGACTGTTGACCTCAACGGATGCATCATATTTTCAAACAACGCCGCGGAGGAGATTCTTGGAGTAAAATCCGGCAAAATCGCCGGGCTGTCCGTGACTGAGCTTTTCCCAACCATCGATATCTCGAGGTTTCAGCAGAGCAACGGGACGGACGGTCGAAGTCAGGCGAGCCGCATGGAGACTGCCTACAACCATCCATCCGGCATCCAGATCACCCTTGGCTACTCAGCTTCTGTCCTCCAGAATGAAAGCGGTGAGACTTTTGGCTGGATCATCATATTCATAGACCTGACCAAGCTAAAAGCCATCGAGGAACACATACAGAGGATGGAGAGGCTGGTTCTCGCTGGAAGATTCGCGGCCGAAATCGCCCATGAGATCAAGAATCCGCTTGCAGCGATGAGCGGGGCCATGCAGATTCTTAGGGGCGAAATGGGACAAAATGCGCTTAACAAGAAGCTTATGGGGATAGTGCAGCGCGAAATCGAGCGCATAAACGGGCTTGTCACCGAATTTCTATGGATGGCGAAAGGTTCTCCCAAATCGGCGCAGGTCGAAGATGTAGCAGTCTGTTCCGTAATAGAGGAGATAATCGCTCTTCTTAAGACCAAAAAACAGGCGACCACATCTCACGTTATCAGGACGGATTTTCAGACCAGGCCGTTTATAGCAATCGATCCCCACCATCTCCACCGGGTGCTGTGGAACCTTTTAGTCAACGCTCTGGAAGCGATGCCGGAGGGGGGAGAGCTTTCGATTTCGGTCAGCTTTCAGGTGCCTCCCGATAGGCCGACCAGACCGATCCGAATAGACATCACCGATACCGGATGTGGAATTCCAGACGGGGCTTTCAAAAGGATTTTCGATCCTTTTTTTACCACCAAGACAAACGGAACAGGTCTGGGATTGAGCATAGTCTATCAACTGGTGGAGAAAGCCGGAGGCAGCATAGAGGTAATTCGATCCCAGTCGGGGATCGGAACAATCTTTTCGCTTTTTTTCCCACCGAGCGGGTCTTTTTCACTTGCCAAATGAATTTCAGATGATTAAAAGCACTCATCATAGGTGAGTGCTAACACTAGGGCGTGTGTTTGAAGTTGGTCCTTGCCCAAAATCCATTCAATCAAAGCGAAAGGAGTTGTTATGAACCTCAGACCGCTTAACGATCGCGTCGTGGTCAAACGCATGGAAGAGGAACAGAAAACCGCAGGCGGGATCATCATTCCCGATACGGCGAAAGAAAAGCCCATCCAGGGAGAAGTCCTCGCAGCCGGAAACGGCAGGGTCATGGAAGACGGTTCCAGAAGAGCGCTCGACGTCAAAAAGGGAGACCGCGTTCTTTTTGGCAAATACGCCGGCACCGATATCACCATCGAGGGCCAGGAAGTTTTGATCATGCGCGAGGACGATATTCTTGCGATTATCGAATAAGCTTTTGCTTCATTTGAAAAAACACCAGGAGGAACAGTCTCATGGCCAAACAGTTGATTTATGACACTAAAGCGCGCGAGTTGCTGCTCAATGGCGTCAACACGCTCGCAGACGCAGTAAAGGTTACTTTAGGCCCCAAAGGCCGAAATGTGGTTATCGAGAAGGGTTTCGGCGGCCCTACTGTGACCAAGGATGGCGTTACGGTAGCCAAGGAGATCGAACTCGAGGACAAGTTCGAAAACATGGGCGCGCAAATGGTGAAGGAAGTCGCAAGCAAGACCAGCGACGTCGCCGGAGACGGGACGACAACCGCAACAATTCTGGCGCAATCCATCTACTATGAAGGCTCCAAGCTGGTAACCGCGGGTCATAACCCGATGGCGATCAAGCGGGGGATCGAAAAGGCTGTCCAAATCGTAGTCGAGGAGCTAAAGAAAATCAGCAAGCCCATCAAGGACCAGAAAGAGATCGCCCAGGTGGGCACCATTTCCGCCAATAACGACGCCACCATCGGAAACATCATTGCAGAAGCGATGAACAAGGTAGGCAAAGAAGGCGTAATCACGGTCGAAGAAGCCAAGTCAATGGAGACTACCCTTGAGGTGGTCGAAGGGATGCAGTTTGACCGCGGATATATTTCCCCTTATTTCGTCACCGACCCTGAGAAGATGGAAGTCCTGCTCAACGAGCCTATGATTCTCGTAAACGAGAAGAAGATAAGCAGTATGAAGGACCTGCTGCCTGTTCTCGAGCAGATCGCCAAGATGGGCAAGCCGCTTCTGATTATAGCGGAAGACATTGAAGGCGAAGCGCTTGCCACCCTGGTAGTCAACAAGCTCCGTGGCACCCTCCAGGTTTGCGCGGTGAAGGCCCCGGGCTTTGGCGACAGGCGCAAGGCGATGCTCGAAGACATAGCCATTCTCACAGGCGCACAGGTAATCAGCGAGGAGAAGGGCGTCCGGCTCGAAACTGTTTCCTTGAATGATCTTGGCAAAGCCAAGACAATCCGTATCGACAAGGACAACAGCACAATAGTTGACGGCGCCGGGGACCGTAAGACCCTTGAAGGCCGAGTCCGCCAGATCCGCACCCAGATCGAGGAGACCACGAGCGATTACGACCGTGAAAAGCTCCAGGAAAGGCTTGCCAAGTTGGTGGGCGGTGTTGCAGTGATAAGCGTTGGCGCCGCCACCGAAACTGAAATGAAGGAGAAAAAGGCCAGGGTGGAAGATGCGCTGAACGCTACCCGCGCCGCAGTGGAAGAAGGCATCGTTCCCGGCG